>NZ_SZNL01000008.1:5552-79836 GCF_005068605.1 Sulfitobacter sp. 15WGC | reverse complement strand
CAAAAAGACCCCGCGCGTGCAGACCGGGGATGACAGCGCCGCCGAGGGCGAGAATGTGATCGACCTTATGGGCGCGCTGAAAGAGAGCCTGAAAGAAGCGGGCGGCGGAAAATCCAGCGCCAAGAAAAAGGCGCCGCGTAAGAAAGCCTCGTGATGGCCAAATCCCCCGACAGGCTGGCCAGCTACAACGCCAAACGCGATTTCGAGGCGACAGCCGAGCCGCGCGGCCAGATCGGCAGCGGCGCGGGGCAAAGCTTTGTCGTTCAGAAACACGATGCCACCCGCCTGCACTATGATTTTCGCCTTGAATGGGAGGGGGTGCTGCTGAGTTGGGCCGTCACCAAAGGCCCCTCCCCCGACCCGTCGGAAAAACGCCTTGCCGTGCGGACCGAGGACCATCCGCTTGACTATGGCGGCTTTGAGGGGACGATCCCCAAGGGGCAATATGGCGGCGGTACGGTCATGCTTTGGGACCGGGGCACATGGATGCCGCAGGGCGATGTGCCAAAGGGGCTGAAAGACGGCAAGCTCAAATTCACGCTGCAAGGCCAGCAGATGCAGGGCGGTTGGACGCTGGTGCGGATGCGGGGCCGGGAAAAGCGCGAGAACTGGCTGCTGATCAAAGAGCGTGACGACTATGCCCGCGATCTGCCCGATGGGCTGACCAAGGGCACCGCCCGGTCGATCACCACGGGCCGCACCATGGCCGAGATCGCCAAAGACGCCCCCGCCAAAGAGGTCGCCGACCCACGCCCCAAACGCAAAGGCAAGAACCCCGCTTTCGTCAAACCCCAGCTTGCCACCCTCGTCGCCGACGCGCCCGAGGGGGACGGTTGGATGCATGAGACCAAGTTCGACGGCTACCGCTGTCTGGTGTCCCTCGGAAAGAACGGCACGCGGCTTTTCACCCGCTCCGGCAAGGATTGGACCGATAAGTTTGGCGCGCTTGGGGCCGCCTTCGATCCGCTGCCCTGCGACCGGGCGCTGTTGGACGGAGAGGTCATGGCGGCCAAGATCAACGGCTCGGCCTTCTCTTCGCTGCAAAAGGCGCTGAAAGAGGGGCATCCGCTGGTCTTTTACGCCTTCGATCTGCTGTCGCTCGACGGGGAGGATTTTCGCGACGCGCCGCAGATGGACCGCCGCGCGCGTCTGGCGCAATTGCTATCCGGCGTGCCCGCAGGCGGGCCGCTGCGGCTGAGCGAGCATGTCATCGGTCATGGTCCCGAAGTCTTCGACCGCGCCTGCAAAGCCGGGGCTGAGGGGATCATCTCCAAACGCGTTGACGCGCCCTATTCCAGCAGGCGCAGCAAAAGCTGGCTCAAGGTCAAATGCACCCGGCGGCAGGAATTCGTCATCATCGGCTATTCCCCCTCCGACAAAAAGGGCCGCGCCTTTGCCTCGCTCCTGCTGGGCAGCCATGAGGGCGGCGAATTGCGCTACAAGGGCCGCGTCGGCACGGGGTTCTCTGAGGAGGTGATGTCCGACCTCGCCCGCGCCATGACCGCCCGCAAGACCCCGCCCGCAGCCGATGTGCCCGCGGAGGTGGCGCGAGATGCCAAATGGGTCCGCGCTGATCTGGTGGCCGAGGTCGACTTTGCCGAGTTTACCGCCGATGGCGTGATCCGGCACGGCAGTTTTCTGGGCCTGCGCGAGGATAAGGCCGCGGGCAGCGTGACCTTGGAGGAACCGCAAGAGGAGCCTAAGATGGACAGCGACAGCAAGATCGGCGGCGTGCAGATCAGCAATGCCGACCGCAGGGTTTTTCCCGATGCGGGCTGCACCAAAGGCGATGTGGCACGGCATTACGAACGTGTCGGGGAGCGGATGATCGACCTCATGGGCCACCGTCCGCTGTCGCTCTTCCGCTGCCCTTCGGGGATCGACGGGCAATGTTTCTTTCAAAAACACGACAGCGGCGGGATGCCCGACGCGCTGTCACGCGTCTCGATCGAGGAAAGCGATGGCGACGCGGCGGATTACCTCTATGCCACGCGCCCCGAAAGCCTGATCGCGGCGGCGCAGATGGGCAGTTTGGAGTATCACATCTGGGGCGCGCGGGTGGATCGGTTGGACCGCCCCGATCGGCTGGTCTTTGACCTCGACCCCGATGAAGGGTTGGACTGGGCCGATGTCCGCGCAGCAGCGTTTGAGCTGCGCGATGCGCTGGCGGCCCTCGGCCTGCAATCGGGGGCCATCGTCACCGGCGGCAAGGGCGTGCACGTCTGGCTGGCCCTGCGCCGCACGCGCGGTTGGGAGACGGTCAAACTTTTCGCCAAGACCTTTGCCCATGTCATGGCCGCGCAAGACCCCGACCGCTATGTCGCGACCATGTCCAAGGCCAAGCGCAAGGGCCGGATTTTCATCGACTGGCTGCGCAATGAACGCGGTGCTACGGCCATCGCGCCCTACTCCCTTCGCGCGCGCCCCGGTGCGCCGGTTGCCGCGCCGGTGACTTGGGAGGAATTAGAGACGCTCGACAGCGCCAATGGCTTCCACATGGGCGATATGGCCGCGCGGCTGGACCAGCCCTGCCCGGCACTGGCGGTGCAGGAGGATCTGCAATCGCTGACCGATGGGGTGATCGACAAGTTGCAGGAATGGTCTGAAAGGTGAGGCAAGATTGGCCGCGAGGGTGCGCGGCCAATTTCGTTTCACTGCCCGAGCGCTTGGCCCAGATCAGCGCCAAGGTCTTCGACATCCTCGATCCCGACCGACAGACGCAACAGCCCCTCGGGGATCCCGGTATGCGGCTCGATCGTGTGCCGATGCTCGACAAGGCTTTCCACCCCGCCGAGCGAGGTCGCGCGGTGGAACAGTTGCAACCGCCCCGCCGCTTTCAACGCCGCCTCGGCCCCACCTTTGACGACAAAGGACAAGAGCCCGCCATAGCCCCCGCGCATCTGCTGCGCGGCCAGCGCATGGCCGGGGTGGTCCGGCAGGCCGGGGTACATCACTTTTTCCACCTGCGGATGATCCGACAGAAATTCAGCCAAGGCCATGGCATTGCGAGACATTTCGCGCATCCTGAGCGGCAGGGTCCGCATCCCACGCGCCAATAGCCACGCCTCCATCGGGCCAATCACCGCGCCCGCCTCATTGCGGTCATCGCGGATCATCTGCCAACGCGGCGTCTCGGCGTCATTGGTGGCGAGCGACCCGGCCAGAACATCGGAATGGCCGTTGATCCCCTTCGTCGCCGAATGCATCACGATATCCGCGCCATGCTTCAACGGGTGGCTCAGCACCGGCGAGGCTGCGGTGCTGTCGACCACCAGCGTCGCGCCGACCTTATGCGCGGCGGCAGCGGCCCCGGCGATATCGGTGATCCGCAGCCACGGGTTCGACGGCGTCTCGATCAGGCAGAGGTCAGGCTTTTCAGCGCGGCACAGGGCGGCAAAGGCGTCAAGATCGCTTGCCTCCACCTCATGCAGCGCGATCTGCCGCCGGGCGCAGAAATCGCGGATCCATTTCGTCGTGCCCCAGTAAATCTGGCTTTGCACCACCACGCTCGCCCCATTGGGCACCGTGCGAAAGACCGCCGCGATGGCCGCCATGCCCGAGGGGAAGATCAGCGTCTCGTCGGCCCCTTCGAGCGCGTTCAGCAGACGCTCCGCCACGCGGGTATTTTCGTTATGCGAGCGCAGATAGACGTTGTTGGGATTGACCAGATCGTAATTCTCGTCCCGCAGATAGGTGGTGGCGAATTGCACCGGCGGCACCACCCCGCCTGACGCGGGATCGACGGCGCCCGCGGCTTGGGCCGCGATGGTGGCAGGGTGCAGGTTCGGTTTGGGGGGCTGGGCCAAGATATGTCTCCGACAGGGGTTTTGCACAAGTCGTATACAAAGCAACAACCGGGGGCAAATGCGATCACGCGCAGTGCTTTCGCGTCACGCTTGGGTGAGCGCGCGGCCCCGGCCCTTGATCCGCCCGCTAGAGATGTCACCTTTAGCCCAAGCAAATTGGAGAGCCTCATGGCCATCGAACGCATCACCTTTCCCGGCCTGGGCGGCACGGAACTCTCCGCACGGCTGGACATGCCGGAGGGGCCGCATCTGGCGACCGCGCTTTTCGCGCATTGTTTCACCTGCGGCAAAGACAGCCCCGCCGCGCGGCGCATCGCGGGCCGTTTGGCGGCGATGGGGATTGCGGTACTGCGCTTTGACTTCACCGGGCTGGGGCATTCCGAGGGCGATTTCGAAAAGACGTCGTTCTCGTCCAACGTCAATGATCTGCTCGCCGCTTGCCGCTATCTGTCGGGCCGTGACATGGCCCCCGCGCTTTTGATCGGCCATTCACTGGGCGGCGCGGCAGTGCTTAAAGCCGCCGCACAACTGCCCCATGTGAGCGCTGTCGCCACGCTCGGCGCGCCTTTCGATCCGGCCCATGTGACCCATAACTTTGCCGAGAGCCTGCCCGAGATTTCGGAAAATGGCAGTGCCGAGGTCAATCTCGGTGGGCGGCCCTTTACCATCAGTCAGGGGTTCATCGACGATCTGCAGGGGGCCACGCTCGCCCCCGATATCGCGGGGCTGAAAGCCGCGCTGCTTGTGATGCATGCGCCGCGCGATGAGATCGTCAGCATCGACAATGCCGGACAGATTTTCATGACCGCGAAACACCCCAAAAGCTTCGTGACCCTCGACGATGCCGACCACCTGATCACCCGCCCACGCGACGCCGAATATGCGGCAGAGATCATCGCCACATGGGCGGATCGCTACATGGAGCTGAAATCCCCCGCCCCGCCCCCCGGCGCGCCGGAAGGGATCGTGCGCGTGACCGAAGCGGATGCCGACGGGTTCTTGCAAGACGTGAACGCAGGCCCGCATCACCACGCACTGGCGGATGAGCCGCAGGCCTATGGCGGCACCAACCGCGGCATGTCGCCCTATGGGTTTCTGTCTGCCGGATTGGGGGCTTGCACCTCGATGACCATCCGCATGTATGCCCGGCGCAAGGGCTGGCCACTCGACGGCGTGAGCGTGGATGTCTGCCACGACAAGGTGCATGCGCAGGACGCATGCACCGGCGCGGCAGAGAAGATCGACACTTGGCGGCGGCGTATCCGGCTGGAGGGGGATTTGACCGAAGAGCAGCGTCAACGGCTCTTGGAGATTGCGGATAAATGCCCCGTGCATCGGACGTTGGAGCGGAGTTCGACGGTGGTGACAGAGCTTCTGTGACGACGGTGACTTTACCACCCCGGCCCGGAATCACGCCGCAGACGCCGGGCCATCGCCTGACCGCCCGCCATACTAAAGGCGTGCCGGTATATCTGGCGCACCTTTGATGCGACCGGGCAGGTGCTGGCCCTCCCCCCTCAGACTTGTCCTTAACCCCAAGTCAGTCTATGCCGCCCTTGACCCATCCCCTGTCCTAAAAAGGTGCGCGCATGATCCCCCGCTACTCCCGTCCCGATATGGTTGCCGTCTGGTCGCCGGAAACGAAATTCCGCATCTGGTTCGAGATCGAGGCCCATGCCTGCGACGCCATGGCCGATCTGGGCACGATCCCGCGCGAAAACGCCGACGCCGTGTGGAAAGCCAAGGATGTCGAGTTCGACGTGGCCCGCATCGACGAGATCGAAGCCGTGACCAAACATGACGTCATCGCCTTCCTCACGCATCTGGCCGAACATGTCGGCAGCGACGAGGCGCGTTTCGTGCATCAGGGGATGACCTCCTCCGACGTGCTCGACACTTGTTTCAACGTGCAACTGACGCGTGCCGCCGACCTGCTGCTCGACGGTATGGACAAGCTGCTCGCCGCGCTGAAGAAACGCGCGCTTGAGCATAAAGACACCGTGCGCGTGGGCCGCAGCCACGGCATCCACGCAGAACCCACCACCATGGGCCTCACCTTTGCCCGTTTCTATGCCGAGATGGACCGCAACCGCGCCCGCCTCGTCGCCGCGCGTGAGGAGATTGCCACCGGTGCGATCTCGGGCGCTGTCGGCACTTTCGCCAATATCGACCCGCGCGTCGAAGAGCATGTCTGTGAGAAACTGGGCCTCAACCCCGAGCCGATTTCGACCCAAGTCATCCCGCGCGACCGTCATGCGATGTTCTTTGCCACGCTCGGCGTCATCGCCAGCAGCATCGAAAACGTCGCGATCGAGATTCGCCATATGCAGCGCACCGAGGTGCTGGAAGGGGCGGAATTCTTCTCCATGGGGCAAAAAGGCTCCTCGGCCATGCCGCATAAGAAGAACCCGGTTCTGACCGAGAACCTGACCGGTCTGGCCCGCCTCGTGCGCATGTCGGTGATCCCGGCGATGGAGAACGTGGCGCTTTGGCACGAGCGCGACATCTCGCATTCCTCTGTCGAGCGCGGCATTGGCCCCGATGCCACCGTGACGCTGGACTTCGCCCTGCACCGTCTGGCGGGCGTCGTCGACAAAATGCTGATCTTCCCCGATAACATGCTGGAGAACATGAACAAATTCCCCGGCCTTGTGATGAGCCAGCGGGTGCTTCTGGCCCTGACCCAAGCGGGTGTGAGCCGCGAAGATGCCTATTCCATGGTGCAGCGCAACGCGCTGAAGGTCTGGGAAGAACGGCTCGATTTCCGCGAATTGCTGCTGGCCGATGAAGAGGTCGTCGCGGCCTTGGGCGAAGACGGCATCAATGAGAAATTCGACATGGGCTACCACACCAAACATGTCGACACGATCTTCAAGCGCGTCTTCGGCGCGTAACACGCGGATCGTAACGCTTTGAGATTGGCGCGGGTGGGTGTACCCTATCCGCGCCTGTCAAAGGAGCAAACGACATGAAACTCGCACTGACACTCGGCGCCCTCATGGCGCTCACGGCCCCCTCCCTCGCCCTTGCTTCGGGCTGCGTTCATGACAAACAGGTCATGACCTGCGCCGAGGGGATGAAACTCGACATCAGCAGCGGCACCTGCGTGCCGGACGCCACCGCCTAAGCTTTCCATCGGCGGCAAAGTACAATGCCCCCTGCCCGGGCCTCTGACGGCTGACCCCGGCCTATGCCGTCCGGCATGGCTTGTTGCGCGCGTCAGCGCAGGCTATGTCAGGAAAAGTTTAACAGCCTGTCAGAGCCCATGTCGGACCCAGCCACCAAAGCCAAAAAGCCCTATCCCTTCGGTCGCCGGGCCCGGCATTACCTAAGCAACCTGCTGATCGTCGGCATCATCCGCACGGCTTTGGCCCTGCCCTATAAGACGCGGGTCGGCTTTGTCGGCGGATTGGTGCAGCATGTTCTGGCCCCCCTCGCGGGCTACCGCCGCCGGGCGCTGGACAATCTTGAGCATGTCTGGCCCGAGATGCCGCTTGCCCGACGTGAGGAGATTGCCACCCGCTGCCTCAACAATCTCGGGCGGTCTTTTATCGAGAATTACTACGCCGAGGACTTTCCCAAACGCATGGCCGAGATCGCCCCACAGGGGCCGGGCATGGCTGCGCTGGAAGAGGCCAACCGCACGGGCCAGCCGGTGATCCTCGTGACCGGGCATTACGGCAATTACGAAGCGGCGCGGGCCTCCCTCGTGGCGCGGGGCTATGACATCGGCGGCCTCTACCGCGAGATGAAAAACCCCTATTTCAACGCACATTACGTCAAAACGCTCGAAGCCTTTGGCGGGCCGGTGTTTCCGCAAGGGCGGCGCGGCACGGCGGGTTTCGTGCGGCATCTGAAACAGGGCGGTCGGCTGGTGCTGCTGTTCGACCAACATGTCATCCGCGCGCCGATCCTCGACTTTATCGGCAAGCCTGCCCGCACCGCCATCTCGGCGGCGGAACTGGCGCTGCGCTATGATGCGCTGCTGATCCCCTTTTACGGCATTCGTCAGGACGATGGCGTCAGCTTTGACGTGGTGCTCGAAGCGCCGGTGCCGCATAGCGATCCGATGACCATGACGCAGGCGCTGAACGACAGTCTGACCGCGCAGGTCACCAAGACGCCGGAACAGTGGTTCTGGGTGCACCGCCGCTGGCGGCCCCACGAAACCTAACGCCGCGCCTTACTTGGCTCGCGCGGCGGCAAGGATCGCCCCCGGGCCGCCCTGCTCTTTGCGCTGAACGATGACCACGACGGGCAGATCGCCCTCAGCCTCGGCACGCAGTGACAGCGGCGCCGCCCCGTCCCAGTCCGCCAAGACCTGCCAGCCCTGCACCACGTTGCTGTGCTCCATGACATGGCCCGCGTTTTCCCCCCGGGTGACCTTGGTCCGCTCCATCGGTGAATAGCGCAGCATGTGGACTTGCATTGGCCCCACGCCTTTGGCCAAAGGGTCTGCCGTGATCTCAACCGCACCGCCTGACCGCGCGACCGTCAGCGCCACCTGCGGCGCGGCCTCTGCATGACGTTCGACCGCGTCCATCAGTTTCATCGGTTTCGCGCCGACGATATCGGTCTGCCCCTGCACGATCAGCTCAGGCGTATAAACGCTGCGCCGCCCGCCGACCGCGGCATAGCCGCGCTGACGCTCGGCATGGGCCGGATCGCCAAAGGGATCCTCCCAGCCGATGTAGTCCCAGTAATCCACATGCAGCGCGAGCGCGATGATATCCTCCCGCTCGGCCAATTCGGCGAGCATCGCATCGGCATCGGGGCAAGAGGAACAGCCCTGAGAGGTAAAGAGTTCGACCACCACAGGCTGCTCCTGCTGAGCCTGCAACGGCGCGGCCAGCAGCGAAAATGCGGCAAGGACGGGAAAAATCAGGGGCTTCATAAAATTCCAGACGGATCAATATCGCGGTGATGGCTTTGGTCTAACGGCTGGGAGGGTAAAATACCAATCAACCTTTGTTGAAACGGCCGTTAGCGCCCACAGCCGCATGCCGCGCATGATGCCCCCTTTAAAGTCGGTACACAATGGTATACAAAATCGCGCGAAACCGCCTGATAACAGTTGAACCGCCGCGCCCGTAGTGGCATTGAGACGGCAATCTAGCCACCCATCAGACCCCGAAGGGAGCCCGCCATGACAATCCAAGTCGGTCACGACAGTGCCAAGACACGGAAAACCCTCTCCGTTGGCAGCCAGAACGTCGCCTATTACTCCATCCCCGCCGCCGAAGCGGCTGGTCTGGGCGACTTCTCCAAACTGCCAGCGGCGTTGAAAGTCGTTCTGGAAAACATGCTGCGTTTTGAAGACGGCAAGACCGTCACCCAAGACGACATCAAGGCTTTCGCCGAATGGGCGACCAAGGGCGGCAAGAACCCGCGTGAGATCGCCTACCGTCCGGCCCGCGTGCTGATGCAGGACTTCACCGGCGTGCCGGCGGTGGTCGACCTTGCCGCGATGCGCGACGGTCTGGTGGCGCTTGGTGGCGACGCCGACAAGATCAACCCGCTGAACCCCGTCGACCTCGTCATCGACCACTCGGTCATGATCGACGAGTTTGGCAACCCGCGCGCCTTCCAGATGAACGTGGACCGCGAATATGAGCGCAACATCGAGCGCTATACCTTCCTCAAGTGGGGTCAGAAGGCGTTTAACAACTTCCGCGTTGTGCCCCCCGGCACCGGCATCTGCCACCAGGTGAACCTTGAGTACCTCAGCCAGACCGTTTGGACCGACAAGGACCAGAATGGCGAGGAAGTGGCCTACCCCGACACGCTGGTGGGCACCGACAGCCACACCACCATGGTCAACGGCGCCGCCGTTCTAGGCTGGGGCGTCGGCGGGATCGAGGCCGAGGCCGCGATGCTGGGTCAGCCGATCTCCATGCTGATCCCCGAGGTCGTGGGCTTTGAGCTGACGGGCCGCATGATGGAAGGCACCACCGGCACGGACCTCGTGCTGAAAGTGGTCGAAATGCTGCGCGAGAAGGGCGTGGTCGGCAAGTTCGTGGAATTCTACGGTGACGGCCTCGACCACCTGCCGCTGGCGGACCGCGCGACCATCGCCAACATGGCGCCTGAGTACGGTGCCACCTGTGGCTTCTTCCCGATCGACGACGAGACGCTGCGCTATCTGACCAACACCGGCCGTGACAAGGATCGCGTGGCGCTGGTCAAAGCCTATGCGCAGGAAAACGGCATGTGGCGCGATGCGGATTACGCACCGGTCTACACCGACACGCTGAGCCTCGACATGGGCACCATCGTGCCTGCGATCTCGGGCCCCAAACGTCCGCAGGACTACATCGCACTCGACAAGGCGCACACCGCTTTCGCCGAATACGTCAAAGGCATCCGCGAAGGCAAAGACACCTCCGCGAACTCCGAAATCCGTTGGGAAGGCGAAGGCGGCCAGCCCGAGCCGCAGGAAATCCCCGGTGACGAGGGCCACCACAACCGCGGCTATGTGATGACCGACGATGGCCATTACCAGCTGCATGACGGCTCCATCGTGATCGCCTCGATCACCTCCTGCACCAACACCTCGAACCCCTATGTCATGATCGGCGCGGGCCTCGTGGCGCGCAAGGCGCGTGAACTGGGCCTGACGCGCAAGCCTTGGGTCAAGACATCGCTGGCACCGGGCTCGCAGGTTGTGTCGCATTACCTTGAGGCCGCGGGCCTGCAAGACGATTTGGACGCCATCGGCTTCAACCTCGTCGGCTACGGCTGCACCACCTGCATCGGCAACTCCGGCCCGCTGGAAGCGCCGATCAGCAAGGCGATCAACGACTATGACCTGATCGGCACCTCGGTGCTCTCTGGCAACCGCAACTTCGAGGGCCGCATCAGCCCCGACGTGCGCGCCAACTACCTCGCCTCCCCGCCCCTCGTGGTGGCCTATGCGCTGGTAGGTGACATGAACCACGACCTGACAAACAGCCCGCTGGGTCAGGATAAGAACGGCAATGACGTCTACCTGAAAGACATCTGGCCCTCGACGCAGGAAGTCGCCGAACTGGTCGAACAGACCGTGACGCGCGAAGCCTTCCAAGAGAAATACGCCGATGTCTTCAAGGGCGACGAAAAGTGGCAGGCGGTCGAGACCACCGACAGCAAGACCTACGATTGGCCGCCGCAGTCGACCTACGTGCAGAACCCGCCCTACTTCCAAGGCATGTCGCCTGAGCCGGGCACCATCTCGAACATCGAAGGCGCGAAAGTGCTGGCGGTACTGGGTGACATGATCACCACCGACCACATCTCGCCTGCCGGTTCCTTTAAGGAAACCACGCCCGCGGGTCAGTATCTGACCGAGCGTCAGGTGCCGGTGCGGGAGTTCAACTCCTACGGTTCGCGTCGTGGCAACCACGAGGTCATGATGCGCGGCACCTTCGCCAACATCCGCATCAAGAACGAGATGCTGGACG
Source organism: Sulfitobacter sp. 15WGC (assembly GCF_005068605.1). Lineage (NCBI taxonomy): Bacteria > Pseudomonadati > Pseudomonadota > Alphaproteobacteria > Rhodobacterales > Roseobacteraceae > Sulfitobacter > Sulfitobacter sp. 15WGC. The sequence goes on along the minus strand of NZ_SZNL01000008.1, from coordinate 68,591 downwards.
GCGTTGAAGGCGGCTACACCAAGGGCCCCGATGGCGAGCAGACCTCGATCTTCGATGCCGCAATGGCGCATCAGGAGAACGGCACCCCGCTGGTGATCTTCGGTGGTGAACAGTACGGTGCGGGCTCCTCGCGCGACTGGGCCGCGAAGGGCACCGCCCTCTTGGGCGTGAAGGCCGTGATCGCCGAGAGCTTTGAGCGTATCCACCGCTCCAACCTCGTTGGCATGGGCGTCATCCCCTTCGAGTTCACCGGCGGCGACACCCGCAAATCTCTGGGCCTCACCGGGGATGAGACCGTCTCCATCGAAGGGCTCGACACCATCAAGCCGCTGCAGGAAGTGCCCTGCAAGATCACCATGGCGGATGGCAGCACCAAGGACATCACCCTGAAGTGCCGCATCGATACCGCAATTGAGATCGAATACATCGAGCACGGCGGCGTGCTGCACTACGTGCTGCGCAATCTGGCGAAATCGGCCTAAGCGCCAAACGCCACTGCGACACAATTCAAGGAGCGGCCCCTGCGGGCCGCTCCTTTTTCTTTGCCTCAGGGCCTTGAGCGGGAACCTGCCCGCGCATCACGGGTTGCCTTTCTAAGACGATCGCGTTCGAGGAAGGCACAGCAATGATAGCAGGTTACGCGCTAGGCGCTTTGGGCGCGGTGATCCTTGTTATCGTCCTGCTGGATTTTCTCTATACCGCCATCGGCGCGGCCCCTGTGGCGCCCCTGTCGGAACGGGTGGCGCGGGCGGCGTTTTCTCTCTTCACCAAACTCATGCCCAAGGGAAACGCCCGGCACCGCCTGTCCGGCCCGGTGGTGATGACGACCATCGCGGTGACTTGGATCGTGCTCGTCTCCCTCGGCTGGACCTTGGTGTTTCAGATGAGCCGTGAGGCGGTGGTGATGTCGGACAATGCAGAGCCTGCGGGTTTTGTCCGCGACTCCGCCTTTGTCGGCCATCTGCTTTCGACCCTCGGCGGCGGGCCGCTGCAAACGCAAAGCCCCTTCTGGCTGGCGATGTCGGTGCTTGTCGGGGTCAATGGGATGGTGATCCTCACCCTTTCGGTCAGTTTCGTGCTGTCGACCACCACCACCGTCGCGCAAGCGCGGGGGCTTTTGAGCAAGGCATCGATGTTCGCGGCGGACAGCGATGAGATGAACACGATCATCATGCCCGCCCTCGCCGATCTGGTGTCGAACCTCAATGCGATGCAATTCGCGCTTTACTACAGCGCCGAACACCCCGCCCGTCGGGTGCCCGCAGGAATGGTAGAACTGGCCGAGCGGGTCGCCCCCTACCCCGAACAGATGCGCCGCCTGCGCATCGCGCTTGAGCCGCTGCCCGGTTTCACCGCACCCGAGGGCCGCTTGGACCAACTGACCAACGCCCAATTCGTCGACCGCCTGCGCGAATGGGCGCGGCCCTATTCGCTCTGACCCCGAGGAACAGAAGACCGGGAATTCCCGTTGATCCGAAGCACCTCGTGAAAGGAGATACCATGAGCCCGAAAATCACCGTTCTGTTCTATTCCACCTATGGGACCAACCACGCCATCGCTGAGCGAGCCGCCCGTGCCGCCGAAGAGGCAGGCGCCGAGGTCCGACTGCGCCGCTGCGCCGAGACCGCCCCGCAGGCCGTTGTCGATGGCCAAGACGCGTGGCGTGCCCAATTGGACAAGATGCAAGACATCCCCGAGGCCAAACCCGAGGACATGGAATGGGCCGATGGCTATTTCATCTCGGCCCCCACCCGCTTTGGCGTCGCCGCCAGCCAATTCCGCGCTTTTATCGACACGCTGGGGCCGCTCTGGCAGTCAGGGGCGCTGGCCAATAAGGCGATCACGGCGACCACTTCGGCGCAGAACCCGCACGGCGGGCAGGAAACGACGCTTCAGTCGATCTATGTCACCGCGATGCACTGGGGTGCGATTATCGTGCCGCCGGGCTATGCCGATGGCGTCAAATTCGAGGATGGCGGCAACCCCTACGGATACTCCTGCGAACCCGGCCCGCTGAGTGAGACTGGCAAGAAATCCATCGCCTATCAGGCGAAACGTTTGGTTGAATACGCTGCCAAAATCAGCGGGTGATCGCATCCCGCAGCGCCGGGAGGAACCGCTGTTCGTAATCGCTGCCGACCAGCGGCCCGGCAAAGCGGAACAACACCGTGCCGTCCCCGTCGACGATGAAGGTTTCCGGCGGGGCGGTCACGCCCCAATCAATCGCCACGCGCCCCTGCGGGTCGAAACCGACCCCGGCAAAGGGGCTTTCTTCGTCTTCGAGATAGGCAGTCGCGTTCTTCTCGGTATCCTTGAAATTGACGCCGATGATGTTCATTCCCTCGGCCTGCATCTCAAGCAGTTTGGGGTGTTCGGCACGGCAGGGCGGGCACCAGCTGGCCCAGAAGTTCACCAAGCTCACTTGCCCACCTCGCAGCATGTCATCTGTGGCCTGCGGATAGCCGGGCAGCGTGTCTGCGGGCATGGCAGGCGCCTGTTGCCCCACCAGCGTTGAGGGCAGCCCCTCGGGATCGTCGCGGTACATGCCCACGGCGGCCAGTGCGACGAAGGCGGCAAAGATCACCGGTGGTGCGATCATCATGGGTGAGAGTTTAGCCACGGCGTCCGGCCTCCTGCTCTGTCTCTTCCAAAGCCCGGCGCGCCGCGCGGCCGCGCCAGAGGGTCAAGCCGATCAGAGCCGCCAGTAGCAGCAGGGATACGGCATAGGCCGAGAGCACCTCGGCCGCGTATTTTCCAAGATCCGGCATCACGCCCCCCTGTTCATCCGCGCCCTGAGCGCCGCCGTTCGGCGCAGGCGAATTTCGGTACCCGTGCGGTAGACCACCAGCGCCAGAAACAGCAGGCCAAAGCCCAGCATCGCCAGCACCAGCGGGTAAAAGAAAACATCCGCCACGCTGCGGTTGCCCGTGGCCACGGGGATCGAGGTGCCTTGATGCAACCCTTGGTTCCAGAATTGCACCGCATAGCGCGACAGCACGGCAAAGACCGATCCGACAAGGCAGAGAACCGAGGTCAGATCGGCAGCGGTGTCCGGATCCTCCACCGCCTGCCACAGCGCGATATAACCCAGATAGAAGAGGAAAAGGATCAGGAAGGACGTAAGCCTCGGATCCCATGCCCACCATGTCCCCCACATCGGCTGGCCCCAGATCGCCCCCGTCACCAGCGCGATCAGCGTCATCACCAGCCCCACGGGGGCCGCGGCCTTGGCCGCCAATGCGCTGACGTGGTGACGGCGGATCAGCCAAATGAGCGAGGCCACCAGCATCATGAACCACGCATTGATCGCCATCAGGGCGGCGGGCACATGCAGGTAGATGATTTTGACCGTGCTGCCTTGCCGCGCGTCATCAGGCGTGCCGAAGAACCCCCAGAGCAAGCCCACGCTCACGAAGGCCGCCGCCAGCACCCAAAGCGCAGGTTGCACGCGCTGCGAAAGCGCAAGGAATTTAACCGGGTTTGCGTATTGCCAAAGGGACATGCAGACTACCTATCGCGCGGTTGGGTGGTGCTCAATGCACGATTTTTCGGGGTCATCGCAACCCCATCCGTAGCACGGCGGCTGCGGCAAATGGCATCAAGGCCACCACGGCCAGCGTCAGCCCCGCCAGCATCAAAAGCGGCGTCGTGGCCTCCAAGCCCGCCGCCCCGCGCCGGGCGACTTCGGCCCCGAAAATCAGCGTCGGAATGTAGAGCGGCAGCACGAGTAGCGACAGCAGCAACCCGCCGCGTTTGATCCCCACCGTCAGCGCCGCGCCGAACATGCCGATGACCGACAGCGCAGGCGTGCCGAGCGCCAGCGAGACCAGCAGCCACAGATGACCGGGCGCCGCGAGTTGCAGCATCACCCCCAGAAAGGGCGCCGCCAGAACCAGCGGCAGCCCGGTGGTCAACCAATGCGCCAAAGCCTTGACCGCCAGCGCCCCTTCCAGCGGCAGCGGGGCGGTCAGCAGCAGCTCCAACGAGCCGTCTTCGAGATCGAGCGCCAGCAGACGGTCGAGCGACAGAAGACAGGCCAAAAGCGCCCCGAGCCAAAGCACACCGGGCGCAATCGCGCGCAGCAGCGTGGCCTCTGGCCCGACGCTGAAGGGCACCAGCATCGTCACGATCAGAAAGAACGCCAAACCAAGGCCAAAGCCCCCGCCCGCCCGGAGCGCTAAACGCAGGTCTCGCAGCAGCAACGCCTTCATAGGAAGGCCGCATCGCTTGCGCCAAGATCGGCATCGGGGGCCGCGCGGTAGGCGCTGATGTCGAGCATGCGCGCCTCCACCCCCAGATCGATATGCGTGGCCATGAGGGCCGATCCGCCCGCCGCCAAATGCCCGCGCAGGACAGCGCCGAACAGCGCCACCGCATCCGCGTCGAGCGAGACCGTCGGCTCGTCCAAGACCCAGATCGGCCGCCCCGTCACCAAGAGCCGCGCCAAGCCCAAACGGCGCTTCTGCCCGGCGGAAAGGGTCGCGGCCAAACGGTCCGCCAAAGGGCGCAGCGCATAGCCATCAAGTGCTGCGGAAATGCCAGTGTTGCCAAAGACCTGCGCCCAAAAGCTCAGGTTCTCGCGGACGGTTAGCATGGATTTCAGCCCATCCGCATGGGCGGCATAGGCGACCCGGTCCTCCGCCCCCTCGATCTGCCCCGTGAGCGGCGCTTGCAGCCCGGCGATACAGCGCAGCAGCGTCGTCTTTCCGGCCCCGTTCGGGCCGCGCAGCACCAAGGCCTCCCCCGCCGCCAGCGCGAAGGACAGGCCCGAGAGCACGGGCACCCCGCCGCGTGCGACGCTAAGGTTGCTGACTTGCACTGGCCGCGCCGCTCCGCCCTTAGACCGGCAAGAGAGCCAGCGCGATGCGCCGCCCCTCGCTCAGCAGAATGTTGTAGGTGCGGCAAGCGGCGGGAGAGGACATGACCTCGACCCCCAGCCCGGCCTCTTCCAAGGTCTCACGCAGGTCATCGGGGATATGCGCCACCTCCGACCCGGTGCCGAGGAAGACGACATCCACTTTGCCCGCCAGCGCCAGCACTGGCGCGGGATCGGCCAGACCGCCCCAGCCGGTGATGCCCTCAGGGCCGATCACCTGCGCACCCTCGACAACCTCTCCGTCGATGCGGAAAAAGCCGGGGCCGTAGCCGTCGATCGGTTTGGCGTCGGTATAGGTGATCTCGTTCAATCGCATGTCACGTCCCTCACAGGCTCAGATACTCCACAGCGGCAGGCCGAGGATAGCCGATGCGGCGATGACGATATAGGCCACTGCGCGAAAAAGCCGCTCTCGCTTTGGGTCAAATAGCCGCGCCCCGATGATATTGGCGATAACATTCGGCACCCCGGCCAAGAGGCCCAGCCACAGCACCGGCCTGACCACCTGCCCCGTCGCCGCCAGCATGGCAAAAAGCATCAGGTCGAGCCCCAGAAGATAGAGCAAAAAATTCGCCCGGATCACCGCAGCGGGCCTGCGGCTTGCCATATAGAGCAGGATCACCGGCGGCCCGGCGATGCCCGCAAAACCGGTCATAAAGCCACCCAGAGCGCCGGTGGCCGTCACCAGCTTCGCGCCAAGTGGGCCGTGATAGCGCCAGCCCGCAAGCAGCTGCGCCAGAAGCCCCAGCACCACGCCCGAGACTATCCAGCCGAACCCTTCGGGCGAGATCAGCGACAGCCCCCAGAGCCCAAGCGGCATCCCGATCAGCACGCCGAGGAGCAGCCGCCCCACTTCGCGGGGCGCGCCTTCGCGCAGGGCATCGGGGAGGTTTGGCAGGGGGCCGATCAATTCGGCAGCGGTGAGAAACAGAATCGCTTCGACCGGGGAGAGGACAGAGGCCGCGACGGGCATGATGATCATGGCGGAGCCGAAACCGGCGAAGCCGCGCACCAGCCCCGCCACCATCACGGCCAGCGCAAGCCATGCCACCCCGGGGGTGGCGATGGCCTGCGCCAGCAGGTCAGGCATCAATATTGGCGAATTGCGTGCCCGCGCCCGCGTCGGGCTTGGACCAGTCGCGCTTCACGCCAAGGTAGAGCACCACGTTCTTGGCCACATAGACCGAAGAATAGGTGCCCACGATCACGCCCCATGTGATGGCAAAGACGAAGGCCCGGATCACGTCGCCGCCCAAGATCAGCAACGCGATCAGCGCCAGCAAGGTGGTGCCCGAGGTCATCAACGTACGGCTCAGCGTCTCGTTCACGCTGAGGTTCATCACATCGCGCAGGGGCCGCTTTTTGTATTTGCGCAGGTTCTCCCGCAGGCGGTCAAAGATCACCACGGTGTCGTTGATCGAATAGCCGATGATGGTCAGGATCGCCGCCACGACTGGCAGGTCGAAACGGATCTGCAGGAGCGAGAACAGCCCGATGGTCAGCACCACGTCGTGGAACAGCGCCACCACCGCGCCGACCGAGAATTGCCATTCGAACCGCAGCCAGATGTAGATCAGGATCGCCGCCAGCGCCCCGCCCACGGCAAGGAAGGCGGTCTGGATCAGCTCACCCGAGACCTTGGGCCCCACGGATTCGACAGAGGTGAACTTGATATCGGGGGCGACGCTTTGCAGTGCCGCTTCGATGGTTTCGATCGTGTCGGTGGTCGCCGCCTGCTGCCCTTCTTGGGCCTGCACGCGGATCATCGCCACATGGCGGTCCGCGCCGAAACCGGGGTCAAAGACCTCGGAGATGGTCACGTCGCCCAGCTCCAGCGGGGCCAACGCATCGCGGTAAGCGCCTACGTCGACGGCTTGGGAGCTTTCGGTCCGCAGGGTGGTGCCGCCCCGGAAGTCGATGCCGAAGTTCAGACCCATCACGCTCCAAGCGATCAGGGACAGGACCATCAACACCACCGAGGCGCCAAAGGTGATCTTGGCATAGCCGAAGAAATCGAAGTTCGTATTGTCGGGTACCAGCTTCAGTCGCATGTCAAACCTCGATTGTCTTGGGACGGCGGCGTTCAAACCAGATCACCACCAGCAAGCGGGTGACGAAGAAGGCGGTGAAAACCGATGTGACGATGCCCAGCCCCAGCGTGACGGCAAAGCCGCGCACCGGGCCAGAGCCGAGAGCGAAGAGGATGACCGCCACGATGAAAGTCGTGATATTGGCATCCAGAATGGCGCTGAGCGCGCGCTCATACCCCAGTGAGATTGCCCGCGCAGCGCCTTTGGCATTGCGTTGCTCCTCGCGGATACGCTCGAAAATCAGCACGTTGGCGTCAACGGCCATGCCGACGGTCAGCACGATCCCGGCGATGCCCGGCAGCGTCAGCGTGGCCCCGATCAGGCTCAAAAGGCCAAAGATCAGCCCGACGTTGATAAGCAGCGCTATATTGGCGAAAAAGCCGAACAGCCCGTAGGACGCCCACATGAAGAACAGCACGGCGACGAAGGCGACCATGGTCGCGATCTTGCCTGCGTCGATGCTGTCTTGGCCCAGTTCCGGGCCAATGGTGCGCTCTTCGACAAAGCTCAGCCCCGCGGGCAGGGCGCCCGCGCGCAGCAGCACGGCAAGGTTGGTGCTTTCCTCAACCGAGAAGCGCCCGGTGATGATGCCCGACCCGCCGGGAATATGGCTCTGGATCGTCGGCGCGCTGATGACTTCATCGTCGAGCACGATGGCGAAGGGAGAGCCGATGTTCTCAGCCGTGTAATCGCCGAACTTGCGTGCGCCGGAGGTGTCAAAACGGAAGGACACGGCAGGCGCGCCGTTCTGGTCAAAGCTTGGCTGCGCGTCGACCAATTGCTCGCCGGTGACGACGGGGGCGGTCTCGATTGTGTAGAAGACGCCTTCTTCATCCGCCGCGGGCAGGATGGCGTTGCCAATGCCGGGGTTGTCGTTCTCATTCGAGCCGCGGTTGACCACCGGGTTGAAGGTCAGCTGCGCCGTGGTGCCGATGATGGCTTTCAACTCGGCCGCTGAGCCGATGCCGGGGACTTGGATCAGGATGCGGTCCGCCCCCTGACGTTGAATCGTCGGCTCACGGGTGCCGACCTCGTCGATGCGGCGCCGCACGATTTCGAGGCTCTGCTGCATGGTGCGTTCGTCGGTCGCCTGTTTTTCGGCATCCGACAGGGTGATGGTGATGATGCCATCGGCCCCGCTCACGTCGATGTCGCTGCCGCCTGCGCCGGTCACGGTGGTCACGGGGCGGGCCAGATCACGGGTGATCTGCAGCGCCTCGGCCATTTTCGACGGATCGTTCAGACGGACCCGCAACTCCCCCGCTGGCGCCTCTTGCCGGCGCACCGGTGTCAGGCTGCGCAGAGCGTCGCGCACCTCGGGCCATTGCGCTTCCATGCGCGAGGCATAGACATCGGCCAGTTGCACTTCGGCCAGTAGATGCGCACCGCCGCGCAGGTCAAGGCCAAGGTTCACCAGCCCCGAGGGCATCCATTCGGGCCAAAGCGCGCGCTGCGCTTCCAGTTCGGGCGTGCTGCCCTGAACCTCGATGGCCGCAACGGCGTCATTGTGCTTTTCGACAGGAGCGTAAAAGGCATTGGGAAGCGCCAGCCAAAGCCCTGCCAGACAGGTCAGGACAATGACAATCCGCTTCCACAGATCAATCTGTAGCATAGTTCCGCCTTTGGGTTGCGGCCTCGGGGTAGGGTTTATTTCGCCGGTTCGGTCTTGGAGACCACGGTGGCGATGGTGGCCTGCACCACGCGAATTTTCACGCCTTCGGCGATTTCCACCTCAATCTCACCATCGTCTTTGACCTTGGAGACCTTGCCGATGATGCCGCCTTGGGTCACGACCTGATCGCCCCGGCGCAGACCGGCCACCATGGCCTGATGTTCCTTCGCCTTCTTCTGCTGCGGGCGGATGAGCAGAAAATACATGATCGCGAAGATCAGGATCAGCGGCACGAATTGCTGGATGCCTTCCATGGGGGTCGTCCTTTTCGATGGGTATTGGGCCGCAAAATGGGCCTTGAGAATTTGGCCAGAACCTATGCGCGGTGGCAGCGGGGTGCAAGGTGGAAAGCCGATGCCGCCTGCCCGCCCGCACGGGGCCAATCGCCGCATGGTTGCGGCCCCTACCCCCGCACCGCACATTAAGGCATAAGGCAGCAAAACCGACTCACCCGATCTTGAGGACAAACCCATGCACGACATCCGCGCCATCCGCGACAATCCCGAGGCTTTTGACGCCGCTCTTGCCCGCCGGGGCGAGGCGGCGATGTCGCAGGCGGTGCTGTCCCTTGATGCCGCGCGCCGCGCCAAGATCGCCGCCGCCGAGAGCGCCAAGGCCGAGCAGAACAAGGCCAGCAAGGAAGTCGGCGCCGCCAAAGGCCGTGGGGATGAGGCCGAGTTCGAGCGCCTGCGCGCGCTGGTCAGCGACAAAAAGGCCGAAGTCGCCGCAATGAACGCCGAGGCGCAGGAGTTGGACGCGAAGCTGACCGACATGCTCGCCCGCATCCCCAACAACCCCGCCGATGACGTGCCTCAAGGCGATGATGAGAACGACAATGTCGAGGTGAAAAGCTGGGGCGAGAAGCCCGCCTTCGATTTCAAACCGGTCGAGCATTACGAGATCAAAGGCGTCAAACCCGGCATGGATTTCGAGACCGCCGCCAAGACTTCGGGCGCGCGTTTCGTCATGCTGAAAGGTGCCGTGGCGCGGGTGCACCGCGCGCTGGCGCAGTTCATGATTGACACCCATGTCGACGAGAACGGCCTGACAGAGGTGAACTCCCCCGTGCTGGTGCGCGACGAGGCGATGTATGGCACCGACAAACTGCCGAAATTCGGCGAGGACAGCTATCAGACCACGGATGGCTGGTGGCTGGTGCCGACCTCTGAAGTGCCGCTGACCTATTCGGTGGGCGGCGACACGCTGGAGCAAAGCGCCCTGCCGATCCGTCTCACCGCCCATACGCTCTGCTTCCGTTCCGAGGCCGGCAGCGCGGGCCGCGACACCGCTGGGATGCTGCGTCAGCACCAGTTCGAGAAAGTCGAGATGGTTTCGATCACCCACCCGGATGAGAGCGACGCCGAACAGCAGCGCATGGTGGCTTGCGCCGAGGGCATCCTCGAGAAGCTCGGCGTGCCCTACCGGACGGTGATCCTCTGCACCGGCGACATGGGGTTCGGCGCGCGGCGGACCTATGACATCGAAGCCTGGGTGCCGGGGCAGGATTGCTACCGCGAGATCTCCTCGGTCTCCACCACCGGCGATTTTCAGGCGCGGCGCATGAACGCGCGGTTCAAACCCGAGGGCGGCGGCAAGCCGCAGTTCGTGCATACGCTGAATGGCTCGGGGCTGGCGGTTGGGCGTTGCCTGATTGCGGTGCTGGAAAATGGCCAGCAGGCGGATGGCTCGGTGAAGCTGCCCGAGGCGCTTGCGCCCTATCTGGGGGGGAAGACGACCCTCACTGCGGAAGGTGTGCTCGCCTAAGGGTCAGCCACCGCTAGGCCCGATCCGCCCCGCAGGGGTCGGGCCATCGCCTGCCCGCCCCGCCCCGCCGGGGGGCGTGCCAGATTATGTTGGACGCACCTTTGGTGCGACCTTGGTTGCCGTGGCGCGCGGGCGCTCTAGGATCAGCTGTAACGCAACAGCCAATCCCGCGAGGCCGACCTTGCCCAAATCCTCCCGCACTCTGATCGCCGTGCTTGCCCTGCTGCTCAGCATCGCCTTCGCAATCTCGCCCTTTTTCGTTCCCAGCTTCTCGGGCTTTGATCCGAACCAATTCCCCATTCCGCAGGACAACCCGCCCGCGCAGCCTGCGGGCTATGCCTTTTCCATCTGGGGGGTGATTTACCTGTGGCTGATCGCGGGCCTTGGCTATGGCCTGCTGCGCGCGCCGCGGGATGGGCAGTGGCACGACATGCGCGTGCCGCTCTGCCTGTCGCTCGCCGTGGGGACCACATGGCTCGCCGTGGCCACCATGAGCCCGGTCTGGGCCGCGATACTGATCTGGATCATGCTGATCACCGCCCTCGTCGCCCTATTCCTCGCCCCGGTCGAAGACCCGCTCTGGGCCGCCGCGCCGGTGGGGCTCTACGCGGGCTGGCTATCTGCCGCCTCCTGCGTGTCGCTGGCACTGCTGGCCGCGGGATACGGCTATTTGGAAGAGCAGACAGCAGCGGTGGTCTTTGTCGGACTGGCGATTGCAATCGGCGCCATCGTCCAGACCGCTCTGGGGCGGACACCGACCTATGGCATCGCGGTGATCTGGGGGCTGGTGGGCGTGGTCGTGACCAATTGGGGCGAGACGCCCTTGGTCGCCTATCTGGCGCTCGGGGGCAGCGTCATCGTGGCGCTGCCCACCGTCAGGGCGTTTCGGCGCGGCTGAGCGCGCTTAGTCCTTGCGGCGACCGTCGGTGTGTTTGCGCAGCTTCGACGGTGCCGCTTTCTTGCGGTTCTTATAGGGGTTGGCGTCGGACTGGCCGCGCATCCACAGACGGATCGGCGTGCCGGGCATATCGAAATCCAACCGCAAGCCGTTGACCAGATAGCGCGTGTAGCTGTCCGGCACCTTGTCGGGATGGCTGCACATCACCACGAAGCCTGGCGGGCGGGTCTTGGCTTGGGTCATATAGCGCAGCTTGATGCGCTTGCCCTGCGGCGCGGGGGGCGGATGCGCCTCCATCATGCCCGAGAGCCAGCGGTTCAGCTGCGCGGTGGTCACCCGGCGGTTCCAGACCTCATAGGCGCGCATGATCGCGGCCTGAAGCCGGTCGAGGCCCCTGCCCGTCTTGGCCGACACGGTGATCAGCGGCGCTCCGCGCAACTGCGGCAAAAGCCGCTCGAAGCTCTCCTTAAGATCGCGCAGCTTCTCCTGCCGGTTCTCTTCGATGTCCCATTTGTTCACGGCGACGACCACGGCACGGCCCTCACGCTCGGCCAGATCGGCGATGCGCAGGTCTTGCTGCTCGAACGGGATTTCGGCGTCGAGCAGAAGCACCACAACCTCGGCGAATTTTACCGCGCGCAGACCGTCACTGACGCTGAGTTTTTCCAGCTTCTCCTGCACCTTGGCCTTTTTGCGCATGCCCGCGGTGTCGAAAATGCGCATCGGCACAGGCTCACCATCCGGCCCGGCCCATTCGGTGGTCAGCGAGATCGCATCGCGGGTGATCCCGGCCTCTGGGCCGGTCAGCAGACGGTCCTCACCCAGAATCTGGTTAATCAGCGTGGATTTGCCCGCATTGGGGCGGCCTACTACGGCGACCTGTAGCGGCTTGGCGCGGGTCGGCATCGGCAGGGATTCGGCTTCGAGATCGGCGTCATCCTCAGGCAGGTCCACATCCGTCTCGGGCGCGTCTTGGGTGGCACGTTCGGCATATTCATCCGCCAGCGGCATCAGTGCGGTGTAAAGATCGGTCAGCCCCTCACCATGTTCGGCGGACATGCGAATAGGCTCACCCAGACCCAGCGAATAGGCCTCGATCATTCCGGCGTCGGCGGCCTTGCCCTCCCCCTTGTTGCCCGCGAGAATCACATGGGCGGATTTCTTGCGCAGGATCTCGGCAAAGACCATGTCAGAGGGGGTCACGCCGACGCGTGCGTCGATCATGAAGAGACAGACATCGGCCATGTCCACCGCACGTTCGGTCAGGCGGCGCATCCGGCCTTGCAGGCTATCGTCGGTGACCTCTTCCAGCCCCGCGGTGTCGATCACGGTAAAGCGCAGGTCGGCCAGTTTGGCCGCGCCTTCGCGCAGGTCGCGGGTCACGCCGGGCTGGTCATCGACCAGCGCCAGGCGCTTGCCGACAAGGCGGTTGAACAGCGTGGATTTCCCGACATTGGGACGGCCCACGATGGCAAGGGTAAAGGACATAATTCAGGCTCCGGGCCCCGGTTGGGCCAGTTCAGACACGCGCCTTAGCCTATTTGCGGCCTAACGGAAAGCGTGCAATTGCCCCTTGGTGGAGACGACATAAAGCGTGCCGCCCGCCACGACCGGGGCGGTGGTTGCCCCGCCGGGGATTTGGGTGGTGCCCGTCAGCCCGCCGCTCACGGGGTCAAAGCTGCGCAGCACCCCGTCGTTGGAGGCCACGATCACGCGCCCCCCGGCGATGATCGGGCCGTAATGGGCCACCACTTCGGATTGCTTCTTGGGCTTGTCCTTGACGAAATTCGGCAGCGGCGTGCCCCAGATGCGGCGACCCGTGCTGGCGTCGAGCCGGACCAGTTCGTTCAGGTCCGTGACTGCAAAGACAGAATCGCCCGCAGGCCAAACCGGCCCAATCGCCCCGTCACGTGCGACCCACTTACGGTCGCCGCTGTTGACATCCAGCGCGGCCAGACGGCCCGAATGATTGCCCACATAGACGGTCCCGTTCGAGACCACAGGCGCGCTTGTCACATCGCCCACAAAGCTCAGCGCGCGGCCCGGACGTTTGCCCAGAACGGAGGTCGACCACCGTTCAAGCCCGCCTTGGCGGAACAGCCCCTGCACCTCGCCCGAGCCGAAGGCAAAGATCGCCAGATCGCTGGTGACGGCGGGCGCAGGCGCGCCCAGCACATTGCTGAGGCTGGTCACAGCGCCGGTCTGCCACTGGATGCGGCCAGTGGTTTTGTCGAGCGCCCAGCCGGTATCGTCGCCCGCCGTGAGATAGACCAGATCGCCCGAGACGGTCGGCGTGCCCGAACCGGTGGCGTCAAGGTCTTGGGTCCAGCGCACGCCGCCGGTTGTCACGTCGAGCGCGGCCAAAACGCCAAAGCCCACGGAGACATAGAGCGTTTCCCCATCCACGGCGAGGCCGCCGCCGGTGGCTTGGCCTTCGCGGTCGGATGCGGGGGTGAGGTCACGGGTCCAGAGCGTTTGGCCCGAGGTCGAGGTCGCGGTGACCTGCGCCCCGGCGTCGAGCGTGAAGACACGCCCGCCCGCCACCACCGGATCGGCGGTAATACGTTGTTTGCGGCTGTCGCCCGCGCCAATATCGGCGCTCCAGACCGGCTGCAACGCGGTCCGCAGCGCGGGATGGCTGATGCGGGTCGCGGCGGTGCCGATGCTATGGGTCCAATTGGCGTTGTTCACCGTGCCGCCCAGAGCGATGGCGCGGCTGGCATTCTCTGGCACGGGACCGGTGGCCGCGTCAAAGGCAGGGTCTTGCACGCCGGGGTTTTGCAACACCGCGCGCACGTCTTCGCGTTTGCCCGGCAGATAGGTTTGCTCATCCGCGCAGGCCGTCAGCAACAGCGCGGCACCGATGGCCCCCGCCACGCCCAGACCCCGCAGACCCGCTTGCCCGGGTTCGGTTTCGCGATGCTTCGTCATGGACCTGCTCACTTTCTGTCTTTCCTCAACCTTCACGCCCCCGCCATTTTTGGCGGGTGGATATGTGTCAGTCACCCGTTGCTTCGGGGATCTCCAGCGCGGCCTCTGCGGCGGCGCCCTCATCACCCGGTTCTTCACCCAGGGCCACAATCACCTGAAGGGCGCGTTGTTGCAAGTCCGGGGTGGTTTCCGCATCGGAGAGAATGGACTGGTAGCGCGCCACGGCCTTGTCGGTCTCACCCTCTTGGATGTCGATCAGGGCCAGTTGCTCTTCGGCCAACAGGCGCAGCGGGGCACCGGGCTGGGCCAGCGCTTCGAGCGCTTGACGCCGCTCGGCCACGGGCACAGATTGGCCCTGAAGGGTCACGATCTTGAAATGCGCCAAGGCCCGGTAGATCGGCGCGAGGTCACCGTCGAGCGCCACGGCATCAAGCTGCTCCACAGCGGCATCGGTCTCACCCGCTTCGGCCAGCGCATCGGCGCGCATGAAGTTCAGCACGGCGCGGGCACCGGGGCCATCGGCCTCGATCGGGGCGAGCGCTTCGGCGCGGGCATTGCTGGCATCCGCTTCGAGCGCGGCAAGCATCGCATCCCCCAGAGCTTCGGCCTCGGCCCGCTCCTGTGCTTTGCTGTATTCGTTCCACGCGGCACCACCAACGATGGCCACCACGGCCAGCACGGCGATCCAACCGTAGCGGCGCAGGTAGCCGTATAGCCGGTCGCGGCGGACCTCTTCGTTCACTTCGTCAATAAAACTGTCGGTATCGCTCATCGCGCCCTGCCCCCGGCCTGATTTTGCCCCTCTTACCGCGCGTGGCCAGCCAAGCCAAGACCCAGCGAACCGCAGCGCCTTTTCGCCGACCGCTTGGCCCGGGGGCGCGTCACGCTAGGTCTGGGGCAGAATGCAGCGAAAGGAGACGACGATGAAAGCGATTGCACTGGCGGCAGGTGTCGTGATGGCGGCCATGCCCGCATTGGCGCAGGATTTGGTGGCCAAGGTCTCACCCCATGACGTGCCCACGACGATGGACCGGCTGGAAAGCGCGGTTGAGGCGGCAGGGGCCGAGGTCTTTGCCCGGGTCGATCACGCCGCCGGGGCCGAAAAGGTCGAGATGGAATTGCGCCCGACGCAGCTTTTGATCTTTGGCAACCCAAAGCTCGGCACCCCCGCGATGCAAGATGCCCAGACCGCCGGGCTGGACCTGCCGATGCGGGTGCTGGTCTACGCCGATGGCGAGGGGGCCGTGCATGTGACCTATGCCGCGCCTGAAACGCTGGTCACCGCCCACGGCCTGCCCGAAGAGGCGGAATATCTCACCAAGATGACCAAGGCGCTGGACAATCTCACCGCCAAGGCGATCGGCGAGGAATAACGCCCTCTCCCCGCCCGGCCTCTTAGGATTTGGGCGGGGTGTTCTGCGCCTTGATCAGGTTTTCCAGATCGGTCAGCCGCGACATGACCTCATCGCGGTAGGTGTTGGTCTGCTCGTTGCTTTCCTCATGATGCGCGTCTTGCATCGAGTTCACGATCAGACCGACCAACAGGTTCACCACTGCGAAGGTGGTGACCATGATAAAGGGCACGAAGAACATCCAGGCATAGGGATAGACCTCCATCACCGGGCGCACGATGCCCATAGACCACGACTCGAGCGTCATGATCTGAAACAGCGAATAGCCCGACTGGCCCAGCGTGCCGAACCACTGCGGGAAATCCGCGCCAAAGAGTTTGGTGGCCATGACGGAGGCGATGTAAAAGGTCACCCCCATCAGCAAAAAGACCGACCCCATGCCGGGCAGCGCGTTGACCAACCCCTCCACCACGCGGCGCAGCGAGGGCGCGACCGAGACGACGCGCAGCAGCCGCAGGATGCGCAGGGCCCGCAGAACGCTGAGCCCTTGGGTGGCCGGGATCAGCGAGATCGCGACGATGACGAAGTCAAAGATGCTCCACCCGCGTTTGAAGAAATCAAACCCGCGCCCGAAAAGCTTGATCGCAATTTCGATGACGAAAATGGCAAGACAAATACGGTCCAGAAGCAGGATCAGCGGCCCGACCTGCCCCATCACCTCGTCCGAGGTTTCAAGCCCCAAGATCACGGCGTTAAAGAGAATCACGCCCAGAATGAAATTCTGGAACGAAGGGCGGTCGGCCAGCCGGGCGGCGCGGGCGCGCAGCGAGGTCTGCGAGGGGGTCGAAAGATCGGTCATGGCGGTAGATATCATGCGCCGCCCCGCACAGTGCAAGAGCAGATCGCCCGCAAATGCACCCCTCGGCGGCAATGCCCCGCCTGCCTGCCGAAACAGAAGGCGGGGCCAGCTTCTCCGTCTACTCTTCTTCCGCCTGCTGACGCTGCCAAAGCTGGGCATAGCGCCCACCTTGGGCGAGCAGCACCTCATGACTGCCCTGTTCAATGATCTCGCCCTTCTCCAACACGACGATGCGGTCGGCCTCGGCGATGGTCGAGAGGCGGTGGGCGATGGTCAGCACCGTGCGCCCTTGGCCCGCGCGGCGCAGCGCATCTTGGATCTCATGCTCCGTCTCGCTGTCGAGCGCGCTTGTCGCCTCATCCAACAACAGGATCGGCGGGTCTTTCAGCAGGGTCCGCGCGATGCCCACGCGCTGTTTCTCACCGCCCGAAAGCTTTAGCCCCCGTTCGCCGACCATGGTCTTATAGCCCTGCGGCAGTGCCATGATAAAATCGTGGATCTGTGCTGCGCGCGCGGCGTCTTCGACCTCTTCCTGCGTCGCCCCATCGCGGCCATAGGCGATGTTGTAGCCAATGGTGTCGTTAAACAGCACCGTATCCTGCGGCACCACGCCAATCGCCATATGCAGCGAATGCTGGGTCACGTCGCGCACGTCGTGCCCGTCGATCTTGAGCGCCCCGCCCGCGACATCGTAGAAGCGGAACAACAGCCGCCCGATGGTGGATTTGCCCGAGCCGGTCGAGCCGACGATCGCCACCGTCTCTCCGGGGCGCGCCTCAAGCGAGATGCCTTTGAGGATTTCGCGGTCGGTGTCATAGGCAAAGCGCACGTTTTCAAGCGTCACATGGCCGCCCGTCACCTTGAGATCCGGCGCGTTTGGCTTGTCGTCAATCTCGGCCGGTTGTTCGAGCAGGCCGAACATCTGCCCCATGTCCACCAGCGCCTGACGAATCTCACGGTAAACGGTGCCAAGGAAGTTCAGCGGCACGGTCAGCTGGATCATGTAGGAGTTCACCATGACGAAGTCGCCGACGCTCAGCTCGCCGCTTTGCACGCCCATCGCCGCCATGACCATGACCCCCACGAGCCCCGCGGTGATGATCAGGGCTTGGCCAAAGTTCAGGAAGGCCAGCGAATAGTTCGTCTTGATCGCCGCGTTCTCATAATCGGCCATCGCGGCGTCATAGCGCGCGGCCTCGCGCCCCTCTGCGCCAAAGTATTTCACCGTTTCATAGTTCAGCAGACTGTCGATCGCCTTTTGGTTGGCGTCGGTATCGCTGTCATTCATCTGCCGCCGCAGGCGCACGCGCCATTCGGTGACGGCAAAGGTGAACCAGACGTAGAGCGCAATGGTCACCGCCACGACCGCCAGATACCAGACGTCAAAGAGCACGGCGAGGATCACGCCCACGAGGATCAGCTCAAGGATCAGCGGCCCGATGGAGAAGAGCAGAAAGCGCAGCAGAAAGTCGACACCTTTGACCCCCCGCTCGATGATCCGGCTGAGCCCCCCGGTCTTGCGGGTGATGTGATAGCGCATCGAGAGTTTGTGGATGTGCTGGAAGGTCTCAAGCGCCAGCATCCGCAGGGCGCGCTGCCCGACGCGTGCAAACACCGCATCGCGGACCTGTTGAAAGCCCACCCCCATCAGCCGCGCCATGCCGTAAGCCACGGTCAGACCAATCGCGCCAAGCGCCAGCATCGGCGCGCCCTCGCCCGCCAGCGCATCCACCGCGTCGCGGTAGAAGAACGGCGTGGCGACGATGATCAGCTTCGACACCAGCAGCGCCAGCATGGCCAGAACCACCCGGCGTTTCACCCATGGCATATCCTTGGGCCAGAGGTAGGGCGCGACCTTGCGCAGCACCAGAAAGCCCGACTGCCGCTCGGCGGCGTCGATCATCTCGGCCTCTGTGGGGATGCGTTCGGGCTTGGGCGTCTTGCGGTCGCGCCGCCGCGCGGCGTTAGATTGGTCTGTATCGGCTGGCATGGGAATTCCTGAAGTGATTACAGGCTACATAGGCCCCATGGCCTTGGGTTGCCAGTACCGGGCGGCGCACAGCCGCTCTGCGCGCTGCGAATGCCGCCCCGGTTTTGGCCGCTTAGATCACTCCGATGCCGGGTCTTCGGGCAGGTCGAAAACCTGTCCGGGGTAGATCAGATCGGGGTCGCGGATATTCGCGCTATTGGCCTCGAAAACCTTCACATAGAGCAGAGGATCACCATAGCGCGTGCGCGTGATTGCCCAGAGTGTATCGCCTTTTTGCACCGTCACCGCGCTGAGCGGGCCGGTCAGCCCCTCGGTGGCGGCGGCCAGCACCTCGGGGGATTCGCGTTTGAAGGGGGTCTCTACCCGGCTGGTCACATCGCCGCCGCGGGAAAGCTCATCTACGCGCAGGGTATAGACGCCCTCATCGACATTGGGCAGATCACCCCGCCAGCGGCCCTCTTGATCGACCGGCAGGCTGATCACGGCGTTGTTGTTCAGATAGACGCGCACTTCGCGGGTGTCCGGCTGGGCACGGCCCGCCAGTTGCACATCGCCCTGATCGGAGTAACCGATGGTGTCGAGCGCCACATTGGTCATCACCTGCGGCGGCGCGGTGTCAAGCCGTTCGACCCCTTCGGCGGTGGATTTCAACACCGGCGCGGGCGCGGGCGGCTTCGCCGGTGCGGCGATGGTGTCGGGCTCCTCCGCAGGGGCGGGGTTCGTGGGCTCGGGCGCCGATGGGCTGCGGTCGGCGAGGTTCGGGGCCTCGGTCGCGGCGGCGGGCGGTGTTTGCGCGAGGGTGGCGTCTCTCTCAGTAGTTCCCGTCTCTGCCAGCGGGGTGGCTTGAGATGGCGCCTCACCGTCAGCGTTTGGCGCGGCGGTGTCGCCCTCATCGGTGCCGGTTTCCGCCACCGGCGTCGCTTGAGAAGGCGTGGCGCTGGTGCCTGCCCCCTGATCGGCGGCTCCGTCTTGGTCCCGCGGCGCGGCGTTCACGTCTTCAGCCGTACCCGTTCCCGCCATTGGTGTGGTTTGGGCCGGAGCGGTGCTGGTATCTTCGCCCTGCTCGGCGGCATCGTCTTGCTCTACCGTCGCGGCGCTCACGTCTTCGGCGCTGCCCGTTCCGGCCATTGGCGTCGCTTGGGACGGCGCGGTGTTGCTATCCGCGCTCTGCCCGGCGGCACTGGTTTGATCCAACGCCGCCGCGCTTTCGTCCTCCGCGGTGCCTGTTTCGGCCATCGGCATCGCTTGAGAGGGTTGCTCCGACGTTCTGCTCTCTACGTCAGCGGTCCCGGTATCGGAGAGCGGGGTGGCCTGAGCGGGGGCGGAGCCGACCTCCTCTTCGGCGATAGCCGGGTCTTGCTCTCTCGATGCGATTTCGTCCACCGTGTCAGCCCCCTCTGAAGTCGACTGGTCTCGGTCCGCCTCGACGTCTTGCGCGTCCGCATTGTCGGTCGCAGCGCGCTCCGCCTCTGCTGTGGCCGTTCCGGCCAGAGGGGTCGCCTGCTCCGCCTGCGCAGCGGCTGGGTTTTGACCCGTCGCTGCCGCGCTCTCCTCTTCAGCGTCGTTCGTAGTTGCCGGGATCGGCTCTTCCATCGTGGTCTCAGAGGTTTCAGGCTCCGCCGTATCAACCGACTGTGTGGCCCCCTCCTCAACCGACGCAACCGGGCTTTCCTCCGGCGCGATATCGGCCTCCGCCAACTGCACCGGCGCTGCGCGAGGGGTGAGAATAATCTCCTCTTCCGAAGCAAGCTCTGCCGCGCCGTCCTGGCCCAAAAGCGTCAGCACATGGCCCTTGCCATCGGGCGGGATCATGGCGAGGGTCGCGAATTTCCCGGCCCCATCGGCGGTAGCGCGGGCCACCTCTTCGCCATCCTTCAACACGGCCACGGTGCTGCCGGGCGCCGCGCGGCCCGCGATCACCGTCATCCCGTCGCTTTCGCGGCGCACTTCGTCAAAGGCCGGGGCCTGCGGCACCGCCTCGGGCTCCGTCGCCGCCTCACCCTCGGGGCCGACCGAGACACCTTTCACAGCATCTGGCACCAGCGTGGCATTCTCAAGGGTGGCATCGCGTTCGGGGAGCACGGCCACCGTCTCAGAGGCTGCCTCCTCCGGCGCGCCGCGCTTGCTGCCGATCCAAGCGCCAAGCGCCAGCACCGCCGCCGCAAAGGCGCCCGCCGCCATCGCCCCCATGCCGCCAAACCGGCCAAATCCCTTGAACATTCTCTACTTCCCCTGTGGTTGAGCCTTTTTAGCAAGCAGGCTAACAGGGGTCAAAAGCGCAGACGATCCGCGCCGAATTTTCCTAATCAACAGGACGCTTTACCATGCAACATTCTGTCTGTGTCTATTGCGGCTCCCGCCCCGGCGACGACGAAGCCTTCACCCAAGACGCCGAAACACTGGGCCGCGGTCTGGCCGAGGCCGGGCTGCGGCTGGTCTATGGCGCGGGCGATGTCGGGCTGATGGGCAGCGTTGCGCGCGCCGCCCAAACGGCAGGCGGCGACACCTTCGGCGTGATCCCCGCGCATCTCGTGGCATGGGAAGTCGGCAAGACCGATCTGACCCGCTATATCGTGACCGAAACGATGCATGAGCGCAAAAAGGTGATGTTCATGAACTGCGATGCCGTGGCGGTCCTGCCCGGCGGCGCGGGGTCATTGGATGAGCTTTTCGAGGTGCTGACATGGCGCCAATTGGGCCTGCATGAAAAGCCTATTTTCCTTGTGAACACAAACGGATACTGGGATCCCTTCATGTCGCTGATGAACCATGTCGTGGCCCATGGCTTTGCCGATGCGACGCTGCTGGATTACGTCACCGTAGTGCCGGATGCCGATGCCGCTCTCAGCGCTCTGCGCCGCGCCTTGTCCTGACGGAAGGTGCTGACGGAATAGACCGCCAGCGCGCACCAGATCAGCACGAAGGCCTGCACATGCCAGCCCGTGAAGGGCTCGCGAAACAGGACCACGGCGCAGAAAAACTGCAAGGTCGGGTTGATGTAGCTCAGCAATCCGGCCGTCGCCATCGACAGCCGCCGTGCCGCATAGCTGAACAGGATCAGCGGCGTTGCGGTGATCGGCCCGGCGAGTATCAGCAGCGCCGTATCGCGGAAGGAGGCCCCGAAGGCCCCCGCCCCATTGTCACCCGTTTGCCACAGCACGAGCACCGCAAGGGGCGATAACAGCAGCACCTCAGCGGTGACGGAGACGACCGGCCCCACCGCCAACCTCTTTTTCGCCAGCCCATAAAGCCCAAAAGACGCCGCCAACGCCATGGCGAGCCAAGGCGCAGTGCCCAAGCCATAGGTGAGCAGCGAGACCGCGACCGTCACCAGCCCCACCGCGAAAAGCTGTACGGGGCTCAGCCGCTCGGCAAAGACCAGACGGCCCAGCAGGACCGAGACCAGCGGGAAGATGTAATAGCCCAAGGCCGCCTCCGTCGCCTGCCCGCTCTGAACCGCCCAGATGAAGAGGTACCAATTCGTCGCGATCACCAGCGCCGCGAAAGCAAGCAGGCCGAAGGCCCGCGGCCCGACCATCGCGTCAAGGATCGCGCGCAGCCGCCGCTGCACCGCCAGCACGATCACGAAGAACACCAGTGACCAGAGGGTGCGATGGGCCAGCACCTCGGCGGCGGGCACATGCGACAGCATTTTGTAGAAGATAGACGACAATCCCCAGATACAGCAGGCCGCGATCATAGCGGCGAAACCCTTGGTGGTGTCGGTCATGGGAAATCCTTGGCGCGGTAGACTGCTTCCTTGTGAAGGCAATCAATTCCCGCGCCAAGGGAAAAGTCAGGCTTGGGCCAATTCCCCGGCCACGATCTTTTCAATCTCGTCGATGGGGTGGTTGGTCAGGGTCTTGGGGATTTCCCCTACCACCTTGCTCTGCACCTCTTTGTGGAGGTCATCGCGCAGGTCGCCCAGCACTGCCGGAGGGGCCACCAAGACGATCCGATCAAAGCGGCCCTTATGGGCCAGTTTGTAAAGGATGTCCGACAAGTCTTTGGCGAAGCGCTCTTTTTCCAGCTCATGCCAATCCGTGTCGTCAAAGGCAGAACGGTGCCCGCTCGGACCATCGCTCATCCGGCCGGGGCGGTTGGCGGCTTGCTCCCGCGCCGGTAGGTTCTCCTGCTCCTCCTTGCGCACGACCTGAAGATAGGGGTCTTCGCCGTCCGTGTAGTTTTGCAGGAAAAGGGCCTTTTCGCCATCCGCGATCAGCACCCATGTGTCTTGGCTGAGTTTGGTCATGAAGGCTCTCCATGGTTGCGTTTGTCTTCGCCGGTGACGCGGGTCACGCCGTCTTCGCCCTTTTCGGCGCGGCGCATGGCGTCTTGGGTGCCAACGTCCTTTTGCAGATCACCCCCGGCGCGGCCACCTTGGTCTGGCGTCTCGGTATCGGAGAGGAATTTTTCCGTCTCCTTGCTACCGTCGTTGGATCGCTTCCGCTCGGCCATGTTGTCCTCCTTTTTTTTTGTCGTGAAGTCTCAGGAGAAAAACATCCGCGAAGGGTCTTGGGTTCCAACGAAAAACCCCGCAGCAGGCTGCGGGGTTTCTGTCTTGTTCGGGCTAGCCGTAAGGCCGCACCGTCATATCACAGACGCTAGGCGACGTTGTCCCAGTTCACCCAGCCTGCGGCGTAGCCGTGGGCGTCGGTGACTGGGAGAGCGCCACACGCATCAGGCGCGAGCGGCTCTCGCACGCGCCGCCGCTAGATCACAGGCGCGACGCGACGTTGTCCCAGTTCACCCAGCCTGCGGCGTAGCCGTGGGCGTCGGTGACTGGGAGAGCGCCACACGCATCAGGCGCGAGCGGCTCTCGCACGCGCCGCCCCTAGATCACAGACGCGACGCGACATTGTCCCAGTTCACAAGGTTGTCGAGGAAGTTCGACAGGTAGTCGGGGCGCGCGTTGCGGAAGTCGATGTAGTAGGAATGCTCCCACACGTCACAGCCGAGCAGCGCAGTCTGGTCAAAGCAGAGCGGGTTCACGCCGTTCTCGGTCTTGGTGACCTTCAGGCTGCCGTCTTTGTCTTTCACCAGCCATGCCCAGCCGGAGCCGAACTGGCCTGCGCCCGCGGCCTTGAACTCATCCTTGAACTTGTCGACGGAACCAAAGCTCTCGGTGATCGCCTTTTCCAGCTCACCGGGCATCTTGTTGTCTTCGGGGCTCATCATTTCCCAGAACTGGTTGTGGTTCCACAGCTGAGAGATGTTGTTGAAGATGCCGGACTGGGCCACGGCGTTCGGGTCATAGGTGCCCTTGATGATCTCTTCGAGGGTCTTGCCCTCCCACTCGGTGCCCTCGATCGCCTTGTTGCCGTTGGTGACATAGGCGTTGTGGTGCTTGTCGTGGTGGTATTCCAGCGTTTCCTTGGACATGCCCTTGGATGCAAGCGCGTCGTGGGCATAGGGGAGATCGGGAAGTTCAAAAGCCATTTCTGGGCCTCCTCGTTTGGAAATTTCGCTGCGGCCACTTGATGGGGATCAAGCGGCAACGTCAAGGTCAACGTCTGCAAATCACATCCGTTCCGAGAGAAATAGTCAGTTTTTCTCCCGACTTACGCCGTTTGGAAATGGCCGACCGCGCTGCCGGGCTGGGCCGCGACGCAGAGCTGGTCGAACATATACTGCGCCACCGAGCGAAAGCAGATCACCTCAAAGGCGCCATCGTCCCGCAGCCAAAAGGCGGCGGGCACCTGCCCCATCCGCGTGCGGCGGAACATGCCGGGGGTGAATTGATCCGGGGCGAGGTCGACGGGGGCGAGCTTGGCCAGCACCTCCCGCGCATGGGGGCCTTCGACACGAAACGCCGCCCGCGCGCCAGAGACATCCATGGCGGTGGTATGGGTATCCTCGAAGGCCGCATGCAGCCGCGCCAGCACCTCGGGCACCTGCGCGTGGGGGCAAAAGAGCAGCAATTCATCGGGCGACATCCAAGCGGCCCCAGCATCCCCGGCGAAGCGGCATTGCCCCCGCTCGGGGCGCTCCACCCCGGTGAGTTTCTTGGTCACCTTGCGCAGAGAGGGCGTGTCAAGGTCACCGCGCATGGTGATCATGCCCATGGGTGCCACTTCGGAAATCACAGCGATACCAGCGTCATAGCGGGCGTTCTTCAATGCGCTTACGGGTTCAGACATTCTGTTTCTCCCCTTTGGGATCATAAAACACCGGATCGACGATCCGCGCCTCATAGGTCTTGCCATCGGTGCCGGGGAAGGTCAGCACCTCGCCCATCCGGTCCGGTCCATGCAGCACCAGCCCCATGGCGATGCCCCGGTCCAGCGTTGGGGAGTGATAGGAGGAGGTCACCCGCCCCTGCATCACCTTCTGGCCGTTCTCGTTCTCTCCTTCGCCAAGCGCATAGGCCCCATCCGGCAGGGTGCTGCCATCTGTGGTCTCAAGCCCCACGAGTTTCCAGCGGGTCGGGTCTTGCATATGGCTGCGCTCTTGCGCGCGTTTGCCAAGATAGTCGTCTTTCTTTTTCGAGATCGCCCAGTTCAGGCCAAGGTCTTGAGGGATCACCGTGCCGTCGGTCTCATCCCCGATCATGATAAAGCCCTTTTCGGCGCGCAGGATGTGCAGACATTCCGTGCCATAGGGCATCACGCCCAAATCATGCCCGGCGATCAGCAGCGCGTCCCAAAAGGCTTGCCCCTGTCCGGCCTCAACGGCGATCTCATAGCTCAACTCGCCTGAGAAAGAGATGCGGAAGACGCGGACCTTGAAGCCGCCCAATTCGCCCTCGGTCCACTCCATGAAGCCAAGCGCCTCGCGGCTCAGATCCATCCCGCCGAGTTTCTCCAGACATTTCCGCGCATTGAGGCCGACCACGGCCACCTGCGCGTAATGTTCGGTGGCGTTGACCACATGCACTTTCCAATCCCACCACTCGGTCTGGAGCCATTCCTCCATATGGGCATGGATGCTGTCGGCCCCGCCGGTGGTCGTGTGGCAGAGGAAGGTCTGCTCATCCAGCCGCGCCACAACGCCATCGTCGATCAGGAAACCATTCTCGTTGCACATCAGCCCGTAACGGCATTTGCCGGGTTTCAGCGTCGACATCATATTGGTGTACATCATGTCGAGGAACCGCGCCGCATCCGGGCCGCGCACGATCAGCTTGCCAAGGGTCGAGGCATCCAGCAGGCCGAGGTTCTGGCGCGTGTTCGTCACCTCACGCATCACCGCGTCATGGGTGCTTTCGCCGTCTCGCGCATAGGCGTAGGGCCGCCGCCACTGGCCGACCGGCTCCCAGACCGCGCCATTGGCTTCGTGCCAGTCATGTAGCGGGCTGCGGCGGATCGGCTGGAAGGTATCGCCCCGCGCCGCCCCCGCAATCGCGCCCATCGAGATCGGGTGATAAGGCGGGCGGAAGGTGGTGGTGCCGACGCTGGGGATCTCTGCATCCAACGCCCCGGCGAGCGTGGCCAGCCCGTTGATATTGCTAAGCTTCCCCTGATCCGTTGCCATGCCGAGCGTGGTATAGCGTTTGGCATGTTCGACCGAGACAAAGCCCTCTTGCGCCGCCAGCCGCACGTCCGAGACCTTTACGTCGTTCTGGTAGTCGACAAAGGTCTTCTCGCGCAGTTTGACGCTGGCGCCCTGTGGCATTTGCCAGACCGGCATCATCGGCGCTTCTTCGCGCCGGGCCGCCGTGGGCCCGGTCAGATCGCGCGGCAGTTTGAAGCCGAGCGATGTCGCCACCCCATCTGCGGCGGCATGGGCGTCATGCAGCACGTCGTCGAGGGCAAAGACCCCGGCTGCCGCCCCCGCTGGCGTCACGAAACCATGGCCGTCTGCCCCGGTGGGCGGGTGGTCCTGATCGGGGCGGAAACAGGCTTTTGCCCCATCCCACGTCAACTTGCCGCCGCAGTGCGACCACAGGTGCACCACCGGCGACCAGCCGCCCGACATCGCCACCGCATCGCAGGCGATCTCTTCCAACACGGCCCCTTCGCCTGCCTGCGAACAGACGGCCACACCGGTCACCCGCTTGCCCCCTTGAACCGAGGATACCGCATGGCCCATGACCACCCGAATGCCAAGCGCGCGGGCTTCGGCCACCAATTCGCTGTCTTGCGGCAAGACGCGGGCATCCAGCACGGCGGGCACATCAAGCCCCGCCTGTTTCAGCGCAATCGCCGTGAGATAGGCGTTGTCATTATTCGTCACCACCACGGTGCGGTCACCGGGTGAGACCCCGTAATTCGCCACATAGTCGCGCATGGCCGAGGCTAGCATCACGCCCGGCACGTCATTGCCCGCAAAGCTCAGCGGCCGTTCGATCGCGCCGGTGGCGGTGATCACATGGGCCGCCCGCACGCGCCAAAGCCGATGACGTGGGCCTGCGCTCTGGGGCGCATGATCCCGCAGCCGTTCATAGCCCAGCACATAGCCGTGATCGTAAACCCCTGCCCCCATGGTCCGGTCGCGCAGGTCCACATTCTCCATGCCGCGCAAATGGTCGAGCGTTTGGGCGATCCAGTCCTCCACCGGCGCATCGTCGACCGTGCCGCCGTCAACCGGCGCCCGCCCGCCCCAATGGGCCGACTGCTCCATCACGATGACACGCGCACCGCTCAGGCCCGCGGCCAAAGCAGCCTGAAGCCCCGCGACACCGCCGCCGATGACCAGCACATCGCAGAAGGCGTGGAAGTGTTCATAGGTGTCGGCATCTGCCGCCTTGGGCGCTTTGCCCAGACCGGCGGAATGGCGGATGATCGGCTCATAGAGATGCTTCCACAGCGGGCGCGGATGCATGAACATTTTGTAGTAGAAGCCCGCGGGCAGAAAGCGGCTGAGGTGTTTGTTGATCGCGCCCACGTCGAACTCAAGGCTCGGCCAGTGGTTCTGGCTTTCCGCGGCCAACCCCTCGTAAAGTTCGGTCGTGGTGACGCGGGCATTGGGCTCGAAATGCCCCTCTTGGCCAAGACCGACCAAACCGTTGGGCTCTTCGGGGCCGGAGGTCACGATGCCGCGCGGGCGGTGGTATTTGAACGAACGCCCGACCAGCACCTGATCATTGGCCAAGAGCGCCGAGGCCAGCGTGTCCCCCTCATAGCCGCGCATCTGCTTGCCGTTGAAGGTAAAGCTCAGCGGTTTGCTTTTGTTCAGCAGGCGGCCGCCTGTGGCCAGTCTTGTGCTCATCGTGGAAAACCTTGCGGGCTGAGGATGGGGTGAATACCGGGGCGAGAAACGAGGTCGGGGGTTAACTGGCGCGCTGCCACTGCCAATCAGGATGGCGTTTGCGGATCGCCTCAACGATGTGATCCGGCGGGGCAAGGGTCTGTGCAGGATAGCTGCCAAAGACTTCGAGCGTGGCGGTATCGCGGGCCATGTGGAACCACTTGCCGCAGCCATAGACATGCCGCCAACGCTCAAGATGCACGCCTTTGGGGTTTTCGCGCATGAAAAGGTAGCGCTCGAAATCCTCTTCGGAGCCGCCGGGGCCGATGCGTTTCAAATGCGCCTCCCCGCCGCCGTGAAACTCCGTCTCTTCGGCGGTAACATGGCAGCAAGGACAGGTGAGGATCAGCATGGGCAGGCTCCTGCGCGGGTAGAGAACGGCAAAACGCCGCCCCGGCGCGACAGCGCGGAGCGGCGTGAATCGTGAAAAGGCGACGCTGCGCGCGTGGCCGAGGGGGTTTTACTCGGTCGGGGTTGCGGCCTCATCGACGGCATCCGCTGTGCCTTCGGCAGCGCCCTCAATGGTCTCGCCAGTGCTTTCGGCTGCGCCTTCGATATTAACGTTGACGTCATTCGCGCCATCGAGGTCACCGCCCGCGAAGAGGAAATAGGCCAGCAAAGCCACCACGACGACGACCGCGCCCACGATGAAAGCAAGGCCGCTGCTGCCGCCGCGATCCGTCGTGGTCGTGGTTGTGGTGGTGTTGGTATGATCGACGTGATCCGTGCGGTTGTGATCCGGGGTTGCCATTGTTCAGCTCCGTTATATTCAATGTCTGAACGGGTAACCCCGTGCCGGGCACTGGCGTTCCCCCCCGCGCTGAGCAGCGGCGAATTGTGGCCGATCCACATCATCAATGCGCCACCCCGGCGGCCACGGATTCGTCGATAAAGCGGCCTTCGGCGAAACGCTCAAGCCCGAAGGCGTCGGTCAGGGGCGAATGCCCCTTGGCCATCAACTCCGCAAAGCCCCAGCCCGAACCGGGGATCGCTTTGAAGCCGCCCGTGCCCCAGCCGCCATTGATAAACACCCCCTCGACCGGGGTCTTGCTGAGGATCGGAGAGCGGTCGCCGGTGACATCCACGATGCCGCCCCATTGCCGCAGCATCTTGAGCCGCGAGATCATCGGGAAGGTCTCGACCAGCGCGCGCACCGTCTCTTCGATATGGTGAAAGCTGCCGCGTTGGGTGTAGTTGTTATGCCCGTCCGTGCCGCCGCCGATGACCATCTCGCCCTTGTCGGACTGGCTCATATAGCCGTGCACCGTATTGGCCATGACGACGACATCCATACAGGGTTTGACCGGCTCCGAGACCAGCGCCTGCAAGGCCACGCTTTCGATCGGCAGACGAAAGCCCGCCATATTCGCCAGCTGGCCCGAATGCCCGGCCACGACGATCCCCAGCTTGTCGCAGTCGATAGCGCCGCGTGTGGTGCTGACGCCAGTCACCTTGCCGCCCGTCTGGCGCACGCCGGTCACCTCGCATTTCTGGATGATGTCCATGCCCATATCTGAGCAGGCCCGCGCATAGCCCCAAGCCACCGCGTCATGCCGCGCGGTGCCGCCGCGGGCCTGCCAAAGCCCGCCCAGCACCGGGTAGCGCGGCCCGTCGATGTTGATGATCGGCACCAGTTGTTTGACCCGGTCCGGCCCGATGAACTCGGTCTGTACGCCTTGCAGGGCGTTGGCATGGGCCGTGCGTTTGTAGCCGCGCACCTCATGCTCGGTCTGCGCCAGCATGATGACACCACGGGGGCTGAACATGACGTTGTAGTTCAGGTCTTGGCTCATCGTCTCGTAAAGACTGCGCGCCTTTTCGTAGATCGCAGCCGAAGGGTCTTGCAGGTAGTTCGAGCGGATGATCGTCGTGTTGCGCCCGGTGTTGCCGCCGCCAAGCCAGCCCTTCTCCAGCACCGCGACATTGGTGATGCCGAAGTTCTTGCCCAGGTAATAGGCCGTCGCCAGCCCATGCCCGCCCGCGCCCACGATGATCACGTCATAGCGCTTTTTCGGCTGCGCATCCCGCCATGCGCGGGTCCAGCCCGTATGATGGCGCATCGCCTCTCGGGCCACTGCGAAAACGGAGTATTTCTTCATCACGTCACTTCCCGGCAAGGATTCGGGCCGCGCGGGCGGCTGTGCTCAGTTCTGAGCCTAGGAGCAGATATACGAAATGACCACCACGGCATTTGGACGCGGTTTTGCGACATGCGGCGCGATTGGTGAAAAATGCCGCAGGGCACGCGGCATTTGCGGGCTTTTGTCGGGGCCGGTCAAAGGTTAGGTAGAGGCCATGATATTTTGGTTTCTCTCTGGCGCGATGGCGCTTGTCGTGGGCGGTCTTTTGGCGCGGGCCGCTTGGCGCGGCGCGGATACGCCCCTGCCCGCTCAGGCGGACTATGATCTCAAGGTTTACCGCGACCAGTTGGATGAGGTCGAGCGCGATGTGGCACGCGGCATTGTCCCCGAGGCCGACGCCGCCCGCATCCGGACCGAGATTTCGCGCCGCATCCTCGCGGCCGATGCCGCCCGCGACGGTGGCCCTCAAACCGCTTCGCGCCCCGCGCCCTTGGTGCTGATCGCCGGGGTCGTAGCCTTGGGCGCCGGGTCTTTGGCGCTTTATTGGCATCTGGGGCAGCCCGGCTATGGCGATCTGGCCCTCGCCGACCGCATCGCCTTTGCCGAGGATATGCGCCGCAACCGGCCCAGCCAGCAAAGCGCGGTGGAGAGCCTGCCCCCCAGCCCCGCCACCGAAGGGCTGAGCGCCGATTACCTCGCCTTGATGCAACAGCTGCGCGCCACGGTCAAAGACCGACCCGAAGATCTGCAAGGGCAAACCCTTCTGGCGCAGAACGAAGCCCGCATCGGCAATTTCGCCGCCGCCGCCGAGGCGCAGGCCAATGTGCTGCGTCTCAAAGGCGCCGACCGCACCTCCAAGGATATCGCGGATTATGCCGAACTCTTGGTGCTGGCAGCGGGCGGCTATGTCTCGCCCGAGGCGGAAACCGCCCTGCGCGAGGTGTTGAACCGCGATGAGCAGGATGGCCGGGCGCGCTATTACCTCGGCCTGATGATGGTGCAGACCGGGCGGCCCGATGTGGGCTTTCGCATCTGGGATGCGCTGCTGCGGCGCGGGCCTGCCGATGCCCCGTGGATCGAACCGATCCGCGCGCAGATCGCTCAGGTCGCCGCCCTTGCCGGGGTGAATTACGAGATGCCGCAGATTGGCACTGGCACCCCCGCGCGCGGCCCTTCGGCCGAAGACATCGAAGCCGCCTCGGAGATGAGCGCGGATGACCGGATGGAGATGATCGGCGGCATGGTCGCGGGGCTGTCGGACCGTCTGGCCAGCGAAGGCGGCCCGCCGCAGGACTGGGCGCGGCTGATCACGTCGCTAGGGGTCTTGGGCGATACCGATCAGGCCCGAGCGGTCTATGACAATGCGCTCGAGGTCTTCTCGGGCGACAATGCGGCGCTGGACATGATCCGCAGCGCCGGAGAACGCGCAGGGGTGGCAGGATGATTTACGACGAAACCGCAGATTTCATCGCCGCCCTGCCCCCGATGCAGGCGCTGATCGGGCTGGACTTGGGTGAAAAGACCATCGGCGTGGCGGTGAGCGATAGTTTCCAATCCGTCGCCACCCCGCTGGAAACCGTGCGCCGCAAGAAGTTCGGCGTCGATGCCGCGCGGCTGACCGAGATCATCGCCGAACGCCGGATCGGCGGGCTGGTTCTGGGGTTGCCGCGCAATATGGATGGCACCGAGGGGCCGCGCTGCCAGTCGACCCGCGCCTTTGCGCGCAACTTCGACCGGCTCAGCCCGCTGCCGATCACCTATTGGGATGAGCGCCTGTCGACCGTGGCCGCCGAACGCGCGCTTCTTGAGGCCGACACCACCCGCAAACGCCGCGCCGAGGTCATCGACCATGTGGCGGCGGGCTATATCCTTCAGGGGCTTCTGGATCGTTTGCAGGTGATGCGCCGTGACTAAAAAGGTTTGGCAACGCGATGAGGTCGAAAGCCCCTGCATCAACATCTGCGTGGTGCATCCCGAAAGCCGTCTCTGCACCGGCTGTCTGCGTTCGATCGACGAGATTGGCCGCTGGTCCGCGATGAGCGCCGAGGAACGCCGCGCCATCATGGCGGAACTGCCCTCACGCGAGAGCGCCCATGCGAAACGGCGCGGGGGCCGCGCGGCGCGGCTGGCCCGGCGGCGCGACTAGGGCGGGCTCAGGCGCCGCGGCGCTGGACGATCTGGTTCAGGAAAATAAGGGCCGCTTCGCCGTTTGTGACATCCTGATACCCCACCGGGGCCGCGTTGTAGTTGGCGGCAGGCACAGCGGCGCGGGCGAAGGTCAGGCTGGTCTCACGGGTGAACATCCCATCGAAACGAAACGCCCGACGGCCCCGGCGCGCAGGTTTCCAATAAGCGAGGTCGCTGCCCTGCCCTTTGAGAATGATCGCTTTGGTCCCGCTTCGGCGCATCTCGTCACGTCCCTTGGTTCGGATGATTCTGCGTTTGTTATGGCATTTAGCCCGCGGTTTGTGTCGAGATTACGGCAATTTAGTGAACATTGTCCGAAATTGGGCAAAAAGAGCCGTATTTCGGCAGGAGTAAGGTCAAAAACGGGACGCCTCAGCCCCAAAGCGCCTTTCTGAGCATATTCAGCGCCACCAGTACGAGGAAGACGGCAAAGACCCGCCGCAGCGGTTTGGGGTCCATCGCATGGGCCAGCCGCACGCCCCAAGGCGCGGTGATCAGCGTCATCGCCACGACAATTCCAAAGGCTGCGAGGTTGACCGCGCCGAGGGTCAGCGGCGGGCGGTTCTGGCCGATGTCGACAAACAGAAAGGCAATCACCGAAGGCACAGCGATCAAGAGGCCAAAGCCCGCCGCCGTGGCCACAGCCTTGTGAATGGGCCGCCCGTGCAATGTCATCAGCGGCACGCCAAAGCTGCCGCCGCCGATCCCCATGAGCACCGACAGAAAGCCCACCATCGGCGACAGGAGCGCGCGTTTGAGGCCGCGCGGCATGGTCTCCCCCAAGCGCCACTCGCTCCGTCCAAAGCCGAGGTAGAGACCCACGCAAAGCGCCAGCCCGCCAAAGATCACCTGTAGCGTCTGGGTCCGCAATTGCGACACCAGCAGCACGCCCAGTATGGCCCCCAGCATGATCCCCGGTGCCCAAGTGCGCAGAATCTCCCAATCCACCGCGCCCTTCTTGTTGTGCGCATGAACCGAACGCGCCGAGGTGACGATGATCGTCGCCAGAGAGGTCGCAAGGCAAATCTGCATCAACTGCGGCCCGCCGTAGCCCAGCGATTGCAGCACATAAAAGAACGCCGGGACCAAGACGATGCCCCCGCCGACGCCCAAAAGCCCTGCCAAAATCCCGGCAAAACCGCCGATCAGGGCGAGCAGCACCAGCATCGGCAATAGATCGTTCAATTCTGGCATGAGCCCCTCCCCGGCTGTCTTTGGCTCTATCAAGCCGTTTCGCGCGAAGGGTTCAAGGCGATAACGCCGGGGTTGCACTTTGCCCAAGGCCGGTTAGGTTGCCCGCGACTGTGGGCCCCAAGCGCACCGACCGTTTGCCGCCTGCCCCATATGGCCCCGGCCATCCCATCCGAAAGGACATCTCGTGCTACGTTCAGCGCTCATTCTCGGGTTGCTGGGGCTGGTCGGCCCCTTCGCCATTGATATGTATCTGCCCGCCATGCCTGCCATCGCCGCCAGCTATGGCGCCTCTGAGACGGCGGTTCAGGCGACGATCACCGCCTATTTCATCGCCTTTGGGCTGGGGCAGCTTTTCTACGGCCCTTGGGCCGATCAGGCGGGGCGCAAACTGCCGATCATGGTCGGGCTCGCGCTGTTTCTGGTCGCCTCTTTCGGGGCGGCCTTCGCCCCTTCGATGGCGGCGCTGACCGGTTGGCGCGCCCTGCAAGGGCTGGGTGGCGCGGTGCTGATGGTGGTGCCCCGCGCGATCATCCGCGACCAATATACCGGGACACAGGCGACGCGCTTGATGGCGATGTTGATGTTGGTGATCTCGATCTCGCCCATGCTGGCCCCGCTGGCGGGCAGCGCGGTTCTGGCCTTGGCCGATTGGCGCGCAATATTCATCGCCCTTGGCGTTCTGGCGGTTGCCGCGCTGGCCCTCACCGCCACCGCCCAGCCCGAGACCTTGCCCGCAGAGCGCCGCGTTCGGATCAACCCGCGCAGCCTTTGGCGCGGGGCGAAAGTGCTACTGAGCGATCCGATCTTCATGGGGCTGACCTTTATCGGCGGCTTCGCCATGGGGTCTTTCTTTGTCTTCATTGCCTTCGCCCCCTTCGTCTATACCGGGCAATACGGGCTGGGGCCGACGGGCTTCTCGCTGGCCTTCGCGGTCAATGCGGTGGGCTTCTTCTCGGCCTCGCAATTGGCGGGATGGCTGGGCGAACGCTGGGGCATGCGCAGCCTCGTGCGGCGTGGCGTCGCGGGCTTCGTGCTCTTCTCCGCCGCGATCTTTGCCACCGCGTTGGTTACCGAGCCGGGCCTCTATGTGGTGATGGCGGGTCTGTTCTGCGCCAATGCCTGCCTTGGCGTGGTGGTGCCGACGGTGATGGTCGTGGCGCTGGACGACCACGGCGATATCGCGGGGCTGGCCTCGTCCTTGGGCGGCACCTTGCAGATGGTGGCCGGGGGCCTTTCCATCGCGCTGGCCGGGCCGTTTTTCGACGGCAGCGTCACGCCGATGTTGGGGGCCATCGCGGCCTGCGGTCTGGTGGCGGCCCTGCTCACATTGGCGCTGCTGCGGCCCCGCCCTGTGGCTGAACCCAGCGTCTGACCCTACCCCGCCGCGGCCACATCCTGCGCCGCGGCGACTTCGGCCAAAGCAGCCTCGACCAGTTCTGTACCCGCGCCGGGCTTATGCGCCCCTTCGGAAAGGATACGCCGCCACTGCCGCGCACCGGGCCGCCCGGCGAAAAGCCCCAGCATATGCCGGGTGATCTGCCCCAGCCGCCCGCCGTCCGCCAAATGGGCCTCGATATAGGGCAACATCCCCTGCACCGCCGCCTCAGCACTGCTGTCGCCGCCCTGCCCATAGATGCGCCGGTCTGCCGTGGCGAGGATATCCGCAGGCGCGTGGTAGGCGCTGCGCCCCACCATGACGCCGTCGAGCCCCGCATCGAGAAAGGCTTCGGCCTGATCGAGCGAGGTGATCCCGCCATTGACCGAGATGTGCAGGTTCGGGAACAGCCCCTTCATTCGGTGGACGAGGTCATAATCCAACGGCGGAATATCGCGGTTTTCCTTGGGGCTTAGCCCCTGCAACCAGGCCTTGCGCGCATGGATCGTCACACGGGTGCAGCCCGCCGCTACGATCCGCGACAGGAACTCGGGCAGGATCTCTTCGGGGTTCTGATCGTCCACCCCGATGCGGCATTTCACCGTCACCTCGACATCGCAGGCCGCGCGCATCGCGTCGACGCAATCGGCCACCAGCCCCGGTTGCTGCATCAAAACGGCCCCGAATGCGCCCGATTGCACCCGGTCAGAGGGGCAGCCGCAATTAAGGTTAATCTCATCATAGCCCGCCGCGGCCCCCAACCGCGCCGCCTGCGCCAGCTCTTGCGGGTCTGACCCGCCCAGTTGCAATGCAACCGGATGTTCCGCAGGGTCGTGATCTAGCAGATGCAACGCGCCGCCACGCACCAAGGCGGGGGCGGTCACCATCTCGGTGTAAAGCAGGGTCTCGCGGCTGAGCAGACGGTGGAGGTAGCGGCAATGGCGGTCGGTCCAATCCATCATGGGTGCCACGCTCAGGCGCGCGGCGCGGTAAACCTCGGCGTGAGTGAGTTTTTGGTCGCGCATGCGGCGGGCTCCGTCTTTGGGTCACGGCCTTCTGCACGCCTTTGCGGGGGTGGCGCAAGCTGTTCTTGTGCCACCCCCGCCCCCGCGCGGGATGTCGCGGAGGCGGGCGCGCCGCGTTACATCGCTGTCGCCGTTTCCGTCTGCGCCAGAATGCCCAACCGCGTGAAGGCCCGTTCGAGGTCGCGGTCACCGAAAGGTTTTTGCACCACGGCGCAGCGGCCCAGCGCTTCGGCAGCGGGCACTTCCGCTTGGCCGGTGGCAAAGATGATGGGCATATCGGGATGCGATGCCCGGACCCGGGTCGCCACTTCTTCGCCTGAGATATCTGGCAGGCCCACGTCGATCAGCAGCGCGTCGTACGCGCCAGCCTGCAGCCTGTCCAAGGTCTCCTGCCCCGAGGCGGTTTCCGTGACTTCGGTGCCAAGCCCGCTGAGGATATCCGCCAGATCGAGCCGGATCAGCGCGTCGTCTTCGCACAGCAGCACATGACGGGGCCGGTCGGGCTGTTCCTGCGCCGGAGTCTCGGTCTTGGTCGAGGCGACCGGAGCCGACGACAGCGCATCGCGCACCTTGATCGCCAAAGCGTCTTTGGTGAAGGGTTTGGCAAGGAACTGCACCCCGGCGTCGACCCGGCCATCGCGCACGATCGCATCGCGCGAATAGCCCGAGATGAACAGGATCGGCAGATCGGGCCGCTCGGCCTGAAGGGTTTCGGCCATCTCGCGGCTGCTGAACTCGCCGGGCATGACGACATCCGATATCACAAGGTCGAAGTCCGGCGCTTGCCGCGCTGATTTGAGCGCCGCCGCGGGGTCTTCTGCGGTGCGCACGCTATAGCCCAAATCCGTCAGCAAGGCGGCGGTGGCATCGCGCACCTCGGCGTCGTCTTCGACCAGCAGCACGGTCTCACTCCCGCCTGCGATCTCGGATGGGTCGTGCCACTGCAATGGCTCCGCCGCCGTCTCGGCCCGCGGCAGCAGCAGCGTCACCGTCGTGCCCGCGCCGGGGCGGCTGGCGATGGTCACCCGCCCGCCCGATTGCCGCGCGAAGCCATAGACGGTGGACAGGCCCAGCCCGGTGCCCTTGCCCACGGGTTTGGTGGTAAAGAAAGGGTCAAAGACCTTGGCCAGCGTCTCGGCCGGGATGCCGGGCCCGTGGTCGCTGATTATGACCTCAACGTAGTCGCCCGCCACCATGTCAGGCTCACCAAAAAGCTCTTCGGGGCCGACGTGCCGGTTTTCGACAGCGATCTTCAGCTTGCCGCGCCCCTCCATCGCGTCGCGCGAATTGATCACAAGGTTCAGCACCGCGTTCTGGGTGCTGGCCGCATCGGCATAGGCGGGCCAGAGGGCCTCGGGCGTGTCGATCTCGACCTCCATCCCCTCGCCCAAGGCGCTGCGCATGATGTCGTCGATATCCCGCAGCAGATCGCGCAGGTCGATCGAGCGGGGCTGCAACGGTTGCCGGCGGCTGAAGGCGAGCAGTTGCGAAGAGAGCGAGGCACCGCGCTCCACCGCGCGCATCGCCGCATCGATCCGCACCCGCGCAGGCGAATCCGCGGCGATCTCGCGCGCGGCCATGGTCAGGCTGCCGGTCATCACCTGCAACAGATTGTTGAAGTCATGGGCGATGCCACCGGCAAGATTGCCCACCGCCTCGACCCGCTGGCTCTGCGCCAATCGGTCATGCAACTCTTCCAGTTCGCGGTTGCGTTTCTCGACACGCTCTTCCAACGTCGTATTCAGATCGGCCAACTGGCGCGACAGTTCTTTTTGTTCGTGAATGTCGGAATTCGTGCCGACCCAACACATCAAAGCGCCTTGGTCGTCCCGAATTGGTGCGCCCCGCACCAGATGCCAGCAATAGGCCCCATCGGCCCGCCGCAGGCGAAACTCGGTCGCATAGACCGTACCGGTCTCTACCGCATGGGCCCAAGTCGCAATCGCCTCTGCGCGGTCGTCGGGGTGAATGATCGTCGGCCAAGCGTCGCCCACCAGACTGCCCGGTTCCGCGCCCGAAAAGGCGTAGACCTGATCGCTGATCCAATCGAGCCGCCCATCGGCGGTGGCGGTCCAGACATGAACCGGCATGGTATGGGCCATGGTGCGGAACCGCTCCTCGGCCTCGCTCAGCCGGGTTTCGGCAAGCTTATGGGCGGTCACGTCATGGCCTTGGATCATGATCCCGATCGTCTCGCCATGGACGTTGTCGAGCGGTTGGAACACGAAATCCACCACGACACGCTCCGCCGGACCATCGGCGCTGCGCCGCACCCATGCCTCGGCTCCATGTTGGCTGACGGCCTCCCCGGTCCGGTAAACTTCGTCGAGCATTTCGAAGAAGCCTTGGCCCGCGATCTCGGGCAGCGCCTCGCGGACGGGTTTGCCGATGAGGTCCCGTTGGCCAACCAGTTGCATATAGGCGGCGTTGACCGTGCGGAAGACGTGGTTCGGCCCCATGAGGGTGACCATGAAGTTCGGCGCCTGTTCGAAGATCATCTTGAAAAGGCTTATGCCGGTATCAAGCTCTAGGTTCTGCTGCGTCACCTCATGTGCACGGCGCATCACGGCGGCATGGGCAGAGCCCGTTCGCTCTTCGCCGGGGGTTTCTGCGATATAGGCTTCGGTCACATCCTGCGTGTGTTGCAAAAGGAATTCCACCTCCCCTTCCGGGCCCAGGATCGGCGTATGGGTCGCACTCCAATAGCGGTCTTCGGTCGTGCCGTCGGCCGTGTCGATCGGATAGGGAATGACCGGCAGGTGATCGGTGGTGCCGTCGCGAAACACCCGTTCGAAAGACGCCCGCAACATTCGCCCCGACTCGCTTTCGGGGTCCGAGGGGAACTCTTCGAACAGGACTTTCCCGATAAGCCGTTCCAACTGGCGGTCCGTGACCTGCAGATAGGCGTCATTGGCCCAGACCACCCGAAGCTCACTGTCCAACAATACGAAAGGCGACGGCGCTGCTTGGAGGATTCTTTCAAAGTCGTGGTTCATCTTGGGGGGTCTTCTATCCAATAGAAAGTGCTGATCGACAGGCCGAGGGCGCAAGGACGCCCGCAGCTGACAAGCGGTGCCCGCCACGCGGGGGCGGATTTCGAATGCGGGTCTACATGGTATCCTATCTCGGAACTGCCGGGTTTGGGCAATGGCGCCGCTGCGTTTTAAACGCGTTTCGGGCATAGTTAGCGCGCAATCTACCGAGTGCCAGAAATTCGCGCATATTTTGCATGGCCTTGCACTCCGCGCTGAGTTTGCGATGAATGGGGTGGCAGCGATGGGCCGCCCCGGCTGGCCGCGCGGCCGATCGACCATTGCGCTAGCCTATTTCACCCCCGCCCTTCGCCAAAGCCATTCAGGACCCCCGCATGACATTCCGCTTCATCCACGCGTCCGACCTGCATATCGGGCGCAAATTCGCGAATATTCCGCAAGCGCCTGACGGCAATATCCGGGGGCGCCTGATGGAAGCGCGGCATGGCGCCATTGCCAAACTGGCCCAGGCCGCGCGGGGACACGGGGCGGCGCATGTGCTCTTGGCGGGCGATACATTCGACACCGCGACACCCTCGGCCAGCGTGCTGCGGCAGGCGCTCACCGCCATGGGCGAGGCGGCGGAGGTGACATGGTGGCTCCTGCCCGGCAACCACGACAACCTGCGCGATGCCGAACCCCTGTGGGAGGTCATCGCCCGGGATGCGCCGCCCAATCTGCGTGCCCTTACCGAAAACGCCCCGGTCGAAATGGCCGAGGGGGTCAGCCTGCTGCCCTGCCCCGTCGCCTTTCGCGCAGGCGCCAGTGACCCAAGCGCCCCGCTGGACCGGATGCACAGCCCCGAAGGCCATATGCGCATCGGCCTTGCCCATGGCGGGGTCACCGATTTCACCGACAGCGGAGAGGCCATCGCGCCGGACCGGGACCAGCGCGCGCGGCTTGACTACCTCGCCCTTGGCGATTGGCACGGACGGATGGCCGTCTCTGACCGGGTGCACTACTGCGGCACGCCCGAGCAGGACCGGTTCAAACACGGGCGCCGTGGCGTCTGCCTTGCGGTCGAAATCGCAGGCCCCGGCGCGCGCCCCAAGATCGAAGGAGTCGAGACCGGCAGTTTCCTGTGGTCTGAGGCCGAGGTCACACTGCATCCCCGGCAAGATGTCGCGGCGGCTTTGCAGACGCTCTTGCCCGAGACAGGCCGCCGGGACCACCTCCTGCGCGTCAAGGCGGGAGGCTGGGCAAGCCTTCCCGATCGCGCGGCGCTGGCCCACGCGGCCCAAGCCTGCGCCCCCGATTTTGCCCATTTCGAACTGCTGACGGACGGATTGGGCACGCAGTATGAGGCCGCGGACCTTGATGAGATCGACCGCGGCGGCGCGCTGCGCATGGCGGCGGAAACCTTGGTGAACGAGGCGCAGTCCGAGACCCTTCCCCCATCCGACCGTGACGTGGCCGCCGATGCGCTGGCCCGGCTTCACGCCTATGTGCAGGGGGCAAAAACATGAAAATCCGCGCCATCACCCTCAACAACGTCCGCCGTTTCACCGACCCCGCGCAGGTCACCGGGATCGGCGATGGGATCAATGTCCTGAGCGAGCCGAACGAGCACGGCAAATCCACCCTCTTCGACGCGATACAGGCGCTGTTCTTCAAACCCTTCGGTTCGCGCGACAAAGAGGTCTCGGCCCTGCGCCCCCATGCGGGCGGCGCGCCCGAGGTGACCATCGAGGTCGAGACCGAGGCGGGCCGTTTTGCCCTGCACAAACGCTGGTTTCAAAAGCCCCTCGCCACCGTGCACCGCGAGGGCAAGCTGATCGCGCAGGCGGATGAGGCCGAAGCATGGATCGCGCAGCTTTTGGGCGGCGATGCGGGCGGCCCCTCGGGGCTGATCTGGGTGCGGCAGGGGATGACCGCGCTGACCGGCGGCTCGACCAAGGAAGAGAAACTGGCGCTGGAAGCGCGGCGCGATCTGATGACCTCGGTCGGGGCCGAGGTGGAAGCGATGACCGGCGGGCGGCGCATGGACAAGGCGCTGGCGCAATGCCGCGAAGAGTTGGCCCAATACGCCACCAGCACCGGACGCCCCCGCACCGGCGGGCCGTGGAAAGAGGCGCAGGATCAGGTCGAGGCGCTGACGGCCGCGCGCGATCAATTAGCCGCGACCGCACGCGCGTTGCAAGACGCTTTGGCCGAACGCCAGCGCGCGCGGCGCGCCTTGGCCGAGCTGGAAGCGCCCGAGGTGGTCGCCGAACGCCGCGAGAAACTGGAGGCCGCCCGCGCCGCCCATGCAGCCGCGACCCGCCACGCAGAAGAGATGGAGGCGCTTGACCGGGCCGTGGAACTGGCCCGCCTCAACGCCGATAATGCCACATCGCGTCTCAACAACTACCGCGCCGGAGAGGCCGAGCAAAAGGCCGCTCGCCGCGCCGAGGCCGCAGCACGCGAAGCGGCGGAAGCGGCCCGCGCCGCCCTGTCAGACCGCCGCGCCACGTTGGAGGCCG
The DNA here is from genome assembly GCF_005068605.1 of Sulfitobacter sp. 15WGC. Classification (NCBI taxonomy): domain Bacteria; kingdom Pseudomonadati; phylum Pseudomonadota; class Alphaproteobacteria; order Rhodobacterales; family Roseobacteraceae; genus Sulfitobacter; species Sulfitobacter sp. 15WGC. The sequence goes on along the minus strand of NZ_SZNL01000008.1, from coordinate 27,614 downwards.
CAGAGGCCGCCGCCGCCGAGGCCCGGACGGCGCTCAAAGCCGCCGAGGATGACCACCGCCACGCCCTCCGCGCCCGTGCGGCCCGCGATGGTGCTGACCGGCGCCAAGCGCTCGAAGCGCGTATCAAAGAAGCCGAAGATGCCCGCCGCCGGATGGAGTCCGCAGCTGCCGCCGCCAAATCCGGCCCGGACGCCGCGGCGCTGCAACGGTTGGAAAGGCTATCCGCCGAACTCTCCGCCAGCCGCGCCGCCCGCGATGCGGCAGCCCCGCAGGTGACAGTCCGCTACGCCCCCAATCAATCGGGCGCCATCCACGGCAATGACGGCCCCTTGGCCGATGGCATCCCCCTGCCCCTGCCACGTCGCACCACCCTGCGGATCGACGGGATCGGCGATCTGGAGATCGAGCCCGGCGCGGGGGGCGGCGAGGACGGCTCGGTCGACGCCGCCACGACCCGGTTGCAAACCGCCCTTGACGAGATCGGCGCGGCGGATCTGGCGCAGGCCCGTGCCGCCGGGGCGGCGCGGGTCGAGGCCGCGGCGCGGCAGGGAGAGGCGAAAGCCGTGCTCGCCAGCCTCGCCCCCGATGGGATCGACGCGCTGCACCAAGCCCTCGCCGCCATTCCTGCGCCGGAAGAGGTCTCGGGCGCACCCGATCTCGCGCAGGCCGAAGACGCGCTGCAAACCGCGCAGGCCGCACATGAGCGCCGCCGCATCGCGCGTGAGACTACCGCCGAGGCGCTGGCCGATGCCAAGGCCGATGCGGCGGGCAAAGAGGCGCAGCTTGGCTCGCTCACCGACCGGTTGCAGCGCGCCGAGGCGCAGCAGGCCAAGCTGGGCGACGTCACAGAAAAGGACCTCGCCGCCCAAACCGTCACCACCGCCGCCGCGCTGGAGGCCGCCCGCCTCGCCCATGCAGAGAAGGCCAAGGACGCGCCGGATGCGGCCAGCCTTCAGGCCGCGCTCACCCGCGCGGAATCGGTCGAGACGCAGGCCCGAGAAGAGATCGCCCGCCTGCACCCCCTGCTCGCCCGGCTGAGCGAACGCATCACCCGCGCCTCTGGCGACGCGGTGGAGGAACGGCTGGCCGAGACCGAAGACCAATTGCAAGCCGCCGAAGCGGCCCTTGCCCGGATCGCCCATGAGGTCGCGGTGCTGACCCGGCTGCAAGAGGCTTTGCAGGACGCAAGGAACGAGGCGCGAGAGCGCTATTTCACCCCCATCGTCAAGGAACTGAAACCGCTGCTGCAACTGCTTTGGCCCGATGCGGAACTGACATGGGGCGAGGAATCGCTCCTGCCCCATGCGCTGATCCGCGAGGGCCGGGAAGAGCCGATCGAGGTGCTTTCGGGCGGCACGCAGGAACAAGTGGCTCTGCTGGTGCGACTGGCCTTCGCGCGGATGCTCGCCCGGGCGGGGCGTATCGCGCCGGTGATCTTGGACGACGCGCTGGTCTTTACCGATGACGACCGGATCGAGCGGATGTTCGACGCGCTGCACCGGCAAGCGGGGGATATGCAGATCATCGTCCTGACCTGCCGCCAACGCGCCTTTCGCGCCCTTGGCGGGCAGGCTTTGCGTCTGCAAGCGGTGGTCCCCTAGCCGCGAATGAACTTTTCCCCCCGTTCGGCGTTAGCCTCCTGACGTATGCGCAGGGCATCTGGGGGGAAGACATTGAACGATATCGCCGCGATCAGACGGCTGCTGGAGGTGCTGGTTCTGATCGCCCTCTTCGTGACGGCCTATTTCGCTAAGGACTTGCTGCTGCCGATCCTGCTGGGCTTCCTCCTTGCGCTGACGCTCAGCCCGCTGATCCGCTCTTTCGAGAAATTCGGCATCTCCGCCCCATTGGGTGCCGTGCTGCTGATTGGCTGTGTCGGGCTGATCATCTTTGTTCTGGCTGGCCTGTCGGCGGGCACCGTGGCGACTTGGTCCGACGAAATTCCCACCATGGGCAACGAGATACGCCGCAAGCTCCAAGGCTGGGCGCAAACGGTCGAGGATGTCCGCTCGGCCACTGAACAGGTCGAACAGATCGGCACCGAGAATGGCAGCGGGAGGCCCGAAGAGGTGGTGGTCAAACAGCCCGGCTTGCTGGACAACGCCATGAACACCGGCGCGCGCATCGGGGGCACCGTGGCGGTCGCCTTGGTCTTGGCGCTGTTCCTGCTTGCCTCGGGCGATCTGTTCTACCTCAAGCTCGTGCAGTCCTTTCAGACCTTCACCGGCAAGAAACGCGCCTTGAAAGCGGTCTATGACGTAGAGCGCCGCGTCTCGCGCTACCTGCTGACCATCACCATCATCAACGCAGGTTTAGGCATTTCGGTGGGGCTCTACCTCTTCGCGCTTGGACTGCCCGTACCTTACGTCTGGGGCTTGGCGGCGTTTTTGCTGAACTTCCTGCCCTATATCGGCGGGGTGATCGGCGCGGTGCTGGTGGGGGCCTATGCCATCGCGACATTCGACAGTGTCGGCTATGCCATCCTCGCCCCGCTTGGCTATCAGATCCTCACCGGGATCGAGGGACAGTTCATCACCCCCTACCTCGTCGGGCGGCGGTTGGAGTTGAACACCGTGGCGGTGTTCCTCACCGTGGTCTTCTGGGGCTGGCTTTGGGGGATTGCGGGCGCGCTCGTGGCGGTGCCCTTCCTCGTGGTTTTCAAGGTGATCTGTGAGAACGTGACCGCGCTCAACATGATCGGGCATTTTCTGGATAAATCCGCCCCCGATGTGGCGGCAACCGCGGCGGATGAACCCGCCGCGGAAAAGCCCGGTGGCTAGGGCCGCTTATCCCGCGAGGGACGGCAGCCAAAGCACGATTTGCGGGAAAGCGACCAAGAGGCCGATGGTGACCGCGTCGGCGATGAAGAAGGGCGTCACGCCGCGGAACACATCCTGCACGCTGAGGTCGGGGCGCACGCCCGCGACGACAAAGCAGTTCAGGCCAATGGGCGGGGTGATCAGACAGAACTCCGCCATCTTCACCACCAGAATGCCAAACCAGATCGCGCACATCGGACCCGACATGCCAAAGGCGCTGTCGGCGGCCGAGACCATCTCGCCCCCGTTGAGTGCCATGACCGCCGGATAGACCACCGGCAGCGTCAGCAGCAGCATCCCGATGGCGTCCATGAACATGCCCAGCACGGCGTAGGCCAAGAGGATGCAGATCAGGATCAGCATCGGCGAGGTTTCGAGCGAGGAAATCCAGTCGGCGAAGGCACCGGGCAGATCGGCGAAGCCAAGGAAGCGCACATAGATCAGCACGCCCCAGATGATGGTGAAGATCATCACCGTCAGCTTCGCGGTCTCCAGCAGCGCGTCCTTCAACTCGGCCAGCCGCATGCCACGGAAGACGGCCATGCAGAAGACGATAAAGGCGCCCACGGCCCCGCCCTCGGTCGGGGTGCCCCAAGCGTCGCCGAAGGGGTTGTAGACGAAAAAGATGATGATCACGACCACGGCGACAATCGGCATCGCAGCGGGGAGCGAGGCAAAACGCTCGCCCCATGTAAAGCCGCGCACCGGCGGGCCGACGCTTTTCCAGATCATCGCGATGCCGATGATCAACACCGCATAGACCACCGCCGAGAAGGCACCGGGCACGAAGCCCGCCAGCAGCAGCTTGCCGACGTCCTGCTCAACGATGATGGCATAGATCACAAGGATCGCCGAAGGCGGGATCAGCGAGGCCAGCGTGCCCCCTGCCGCCACGACACCGGCTGCGAATTGCTTGTTATAGCCGATCTTGAGCATTTCGGGGATGGCGATACGGGCAAAGACCGCCGCCGTCGCGACCGACGCGCCAGACACCGCCGCAAAGCCTGCGGTGGCGAAAACGGTCGAGACCGCCAAACCGCCCGGCACCCAAGCGAACCAACGTTTCGCCGCCTCGAAGATCGCCTTGGTCAGACCCGCGTAATAGGCGAGAAAACCGATCAGGATGAAGGTCGGGATGAGCGAGAGGGTCTGGCTCGATACCTTAGAGTGCGGCACTTGGCCTGCGGTCTTGATCGCCACGGTCAGCGCCCAGCCAAGCTGGTCCCACTCCATGCCCTTCTTGGCCCAGAAAATCCAGATCAGGCCAACAAGCCCCGCCATGGCCGCGGCAAAGGCCACCCGCATGCCAAGCACCACCATGACGAGCATACCGCCCGAGACCCAAAGGCCGATTTCAATAGGATCCATCAGTCACGTCCATCCAGTTGTTCGGCCTCGGCCATTGCTTGTTCCGCCGCCGATTGCACCAGCGGCACGGCCACGGGGCGTTCCAGCCCCAGCACCAAGGCCCGGCCATAGCCCCAAATCTGCAGGCAAAGCCGCAAAGAGATCACGACGAAAGCCAGCGGCACCACCAGTTTGCTGGGCCAGATCGGCAGGCCGATGTCGATCGAACTGTCACGGCTCCACATCGGGGCGTTCATGTCAAAGCTGCGGTCGAAATGCGCCCAAGCGCCCCATGTCAGCGCCAGCATCAGCAAAAGGATCAGCACCACCGACAGCAGTTCCGCCGCCCAAAGCGCGCGGCCCTTCAGCTGGCCGATCAGGATGTCCATGCGCACATGACCGCCCATGCGTTGGGTATAGGCGATGCCCATGATGGCGATGAAAGGCATCGCCGCTTCGATCCAGTCGACATAGCCCGCCAGTGGCGTGGAAAAGAACTTGCGCCCCCCCACGGACCAGACGGCCAGTATCATCAGTGAGAAAACGGCAAGCCCCGAGATCAGGGCAAAGAAGGTTTCCAGCTTCAGCAGGCCCCGGTCGAGGCGGCTGAGGAGGCTGCTGTCCTCCAGCACGGCGGATGATCCGGCCATCGGCTCTCCTTTTCAGAAAGTCTGTTTGTTGCGTTTTGGAACTCGAAAGGGCCGCGCGGTCAATCCGCACGGCCCTCACAGTCATGCCCGGCTGGGCTTAGTTCGAGGCGCGCTCTTTTTCCAGCGTCTCCATCACGAGGTCATAAAGTTCCTGACCCGGGATGCCCTGCGCTTCCATGTTTTCGATCCATGCTTCGCGCGCGGGATCGGCCGCTTTCTCTTTGAACTCGGCGATGACTTCGGGGGAATACTCAACCTTCTCCACGCCTTTTTCTTCGAGAACGGAATCCCATTTCTCCAGCAGTTCCGCATAGTTGGCGAGGTAGTGATCCAGCGCCTCATCGACCGAGCTGTCAAGCGCTTCACGCTCTTCGTCGCTCAGCATTTCATAGGCGTCGATGTTCACCACGACAGGGCAGTTCACGGTGCCGGGGTTGAGGTTCGCGGTCCACCAGTCGGCCTTGTTGATGGTGCCAAAGGACAGATGCGCGTGCTGGGCGAAGGCCACGGTGTCAACGACACCCGATTCCATCGCGTTATAGGCTTCGGTCGCGGTCACCGATGTGGGCACGGCGCCGACGGCTTCAAAGGCTTTGCCCAGACCGCCGGTGGCGCGGACACGCATGCCGTCGAAATCTTCGAGCGTGGTGCGCGGATCGCCGGTGCCGACAAGGTTGTACTGCGGCATGGGCGAGGTCATCAGCATTTTCGCGTTCCACTGCGCCATCTCCTCGGCGACGGCGGGGTGGTCATAGACCGCTTTGGAAACCGCGACTTCCTCTTCAAGGTTGCTCACCCCCAGAAACGGCAGTTCCAGCACGGTGATCGCGCGGTTCTTATCGGCGTGGTAGCCGGCGCAGAACTGGGCCATCTCGAAAGCGCCGATGGAGATACCATCGAGGTTTTCGCGGTTCTTGGACAGGCCGCCGTAGCTGACGTTGATGGTGAATTCGCCGTCGGTCTTCTCAGAGACCAGTTCGGCAATCTTTTCCACATGTTCGGTGAAGGCGCGGCGCTTGCCCCAGACCGAGGCGTTCCATTCGGTCGCGGCAGCTTCGCTTACAAACGCGACAGTCAGCGCACAGGCGGCGGCACCGCTCAGCAGATTTTTCATGATGGCTCTCTCCCATAGTTGCCGCCCTTGGGTGGGCGGATTGGCGCACAGGCTACCCCGCGGGGGCTGGCCTGCCAACCCCGTCATGCCGCGCAAATACGACAGCTGCAAGACAGTTGCGCCAAGTTTGACTGGCAAGGCTTTGAAAAACCGCGCCAATCACCGGGGAAGAACGGAAAATTTACAGAAATCACCCCAATCGGGAAAAACCTTTACAGGCAAGCCCTTGTAATCCAGTTGCTTATTCCCTTCTTTTCACGGGCCGCTATGATCCGGCTGAGGAGGACGCCACGGCCACCGGGTTAGACCCGCGCCCCGTGGTGATGCGAACATCAAGGGAGGAACCACCATGTCCGACGCCACCGCCAAGACCTATCCGCCATCCGCCGACATGGCCGCCCGGGCCCATGTGGACGCCCAGACCTATGACAAGATGTACCAAGCATCGGTCACCGACACCGATGGGTTCTGGCGCGAACAGGCGCAGCGGATCGACTGGATCAAACCCTTCACCCAAGTGCGCGACGTGAACTTCGACCTCGGGTCGGTCAGCATCAATTGGTTCGCGGATGGCGAGCTGAACGTCAGCGCCAATTGCATCGACCGCCATCTTGAGTCGCGCGGCGATCAGACCGCGATCATCTGGGAGCCGGACAGCCCCGAAGATGAGGCCAAACATATCAGCTACCGCGAGCTCCACAGCGCCACCTGCCGCATGGCCAATGTGCTGCGTGATCTCGGCGTGGGCAAAGGCGACCGCGTGATCATCTATATGCCGATGATCCCCGAAGCCGCCTATGCCATGCTGGCCTGCGCGCGGATCGGGGCGATTCACTCGATCGTTTTCGCCGGCTTCTCGCCCGATGCCCTCGCCGCGCGAGTGAATGGCTGCGAGGCGAAGGTGGTGATCACCGCGGATGAGGCCCCGCGCGGTGGCAAGGCCACACCGCTTAAGGCCAATGCCGACAAGGCGCTGGCGCAATGCGATGCCAGCGTTCAATGCCTCGTGGTGCGCCGCACGGGCGGTGACGTGGCATGGGACGATGCGCGCGACCGCGATTACAACGCACTGATCAAGGATGCCGCCGAGACCTGCGAAGCGGAGGCGATGGGCGCCGAAGACCCGCTTTTCATCCTCTACACCTCAGGCTCCACCGGTCAGCCCAAGGGCGTGGTCCATACCACCGGCGGCTATATCACCTATGCGGCGCTGACCCATGAGGTGACGTTCGATTACCACGACGGCGACATTTACTGGTGCACGGCGGATGTAGGCTGGGTCACCGGGCACAGCTATATCGTCTATGGCCCGCTGGCCAATGGCGCCACCACGCTGATGTTCGAAGGCGTGCCCACCTACCCGGATGCCAGCCGGTTCTGGCAGGTCTGCGAAAAGCATAAAGTCACGCAGTTCTACACCGCCCCCACCGCGATCCGCGCGCTGATGGGGCAAGGCAATGACTATGTGACGAAAAGCGATCTGTCCTCTCTGCGCATCCTTGGCACCGTGGGCGAGCCGATCAACCCAGAGGCGTGGAACTGGTATCACGAGGTCGTCGGCCAGAACCGTTGCCCCATTGTCGACACGTGGTGGCAGACCGAGACCGGCGGCCATCTGATGACCCCCCTGCCCGGCGCGCATGACATGAAACCGGGGGCCGCGATGAAGCCCTTCTTCGGCGTCAAACCGGTGGTGCTGGACCCGACATCGGGTCAAGAGATCGACGGCAACCCCGCCGAGGGCGTGCTCTGCATCGCCGACAGCTGGCCGGGGCAGATGCGCACCGTCTGGGGCGATCACGAAAGGTTCGAAAAGACCTATTTCGCCGATTATCCGGGCTATTACTTCACCGGGGATGGCTGCAAACGCGATGCCGATGGCGACTACTGGATCACGGGCCGCGTTGACGATGTGATCAACGTCTCGGGCCACCGCATGGGCACCGCCGAGGTGGAAAGCGCCCTCGTCGCCCATGACAAAGTGGCCGAAGCCGCCGTGGTCGGCTACCCGCATGACGTCAAAGGCCAAGGCATCTATTGCTATGTCACCTTGATGAGCGGGGAGGAGCCTTCCGAAGAGTTGCGGGCCGAGTTGCGCAATTGGGTTCGGCAAGAGATCGGCCCCATCGCCTCGCCCGATCTGATCCAATGGGCACCGGGCCTGCCGAAAACACGTTCGGGCAAGATCATGCGCCGCATTCTGCGCAAGATCGCCGAGGATGATTACGGCGCATTGGGCGACACCTCGACGCTGGCGGACCCCGGCGTGGTGGACGATCTGATCGGCAACCGCATGAACCGCTGACACCCTGCGCGGCGCGGGCGGCTACCTGCCCCCGCGCCGCGTTGCATGAGAAAGAGAGACATGGACCAAACAGCCCCCCAAGTGCCGCCCCCCGCCTCCGCTGCGGAATGCGACGCCGCCCTGCAAGATATCCTCGCCGCGCCCAAGGATGGCGCCGTGATCGAAGAACTTTGCTTTCGCCCTGACTATGGGGAGCGGGATTTCCGTGATGAACTGGATCTGACCGTGGCCCAAGGCATCCTTGGCGAACGTTGGACCGAGAAACCTTGGCTGACCCTGCCTGACGGCAGCCCCGATCCGCGGATACAGGTCTCCATCCTGCCCAAACGCGTGATGGATCTTTGCTGGCGCGACCGCGCAAACACGCCGCACCCCGGCGATACGATGATCGTGGACATGGACCTTGGCCATGAGAACCTGCCCGTCGGCACGCGCCTTCAAGCCGGGTCTGCGGTGCTGGAGGTGAGCGACAAGTTCAACACCGGCTGCATCAAATGGCGCGACCGCTATGGCCAAGACAGCCTGCGGTGGATCAACCGAAAGGAAAACCGCCCGCATCGGCTGCGCGGCGTTCTGTGCAAAATCGTGCAAGACGGCACCGTTCGCCGTGGGGACCGGCTGACCAAGCTCTGACGCCTCTCATATACACATGGGCCGCCCCCAAGGGACGGCCCGGTTCGTTATTTGAAACGTTTTCGCGTGGGGTTACCCTTCGACGCGCTGCAGGTTGATCTCACCCACGCCCACGGCAAAGTTCACGCCGGTCTGGGTGTTCACGCTCAGCGGCTGAAGCGCCAAGGTGTTCTCGGAACCACCCGTCATCAGGTTGGCCCCCGCGCCGACACCAACGGTCGCCTCGGCGGAAACGCCTTTGTAGCTGCCGTTCAGCCCGCCTTCGGAATATTCCTGCTCGGTCGGGGCCAGCACCAGCCATGACATCTGGCCATTCTCGGTCTTGCCGATATCGACGCCCCAGCGGTTGATCTCGCCCACATAGGTCTCATCTTCGAGACCTTCTTGAATGGGGTTGAAGGTGCAGGTCAGCTCACGGGTGGAGCCGAAAACGAAGCCAGTGCCCTCGCCCACATCGCAAGACAGGGAGCCGATCTCGACGTGGTCGACGGTCTCATTGTCATCGGCCATCGCGGTGGAGCCGAAGGCGGTGGCGCTCAGAAGGGCCGCGCCGAGGGTGAGTTTGCTTGCATGCATCATCTTAGTCACTTTCCGGCGCGACGAGATGCGCCTTTTCTGCTGTGAACGGCATTCGGGTGCCTTGGACAGACGGCGCAGACCTCCTGCGCCGCCCCTTTCAGACAGCCAGCATCGACACCAATTGGGGCCGATGATGCCTCTCATCGCTGGCCCAACGCCGGGCCTTGGCGGCGGTTCCTCGGCCCAACCGCGGGCGCGAAAATCCGCGCAAGGGGGCCGATGCGCAACGCCCCGGCACCGCTGGACAAATCAGCCGCCACATGGCACCGCTTGTCGCTATGAGTGATGATCTGATCCCCTTCTCGCCCGACAGCGGCGATGCCCCGGCGCTGCGCCGTGCCTTCGGGCGTTTCGGCACCGGCGTGACCGTGGTGACCGTAAAAACCGCCCAAGGCCCCTTGGGGATGACTGCGAATTCCTTCGCCTCGGTCTCGCTCGACCCGCCTTTGGTGCTGTGGTCGCCTGCGATCTCTTCCAAACGGCACGACAGTTTCACCTCGGCGGCGTCCTTTTGCATCCACGTCCTCGGCGCGGATCAGGAGGATTTGGCCCAGCGTTTCGCAAGCCAAGGCCATGATTTCTCTGGTTTCGATTGGACGGAGGACGCCGCCGGCGTGCCCACTTTCGCAGGCTGCCTCGCCCGGTTTCACTGCGCGACCTATGCCGTGCATCCGGCGGGCGATCATTCGCTGATCTTGGGCCATGTGCAACAGGTCGCCCTGCGCGAGGATGGCGCGGCGGGCCTGATGTTCGACCAAGGCCGTTACGGCCACTTCACCCCCCGCGACGACAGCTAAGAAAAAGGGCGCCCCGTAAGGCGCCCCTTTCAATTAGTAGTCCCGCTCGAAGAAGATGCCGATGCTGCTGTCGCCGTCCGAGCCCAAGGTGCCCTTGGCCGTCAGGCTTTCGGTGATATCGAGGTTGAGCGACACCTCCCCCGTGCCATCCGAGGCCGCCGTCACATCGGTATAGATGTTGTCGGTCAGATATTTCCCCAGCCTCAGCGCGGTCTCGCCATCCTCGGTGGTGGTCACGTCCAGATCGTCGAGGCCAAAGCCCTCACGCAGGTTGCCGATCACCCCGTCGCCGCCGCGCCCTGCGAGAGTCGCTACCGCACTGGCCAATTGCAGCGCCTGAAAGGCCGAGATTTCCGAGATGTTGCGCCCAAAGAGGAGTTGCGACAGCACCTCGTCCTGCGGCGCGGCGGGGGTGGATTCAAAAGTGACTTCGGGCTCATTCGCCGGGCCGCTTACGATGACACGCACCTCCCCCGCTTCGGTATCGGTCGAGGTGACGAACCGGATATAGGGGATGAAATCACCCTGAAACTGGACCGACCCTTCGTCGAGCAAAAAGCGTTTACCCAGAATATCGAGCCGCCCGCGGATCAACTCGAACCGCCCGGCCGAGATGATGCGGTTGGTCGTGCCGCTGAGGTTCAGCGCGCCGCCCAGTTCCGCATCCAGCCCGCGGCCCCGGACGTAAATCCGGTTCGGCGCGTTGAGTTGCAGGTCCAGCCCGAACCCGCGGCCGGACGCCTCCGCCGCAGGATCATCCCCGGCCTCGGCCCCCTCCAACCCGGCCTTGCGGCGGGTCGCCAGCACATCGGCGGGCGCGTTGACATGGGTGATCTGCGGGATGTCCCCGATTGAGGTCAGACCCGTTGCGGGCACCTGAATATTCGTCTCGCCCGCGTTGATCACCCCGGTGATCTGCGCCCCCCCGCTCAAGGGACCGGCAAGCCGCAGATCGCCGTTCAGCGTGGTGCTGTAAAGGCTCGGGTCCGCATAGACGAGGTTGCGCAGGGTCACGTTGATATCCGCAGGCAAGGCCGGTGTCAGGGTGATCGCCCCCGCCACGCGCAGCGCTCCGCCATCGACGGCCTGACCGGTCACATTGAGCTGCGCCCGGTTACCCCCAAGCTGAACATCCGCGTCGATCCCCCGCAGCGCCACCCGCAGGTTCGGCGCGGTGAAGGTCGCGCCGCTGGTGGTGATCTGACCGCTGACCGACGACAGTGCCGCCGGGCCGTTGATCTGCAAATCAAAGCGCGCCTGCCCCTGCAAATTGCGCGGGGCAAGGAAGGGGCGCGACAGACCAAGCGGCGCATTGCCCGCGATATCGAGGTTCAGCGTCCCATCGGGGTTCACCAGCCCTGCCACGGTCGCCTGCGTGCCTGCGGGGCCATTGGCATTGGTGTCGATGCGCCAGGCCTCCCCCTCGCGCCGGGCCGAGCCTGCGACGCTGAGCGGGCCGTTCACCTGTTCCACCAAGGCGCCGATGTCAGGCATGTTCAGCTGGAAATCGACCGCCGCATTGGGGCCGGTGACCAAGCCTTCGACCGTCGCCCGCGCGCCATAGGGGCCGCTGGCGCTGGCATCGAGGAGCACGCCGTTCTCGGTCTGACGCGCCACGCCGTTGGCGGCGAAAGAGCCCGAGACACTGGGCACCAGCGGGTTCACGTTGGGCACCGAGACATCGAACCGCAGAGAGACCTCTCCGGTCACCAGCCCTTCGACCATGGCGCTGCTGCCGTAGGGCCCATCGGCGCTGACATCCACGGCGATTCCGTCATCGGACTGACGGATGTCGCCCGTGGCCGAAAGCGGACCGTTCACACCGGGCGCGAGGGGGCTGACGTCGGGCACTGAGAGGTCAAAGCTGAGCGCCATATTCGGGCCGGTGACCAGCCCTTCAACCACGGCGCTGCTGCCGTAGGGGCCACGCGCGGCGACATCCACGGCAATGCCGCTCTCCTGCTGGCGCACCGTGCCTTGGGCCGCCAGCGGCCCGTTCGCCCCGGGGGCCAGCGGGCTGACATCCGGCAAGGTCAGGTCAAAGCGCAGCGCCATGTCAGGCCCCGTCGCCAAGCCTTCGACCGCGACGCGGCTGTCGTAGGGGCCATTGGCAATGGTATCGACGACAAACCCCTGTTCGGTCTGCTCAAGCGTGCCCCTGGCCGCGACCCCGCCGTTGATCTGCGGGACGAGGGGTTGGATATCGGGTAGTGACAGGTCAAAGGCCACATCGACGCGCGGTGTGACCAGCCCTTCGACCGAGGCCTGCGCCTCCAACGGGCCGCTGGCTTCGGTGTCGATCTCCCACCCCTGCGGCGTCTGGCGCAATGCGCCTTTGGCGGTGACCGGGCCGGTGATATCCGCCTCGGGCAGGAAATCTTCGATCCGGGGGATATCGGCGGTGAAGTCGATCTGCGCGTCCTCGCCCGTGGCCAAGCCCGAGACGGTCAGCGCCGCGTCATAGGGGCCATCGGTGACCGCGTCGACAACCCATCCGCGCGGCTCTTGCACCGCTGTCGCTTTGACCGCGATGGGGCCTTCGTATTGCGGCAGCACCAGCCCAACATCGGCGAGCGTGAAGTCCAAGGCCGCGCGGCTGTCTTCGCTGCGCAGCTCGACATCGCCGGTCAGGTCCAGCGCATCGTTCTTCAACTCAAGATCGCGCAGGAAAGTCCCCGTCTCGTTGCGTTTCGCCACCATGCTAAGGCTGGTCCGCCCCGCGAGAACCGCATCGGCCTGTTCGATCCCGATCTCAAGGTCATCGGTGCCCCCGGCAATGGCCAGATCGAACATGCCGCCCAAAGGCGTGACCGTGCCGTTCAGCGCCAGCGCCGTGGCACCCGCGATATCGCGACCCGCCAGCGCGGAAAAGCGACTGATATCTTGGGCTTCGAGCGTCATCTTCAACTGGGTGAGCAGCCCGGTGTCGACCCCGTCGATCGCGGCTTCGCCGGTCAGGCCATAGTCTTCGCCCGATAGGGTCAGCCCGTTGATCTCAATCGGTTCACCTTCGACAAAGCGGATCTCGGCGCTGCCGGTGATCGCATCGCCGATGGCCTCGGCACTTGCCGGATCAGTCAGCGTCAGCCCCTCGGTGGCAAAGGTCACGTCGCCGAGGAATTGCCCCAGACTGCCAAGGTTGCCTTCGAGAATACCGTCGAGCGCCAGTTGCGTCTGCGCGATTTGCAGCGCGCCCGTGTCCAGCCCGGTGATGTCGAAGGCGCTGTCGAAACGGTCGCCATCAGCGGCATCGTAATCCACCCGCAGGGTCACGGCCTCGACCCGCGTGCCCTCACCCGAGATCGGCAGAAGGGTCGAGGTGCCATCGGGGTTTGCGATCCGGCCTGAGATGTCGATCAGCGTCGGCCATTTCTCTTGGTTCAAGGTGACCTGCCCCTGCAGATCGACGGAGTTCGCGGCAAGGGCAAAGCTGCTGACCTCAACCGCACCGTTGCTTTCCAGAAGTGCATCCAGCGCCAGCCGCACGTCCTCGCCGAAGAAGTCGCGGTAGCGCGGGGCGAGCAGCGCAGTGATGTCGCCGCCGATATCGGCTTGAATGCGGCGGTCCGGTGTATCGCTGGCACGGCGCGGGGCCTGCGTGCCAAGGGTCACCTGCCCCGCCAAACGCTCTTGCCCATCGGTGGCGATGGTCACATCGGTCGCGAAATCATCCAGCGGCCCTGCCCCTTCGACGGTCATCTGCACCGAAGGCTGCCCCGGCAGGTTCAGCAATTTCGAGGCGATGCCTTCGGGGTCTTCGGTCAGGTTCAACAAGAGGTCCAGCACGTTTTCGGTGCGGTCAAAATCGGCCTGAATGTCGAACTCGCCCCGTTTGCCATCGGTGCGGCGGGCCTGAAAGTCGACGATGCCGACCGTATCGGTCAGCCGCGCATTGGCGCTTACCGAAAGCTGCGCCGCCTCGCCCAAGATCGGCTCGCCCAGGTTGATCTCATCCACCGAGAAATCCGCGATTTCGATGGAGACAGGCAGATCGGGCAAGGCAAAGGGTTTGGCCTCGGCATCGGGCAGATCGACTTCGTTGCTGACCGGCAGGCGCTCGACATCGAGCCGTCCGGCGGTGAGTTGCTCCACCTCCAACCGTCCGCGCAGCAGGGCCGAACGGTTCCAATCCAGCACCACGTCATCAAGCGTCAGCCAAATGCCATCGTCATCCGCAATCGTCATCCGGTCAAAGGAGGCCTCCGAACTCAGCGCCCCTGCGAATCCGTCGATGCTGACGGTTCGGCCCGCGCCGCTCAACGCGTCTTGAATGGTCCGGGTGAGAAAGCCCTTGTCGTCATCCTGTGCGGCAGCCGGTGTGAGGCATGCCAGATAGACAAGGCTGGCGGTGAGGATCTGCAAAAACTGTCGCATTAAAACGCCTGTCCAATCCCGATATAGACTTGGAAATCTTCATCCACTTCCGGCCCCGATGTGGGCACGGCCACGTCCAGCCGGATCGGCCCGATGCCCGTGGCATAGCGCAGCCCCAGACCTGCGCCCGAGTGCCAAGTGCCTGATCCGTCGTAGAATTCTTCCGACCCGATATAGCCCGCATCGGCAAAGCCCACGACGCCGATCTTCTCGGTCAGGGCCACGCGCGCCTCTGCCGATAGCCCGACAAAGCTGCGCCCGCCCACGGTGTCGCCGCTCGGCAGCTCAACCCCAAGCGTTTGATAGGGTTGCCCGCGCACGCTGCCGCCCCCGCCGGAGTAAAAGAGGTAATCCGCAGGCGCTTCCGACAGGTCCGGCCCCGCGACTGAACCAAGCTGCCCCCGAAAGGCCAGCGTCACCGGGCGCTCCGTCCCGAAGCTGCGGTAGTAGCGCGCATCAAGATAGCTGCGCAGCCCGCTTTCAGACCCCGACAGAGCGACAAAGGGCGTGAGGCTGGCGTCGATGTAATAGCCATCGGTCGCGTCCAACTCATTGTCGCGGTAGTCGAACTCGGCCCCCAGCGGCAGGGTCAGAAGGGTGTATTGGTTGGTGCCGAAGGCATCCTCGGTCTCAGCCACACGCAGGCCGAGGCCCGCGGAATAGGTGCGGTTCTGGTTGGCAATCCGCTCGATCCCCGCCTCCAGATCCAACTGGCGGGAAAAGTAATTCACCTCGTCCAGCTGTTCCAACGTGGCCAGCGCGTAGAAATCGGTGTCTTCGTTAAAGGTCGCCGGACGTTCGAACCGGGCAGAGAGCGTATAGTCTTCGCCCCCCGAATTGCCGCCGATCCCTTCGATCTCAGCCGAGAGGCGCAGACGTTCGGCCCCGCCCAGCAGATTGCGGTGCAGCCAGAAAGTGCTCAGCGTCAGCCCTTCGAGCGAGGACAGTTCCGCACCAAAGCCAAAGCGCCGCTTGGGCGCTTCGGTCACCTGCGCGGTGATGGGCAGCGTGTCGTTAGGACCAATGCGATCCGCTTCGATGAGCGCCACGGCGTCGAACGCGCCGGTGCGGCGCAGCCGTTCGGTGGCCAGTTCCAACTCTTCGGGCGAGAAGACCTCCCCATGTGGCAGCCCTGCGATTTCGATCAGCCGCGCGGTGCGCACGTCTTCGTTGCCGGTCACAGTCAGCGCGCCAAAGCGCAGCTTTGGCCCCGGGGCCAGCCGCAGGGCGGCGTCGATCTGGCGCTCACGGTGTTTGGCCACAAGGTCTTGATCTGCCAATGCCGCTTTCGCGTGGCCCACGTCACGCCAACCGCTGACCCCGGCCGAGACGGTTTCCTTCAGCACGCCAAGGCTCGCGGTCTCCCCCGCGGCAAATCCGTCCGGCAACTCGGTGCCCGGTGCTACGGGCGCGATGCGGGTCGCGCCAAAGCGGAACTTCGGCCCCGGGTCTACCGTGATCACGGCCCGGTCGATGCGGCGCGGCGGTTGCACAGGGGGAATCGCGGCGGCATCGACGCCATCCAAGGTGATCTTGAGCGTCGGCCCGAAATACCCGTTGTCGTAAAGCAGCGCCAAAAGCCGCCCATAATCGGCCTGCGCCGCGGCAACCAATTCCTGCGGCGTGGCAGGCTCGGCATCCTCATCGGTTTGCTCGGCCAGCAAGGACCCATCGCGCAGGGTGGCATAGAGGTCCGAATCCGCCGCGATGCCGGTGATGGCCAGTTCCGCGGCCTGTGCCGCAGCCCCCCCGCCAAGAAGTAGTCCAAGAGCGAGACAAAGCGCCGCCCCTTGAGTCTGCCCTTGTTGCGCCACGCGCTACCCTCCTTGCGTTCGTCACCCCGGTTTTCGCGCCGGTTCTCCTTTGCCCGCCCAAACGGGCCTTATTCTTAGCAACCGTTAAACGGCATTGCCGACTTGGCTGCAAACACTCTGCCGGGGGAATCGCGCGATGAGAACGGCCTGCCCCGCCCCGTGCAGGTGTCACGCGCGGAATCGGCAAGATACCGCGCAGCAAGAGTGTAGGCTGACCACGGCCCGAGACGAGGGCAAAAACGTTTTTTTCTTTCAGGGGGTCCGACCATTGCTCTGCATTGCAAAGCATGGTGGTGCGGTCGGAGAGACTCGAACTCTCACGGGTGTTACCCCACAGCGACCTCAACGCTGCGCGTCTACCATTCCGCCACGACCGCACGCCATGGTTGGTGGGCGGGGTTTAGCCAAAGACCAAGGGCTTGTGAAGAGGCAATCAGCAAATTTTTTCAATGCGTTTCAGAAAGCGGGTTCAGCCCCCGATTTTCCGCAGCCGCAACCCCGATCACAATCCCCTTACCGCCCTGCAATCTGACGGCTCAGCCGTTGAAAGCGCGCGTTCGGCGGGCCATCTGTGACGCAAGCAAGAAGGAACACGCCATGCCCGCAGATACCGCCACCCCCACAGATACCCCCACCGTACAGATCGACATCGTATCGGATGTGATGTGCCCTTGGTGTATCGTGGGCTACAAGCAACTTGAGCAAGCGCTCGGCGCGGTTGGCGTCGGCGCTTTCTTGCGTTGGCACCCCTTTGAATTGAACCCGCAGATGCCAGCCGAAGGCCAGAACATGGCCGAACATCTGGCCGAGAAATACGGCTCCACCCCTACCCAATCGGTCGAGAATCGCAAACGGCTGACGCAGATGGGCCAAGATTTGGGCTTTACCTTCAATTTTTCCGACGACACGCGGATGCAAAACACCTTTGCCGCGCATCAACTGCTGACATGGGCGCAGGTCCAAGGGCTGCAACACCCGCTGAAGATGGCCCTGTTCGACGCGCATTTCACCCAAGGGCGCAATGTGAACGATACCGATGTGCTTGCCGATGTGGCGGCCTCCGTCGGGTTGGACCGGGATGAGGCGCTGGAGGTGCTCCGCAGCCGCAGCTTTGCCGAACAGACCCGCGAAGCGCAGCAATTCTGGACTTCGCGCGGCATCTCTGGCGTGCCGTCGATGATTTTCGAGGGCAAATACCTGATCACCGGAGCGCAGGGAGCTGAAAACTACGCCCAACTCCTGCGCAAGGTCTTGGAGGAACGCGACGCCGCCGCCTGACCGGCGCCTCTGGCGGTGCGGCGCGGGTCTTGCTAAGGCATCCCCATGGTTGAATGGATCATCACCGACGGCTTGACCGATTACCGCAGCGCCGAGGCGTGGATGGAGGCGCGTGCCACCGCCATCGCCGCCGGCGAGGCCGAGGAATGCATCTGGCTGGTCGAACATCCCCCGCTCTACACCGCCGGCACCTCGGCGCGGGCCGAAGACCTAACGGAGCCTGACCGCTTTCCTGTCTACCCCACCCGGCGCGGCGGGCAGTATACCTATCACGGGCCGGGCCAGCGTGTCGCCTATGTCATGCTCAACGTCGCCGCCCGGGGGCGCGATGTGCGCTGTTTCGTGCGCCAGCTCGAAAATTGGGTCATTGCCACATTGGATCAGTTCAACCTGCGCGGCGAAATCCGCCCCGGTCGCGTCGGCGTTTGGGTGCAACGGCCCGAGAAACCCGCCCAGCCCGATGGCAGCCCCGCAGAAGACAAGATCGCCGCCATTGGAATCAGGCTGCGCAAATGGGTCAGCTTCCACGGCATCAGCATCAATGTGGAGCCTGACCTCAGCCATTTTGGCGGCATCGTCCCCTGCGGCATCACGAACCACGGCGTGACCTCACTGGTCGATCTGGGCCTGCCCGTCACGATGGACGATGTCGATCTCGCCCTGCGCGCCACCTTTGATGAGGTCTTTGCCAGCGCCCCCACAGGCAGTTGCGACATCACCCCCTAACAGCAGCAAAGCACGCGCCAAGCACCCCAAAGGCCGGATTTTACGGCGATCGCCACAGCGCAAAAAATACCCACCCTGCGACCATCGCGCCCATTGCCCCCGCGAGACGGTCGCTCTAAAACGGGCGCGACACCGCATGTGCCGCCTATGGCGCCATGTGTCCAATTCATTTGCAGGAGGCACCGCATGGCAGACGCAGCCATTCACGGCCAAGATCATCACGACGACCGGGGGTTCTTTACCCGGTGGTTCATGTCCACCAACCACAAAGATATCGGTATTCTGTACCTTATCGTCTCGGCCTTGGTCGGTCTTATTTCGGTGGCATTCACCGTCTACATGCGCCTCGAGCTCATGGATCCGGGCGTTCAATACATGTGTATGGAAGGCGCGCGTTTCATCGCGGATAGCTCTGCCGCCTGTACGCCAAACGGCCACCTGTGGAACGTGCTGATCACCGGCCACGGCATCCTGATGATGTTCTTCGTCGTGATTCCCGCGCTCTTCGGCGGTTTCGGCAACTACTTCATGCCGCTGCAAATCGGCGCGCCGGACATGGCCTTCCCGCGGATGAACAACCTCAGCTTCTGGCTCTATGTCGCGGGCACCACCCTCGCGGTTTGCTCGCTGCTGACACCCGGCGGCAACGGCCAGCTCGGCTCCGGCGTGGGCTGGGTGCTCTACCCGCCGCTTTCGGTCCGCGAAGCGGGCATGTCGATGGACTTCGCGATCTTCGCGGTGCACGTCTCCGGCGCTTCCTCGATCCTCGGCGCGATCAACATGATCACCACCTTCCTGAACATGCGTGCCCCCGGCATGACCCTGTTCAAAGTGCCGCTCTTCGCTTGGTCGATCTTCGTTACAAGCTGGCTGATCCTCCTGTCCCTGCCGGTTTTGGCGGGCGCGATCACCATGCTCTTGATGGACCGCAACTTCGGCTTCGCCTTCTTCGACCCCGCAGGCGGTGGTGACCCGATCCTCTACCAGCACATCCTGTGGTTCTTCGGCCACCCCGAAGTCTACATCATCATCCTGCCGGGCTTCGGCATCATCTCCCACGTCATCGCGACCTTCTCGCGCAAACCGGTCTTCGGCTACCTGCCGATGGTCTGGGCGATCATCGCGATCGGCGCATTGGGCTTCGTCGTCTGGGCGCACCACATGTACACCGTGGGCATGACCCTGAACCAGCAGGCCTACTTCATGCTGGCCACCATGGTCATCGCGGTGCCAACGGGGGTGAAGGTCTTCAGCTGGATCGCCACCATGTGGGGCGGCTCCATCGAGTTCAAAACCCCGATGCTCTGGGCCTTCGGCTTCCTGTTCCTCTTCACCGTCGGTGGCGTCACCGGCATCGTGCTGAGCCAGGCCGCCGTGGACCGCGCCTACCATGACACCTACTACGTCGTGGCGCACTTCCACTACGTGATGTCGCTCGGCGCCGTCTTCGCCATCTTCGCGGGCATCTACTTCTACCTGCCCAAGATGACGGGCCGCATGTACCCTGAATGGGCCGGCAAGCTGCACTTCTGGGCGATGTTCATCGGTGCAAACCTGACCTTCTTCCCGCAGCACTTCCTGGGCCGTCAGGGCATGCCGCGCCGCTACATCGACTACCCTGAGGCATTCGCCTACTGGAACCAGTGGTCCTCGATCGGCGCCTTCCTCAGCTTTGCCTCCTTCCTCTTCTTCTTCGGGGTGATGGCCTACACGCTGACCCGCGGCGCACGCTCCACCGCAAACAACCCGTGGAACGAATTCGCGGATACGCTGGAATGGACCCTGCCCAGCCCGCCGCCCGAACACACGTTCGAGCAGCTTCCGAAACAGGAAGACTGGGACAAGCAGCACAGCCACTAAGTTGACCCAAACCACAAAGGCCCCGCTCTCCCGCGGGGCCTTTTCTTTTGCCCCCACTCCTCTGACAGCCGCCCCCTCCCCCTCCAACTTCATCCTTTCTCAAATACCCTCGGGGGTCCGGGGGCAGAGCCCCCGCCTTACGCAAATTTTTCCACCAGAAACCACATTTCCCTCTTGAAGCCCCCCGCCCCAATAGGTATCTCGCCCTCACCAGACGGTAAGCGGGCGTAGCTCAGGGGTAGAGCATAACCTTGCCAAGGTTAGGGTCGGGCGTTCGAATCGCCTCGCCCGCTCCATCTGGACTTCACAGGGTCGCATCTTCGGATGCGGCCCTTTGTGTTTTTCGGCCCCCAAAACCACCGCGAAAAAAAATTTCCCCGCGACGCTTAGATCGCTTCATTTCCCCCTTGCAGCCCCCTGCGGGAATGGGTATTCCCCCCTCACCAACCGGATGCGGGCGTAGCTCAGGGGTAGAGCATAACCTTGCCAAGGTTAGGGTCGGGCGTTCGAATCGCCTCGCCCGCTCCAGGTTGATCCTACCACCCCGTAGGAAACGCAAAGCCGCCCTTCGGGGCGGCTTTTGTGTATCTAGCCGCAGAAAAAAAACGCCCCATGATGAACACGGGGCGTAAGGTACGGAACGAGGGACAGTAGGTGGCCGGCAGGCGTTCCGGGCCTGCGGTCACCCTTAAATTTAGGAAGCCTTGGCCGTTTTCAAAGGGGCCGGGCCCGGCCGCCCCGCCCCTTGCTCGGATTTAAGCCAGTTCTTGCCGATTCTCAGCCGCCCACCCGGCTGGCATAAAGCGCGATGGCCGCCGCGTTAGAGACGTTGAGCGAGCCGAATCCGCCCGCCGCATCGATCCGCACCAGTGCGTCTACGGTCTCGCGGGTCTTCTCACGCAGCCCAGGCCCCTCGGCCCCCAGAACAAGCGCCACGGGGCGGTCACGGCGGCCCTCTACGGCCTCCTCGATGGTCTGCGTGGCCTCGCCATCGAGCCCCAGCACCAGATAGCCCATCTCCTGCAGGGCGCGGATCGCATCGGCAAGGTTGCGGACCCTCAGATAGGGCTGCCGCTCCAGCGCGCCGCTGGCGGTTTTTGCCAGCGCCCCGGTCTCGGGCGCGGAATGATGTTTGGTGCCGATGACCGCCGAGGCGCCAAGCACTTCGGCAGAGCGAAGAATCGCACCAACGTTATGCGGATCGGTCACCCGGTCGAGCAGCAAGAGCCGCGGCGCGGAAGCACCGATGGCCACATCTTCCAACCGGCCCCAGTTCAGCGGCTTCACCTCCAGAACGGCACCTTGGTGGACCGAGTTCGGATCGAGCGGCGGGCGGAACTTGCGCGGGTCCACGACCTGCGGCGTGATTCCCGCCTCGGCGATGGCCTCTTCCAGCTTCGCCTGCGCGTTCGGCGTGACCATCAACTGCAATTTTTCACGCCGCGGGTTCATCAACGCATCGCGGACCGCATGCAGGCCGAACAGCCAGACCGTCTGCGCCGCTTCGGCCTTCTTGTCCTGCTCTTTTTGCACGACCCATTTGGGTTTCTTCATCTCTTTATCCTTTCGTGCGATTTCCCCAAGATTTCTCAGGAATTCGCCTTGACGCTTCTTTGGCTCGCTTGTAATCACGCCCCCACGTCAGGTGCAATGCACCGGGACAAAGTGGGCGACAGGCCGCAAGGTGTGGCAGGGGACTGTAACTCCCTCGCGGAGACGCACGCCTGGTTCGATTCCAGGGTCGCCCACCACTTTCTCCCCCCTTA
>NZ_SZNL01000008.1:0-5456 GCF_005068605.1 Sulfitobacter sp. 15WGC | reverse complement strand
CCCACGTCAGGTGCAATGCACCGGGACAAAGTGGGCGACAGGCCGCAAGGTGTGGCAGGGGACTGTAACTCCCTCGCGGAGACGCACGCCTGGTTCGATTCCAGGGTCGCCCACCACTTTCTCCCCCCTATTTTCAGACATCGTAACATGCTGGCGCCGAGCGGATGGCCACCGATCGATCCCCCGGATCGATCCTGCGCGGGATAGCCATGTGGCAGGGCCCGCCTGCGGCTCCCTCGCGGAGACGCACGCCTGGTTCGATTCCAGGGTCGCCCACCACTTTCTCCCCCCTCGCGATAGTTCGTATGCGCAGTTAAGGCGCGTTCGTGGCGACCGATCAAAGCCGGGCCCGAAGGCTATCACGGGATCAGCACACCGCTCCGCAAAAAACCCTCAATCGCCATTCCCAAATCGTCGTAAACCAGTTGAACCCGAACCCTCTCAACCGACCCGAGGTCAAACACCAGGTAAGGCTGCGGATCCCCCTCCAGAGCCGCATTCGGCGTCGGCAATGAATCGTGGCAGGGCGGCATCGGCAGATTCCGCATCGGCGCGTCGTTCACCGCGATTGCCATGGCGGCCAGCCCGCAGCGCCAGCTCCACAGGTGGGTCACATAGAGGAAGTCTCGCCCATCATACTCTCGCACGGCGATCCAATTCCCGCGGGTGGCGTTCAGGATCGGACGCACCTCTGCGGCGGTGGTGAAACGGCCCGTGGGCGTCTGGTCTTCGGCGACCAAGCCGGGGGGCACGGCATCCATGTAGAACGCAGGCGGCGGGGCCGCGGGCGCCGCCGGGCTGGCCGGGGCTGCGGGGCGTGCCGGAGCCTGCACCGTCATCGGCGCATCCGGTCGGCCTACCCCGTCCGAAGGCGCAGAGTGGCCGCCCAAGCTGATCACGATCACGGCAAAGACAAAATCGAACATTCGAACCCCTTTCGCAGGCCGCTCAAATTGCTGGCTTTTGCCGACAGAGCCCTGCCCCTATACTGGTCGAAAACCAAAGGCCGCAGTTAAGTATGACACGCAATTCGCGTATCCCGCAAATTTTCAACGTCGTCATTGTGGGCCAAGAGGGGCGGCTGGCCTATGAGGCGCTGCTCTTCGCCGCCTCCCTGCGCCATTCCTGCCCGGAGTTCCAAGGTCGTTTGCTGATCGCCGAGCCGCAGCCCGGCCCGCTTTGGGACAGTGACCCGCGCATCACCGACAGCGCGCTGCGCGAGGCGCTGAACGAGCTTGGGGCGGAGTTCGTCCCCTTTGACAATCAGCATTTCGGCAGCACCTACCCCAATGGCAATAAGATCGAGATGCTCAGCGCCCTGCCCGCGGGCGAACCCTTTGTTTTCTTTGACACCGATACGCTGATCACCGGCGATCTGTCGGCGGTGCCGTTTGATTTCAACCGCCCCTCGGCCTCTCTCAAACGCGAGGGGACATGGCCCGAGCCGCAGCTATACGGGCCGGGCTATAGCGCATTGTGGAAGTCGCTTTACGACAAGTTCGGCCTCGACTTCGCCAGCAGCCTCGACCTGAGCCAACCGGATGAATATTGGCGGCGTTATCTCTATTTTAACGCAGGGTTCTTCTACTACCGCTGTCCGCAGGAATTCGGCGATCTCTTTCTGCGCTACGCGCTGGCGGTGCGCGACGCTCCTCCGGTCGAGCTTTGCGCGCAGAGCTTTGACCCTTGGCTCGACCAAATCGTGCTGCCGCTGGTGATCCACGCCCTTGGCGGCGGGCGGGGCACCCTGCCTTCTGGGCTGTTGGATGGCACGGTCTCCTGCCACTATCGTTTTCTGCCCCTGCTCTACGCGCGGGAGAGCGATCATGCCATCGAGGTGCTAGAGGCCATCACCGCCCCCAACCGAATGAAAAAGCTGCTCAAGCAGCGCGATGCGATCAAGCGGATGGTCTATCAGGGCCGCGGGGCCAAGGTGCGCGCGCTTTTCGATCAAGACAACCTGCCGCGCCGCGAACAGGCGATCCGCAACCGGATCAAATCAAACGGTTTCTGGATGCGCTGAGCCCCGCCTGCCCCGTTGTCTGGACGGGTCTTTGCGCCTAGGCTGCGCGGGAACCATTTTCTGAGAGGACAGACCAATGGCCGACAGCCCCACCCCACATTTCGACACGCTGCAAATTCACGCAGGCGCCAGCCCCGACCCGGCCACCGGCGCGCGGCAGACGCCGATCTATCAGACCACGGCCTATGTCTTTCGCGATGCCGATCACGCGGCGGCTTTGTTCAACCTTGAGGAAGTCGGCTATATCTATTCGCGCCTGACCAACCCCACCAACGCGGTCCTGCAAGAGCGTATTGCCACGCTCGAAGGCGGCGTCGGTGCGGTCTGCTGCTCATCGGGTCATGCGGCGCAGATCATGGCGCTGTTCCCGCTGATGGGGCCGGGCAAGAATATCGTCGCCTCTACCCGTCTCTATGGCGGCACGGTCACGCAGTTCAGCCATACGATCAAACGCTTTGGCTGGTCCTGCAAATTCGTCGACTTCGACGATCCGCAGGCCGTGGCCGATACGATCGACGACGACACCCGCGCGGTCTTTGGTGAGGCCATCGCCAACCCCGGCGGCTATATCATGGATGTGCGCGCCATTGCGGATGTAGCCGATGCGGCGGGCATTCCGCTCATCATCGACAACACCAGCGCCACGCCCTACCTCTGCCGCCCTATTGAACACGGCGCGACGCTGGTGGTGCATTCGACCACAAAATACCTCACCGGCAATGGCACCGTCATGGGCGGCTGCGTCGTGGATTCGGGCAAGTTCGACTGGTCTGCCAATGACAAATTCCCCTCCCTCAGCCAGCCTGAGGAAGCCTATCACGGCATGAAGTTCCACGAGACCTTCGGCCCCATGGCCTTCACCTTCCACGGCATCGCCATCGGGCTGCGCGATCTGGGGATGACGATGAACCCACAGGCGGCGCATTACACGCTCATGGGGATCGAAACCCTGTCGCTGCGCATGGAGCGGCATGTGCAGAACGCGGTGAAGGTGGCCGAATGGCTCGAACAGGACGACCGGGTTGAGTATGTGACCTATGCCGGGCTGGAATCCTCGCCCTATCATGAGCGGATGCAAAAGGTCTGTCCCAAGGGCGCGGGCGGGCTTTTCACCTTTGCGGTCAAGGGCGGCTATGACGCCTGTGTGAAACTGGTCAACAGCCTTGAGATCTTTAGCCATGTGGCGAACTTGGGCGATACGCGCTCGCTGATCATTCACTCGGCCTCTACCACCCACCGGCAACTGACGGCAGAGCAGCAGGAAGCGGCGGGGGCCGGTCCGGGTGTCGTGCGCATCTCCATCGGGACGGAGGACGCCGACGATCTGATCGCCGATCTCGATCAGGCACTGGCCAAAGCGACCAGCTAAACCACCTTCCCCCGCCGATCACCTCGGCGGGGGTTTTCCATCCGCGGCAGCTTACTGCCCCGGGGCAATCGCAAAGGTCATCGACACCTGCGCCCGCACCTCGACCTCGCCTTCGGCCACGGCGCTGTCCATCGCCATCCCCATACGGGCGGATTCAAACATCTTGGGCTGCGCGTGGGAGTTTTCGGTCATGCGGATCAGCGTGCCGAGCTCCACCCCTGCCGCCTCGGCCAACTGCCGCGCGCGTTCGGTGGCATCCGCAACGGCGGCCTTGCGTGCCTCGGCCAGCGCATCTTTCGGGTCTTGAAGTCCGAAGTCCAACCCGTTGAAATCATTCGCACCCTCGTCGATCACCGCATCCATCATCGCGCCCAAGCGGTCCAGATCACGCACTTTGACCGTCACGGAGTTGCCCGCCTGATAACCGGTGATGCGCGGCGGCTGGCCGTTCTCATTCGCGCGGCGGTCATGCAGCGGGCGCAGGTAGAAACGGCTGGTCTGGCGGTCCTTCGCCGCGACGCCCTGCGCGTCGAGCTGGGTCAGGATCGCGCTCACGGCGGCATTCACCCCGTCCATCGCGGCCTTGGCGGTTTCGGCCTCTTCGGTCACGCCCAGAGTGATCGTCGCCATGTCGGGCGCGGCGGCGATGCTGCCTTGGCCGGTGACGATAATCCCCTCTTCCGGTCCCTGCTGGGCCGAGACCAATCCGGCCCCCGCCATCCACGCCAGCGCCACCCAATTCATCAGTCGCATGTTCGTTCCTTTCCGTGCATCAATGCGCCGCCATTTGCCCATCGCGGCCCGGTTCTGACAAGCACCCGCACGGTGCGCACCCTTCCCTTGGGCGAACTCCTGCTCTATCCTTCGCGATGACTGCGGCGCGTCTGTAAGTGCGCCCGACCCCATGCTAAAGTCGACCGCGATGAAGCCGAATTTTACCCTCTCCCTGTCGTTCGACGGCATTCGTTTGCTCCACCGCACATCGGGCGGATGGCAGCTTGTTGGTGAAGTGGCGCTCGACAGCGCCGATCTGGCGGCGGAACTGGCGGTCTTGCGCAAAACCGCCACGGCGTTGGAGCCCGGCGGGCTGCGCAGCCTGCTGTTGATCCCCGACGCGCAGATCAAATACCTTACCCTCGACACGCCGGATATGGACCCCGCCGCCCGCCGTGCGGCAGCGGCAGAGGCGCTGGAGGGGGCCACGCCCTATCCGGTTTCCGATCTGGTGTTCGATGTGCATGCCGATGGCGGGCAGAGCCATGTGGCCGCCGTGGCCCGCGAGACCTTGGACGAAGCCGAAGCCTTCGCCGTGGAGCATCGTTTCCACCCGGTCAGCTTTGCCGCCGCCCCGGCCAGTGAAAGCTTCGATGGCGCGCCGCACTTCGGCATGACGAAAGCCGCGTCAGACCTGCTGGAACCCGGCGAAACCGTGGAGCCTGAGACGGCCCCCATCGTGATTTCCGGCGTGATGAACGCGCCCGAAGGGCCGGTCGTGGACACGGATGAGACGCCCCCCGTGGCCGAGCCTGAACTTGCCGCTACACCGGAAGAGACCCCGCCGCCGGTAGAGGAAGACCTGCCGGAGTTGGGGTCGACCGAGGACGCTTCGGAAGCCTCCCCCTCGTTGGAGCCAACCCCCGAAGACACGCCACCGCCCTTGGACGAAGACCTGCCCGCCTTGGACGCTGCGACGGAAACGGAGGCGACGGAAGACCCGGCAGAGGCCGAGCTGGCCCCCACTCCAGAGGAAACCCCACCGCCGTTGGCAGAAGACCTGCCCGCGTTGGAGCCCCCCGCGCCAAGCGAGGAACCGGAAGAGACGGAGGCGGACGCGCCGCCCGCCCCCACGGGCAGCGTTGCGGCATCCGCAGCCCCCCTTGCGGCGGCGGCCAGCACGCAGACCGCGCCGCAGCCCGAGCCTTCGCGCAAGGTTGATTGGTCGAGCTGGGCGCGAGACCCTGAGGTGGAATATTCGGTCGAACATTACGCGCAGATCGCGACGGGGCTTTTGGATCACTTCCAGATCGACCGCGCCGCGTGGTTCGGCACCTCTCTGGGCGGCAT
>NZ_SZNL01000089.1:0-293 GCF_005068605.1 Sulfitobacter sp. 15WGC | reverse complement strand
TCCGGCGCGAACGCCCGCCGGACTGCCCTGAGATCCGCAAGGAGATGCAGGAGATCGCCGGAAAGCGGCGCCGGTTCGGCTACCGCCGGATTGGCGTGTTGCTTGAGCGCAAGGGCATGAAAATGAATCACAAGAAACTGTATCGGCTCTACCGGGAAGAAGGGTTGTCAGTGAAGCGGCGGCGCGGCCGCAAGCGGGCCCGTGGAACGCGCTCCCCGATGCCGGAGGCTGCGTATCCCAATGCGCGCTGGTCTCTGGACTTCCTGGCTGACAGCTTCGGCCCATCCCGGAAA
>NZ_SZNL01000088.1:0-299 GCF_005068605.1 Sulfitobacter sp. 15WGC | reverse complement strand
TTCCGGGATGGGCCGAAGCTGTCAGCCAGGAAGTCCAGAGACCAGCGCGCATTGGGATACGCAGCCTCCGGCATCGGGGAGCGCGTTCCACGGGCCCGCTTGCGGCCGCGCCGCCGCTTCACTGACAGCCCTTCTTCCCGGTAGAGCCGATACAGTTTCTTGTGGTTCATTCTCATGCCCTTGCGCTCAAGCAACACGCCAATCCGGCGGTAGCCGAACCGGCGCCGCTTTCCGGCGATCTCCTGCATCTCCTTGCGGATCTCAGGGCAGTCCGGCGGGCGTTCGCGCCGGACTGTCTT
>NZ_SZNL01000087.1:0-304 GCF_005068605.1 Sulfitobacter sp. 15WGC | reverse complement strand
TGACCTGCCCCCCGCGAAATCCCTCACCATGATGTAGAGTCTGCCCAACCCTGAAGGAGCAGACGAATGCGGAAAAGCCGTTTTACCGAGGCGCAGATTATTGGGATGATCAAGGAGCAAGAGGCAGGCATGCCGACGGCGGAGGTGTGCCGCAGGCACGGGCTCAGCCCGGCAACTTTCTACAAGCTGAAGTCCAAGTATGGCGGCATGGAGGTGTCGGAGGCCGCGAGGCTGAAGGCGCTGGAGGACGAGAACGCCAAGCTGAAGCGGCTGCTGGCCGATACGATGCTGGACAATGTGGTTC
>NZ_SZNL01000086.1:0-310 GCF_005068605.1 Sulfitobacter sp. 15WGC | reverse complement strand
GCATCACGCGCGGCTGGCCGAGACCGGCGAAGAGGTCGCCGTCAAAGTCCTGCGGCCCGGCATCGAAAAAGCCTTCCGCAAGGACATTGACGCCTTCTACCTCGCCGCCCGCATGGCCGAGATTTTCCCGCCCGGGTCGCGCCGCCTGCGCCCGATGGAGGTGATCGAACATTTCGATGGCGTCGTGCGGGGGGAGCTGGACCTGCGGCTCGAAAGTTCCGCCGCGTCAGAGTTCGCCGCCAACACCAAGGATGACGCCGGGTTTCAACTGCCCGAGATCAAATGGAATTATTCGGGCCGCCGCGTGATG
>NZ_SZNL01000085.1:0-315 GCF_005068605.1 Sulfitobacter sp. 15WGC | reverse complement strand
GCACAAGGAAATGGCCGCAGGCATGCCCGGCAAGGCCGAGGCGGTTGACCGCACGATCGAGGTGACCATGCGCGAAACCGACGACGGCGAGATGATCTTTGAACCCGCCGAGTTCGACATCAAAAAAAGGCGAGACCATTCGCTTTGGCGTCACCAACAAAGGCGAGATCGAGCATGAGTTTGTAATCGACACGATGGAAGGCAATGCCGAGCACAAGGACGCCATGGCCAAGATGGACATGGAGCATGACGACCCGAACTCCGTTCGCCTTGATCCCGGCATGGAGGGCGAGGTGATCTGGACCTTCTCCAATG
>NZ_SZNL01000084.1:0-343 GCF_005068605.1 Sulfitobacter sp. 15WGC | reverse complement strand
CTGTAGCGGGCGGCCTTAAACTGACCTTCACCAATCAGACCCTATACTGCACTGCGGCACACCAAACTGGACCTCGCTCGCATCTCTTTTATGAAAAGTGACACCAACCGTAGCATCTTCCGTAACGCTTTGAAGATCGGAACATGGTCCAGTGAAACGTGTGGCCGCGCTGTTCGGCATCTTAAGATGCTTATGCGCCAGGTTCTTCGCCGGCGTTTTTTTGCACCGTCTTTATGGCCAAACAACGCGGCACCATCATGGGCATTATCTGAGGTTTCAAACTCAAGGCTCGAGTGGGTAATGCCGAAGTCATCTTCGAGCTTTGTCTTGAGCGCCCGTTTTA
>NZ_SZNL01000083.1:0-346 GCF_005068605.1 Sulfitobacter sp. 15WGC | reverse complement strand
GTCCGGCGCGCTTCGGCCGGTGTTTTGTTCCCGAGCGATGAGTGCGGCCTGACGGTGTTGTAATCGTAACGCCAGAGCGCCAGCTTCCGGCGGGCGTCGTCCAGGGTGTCAAATATCTCCTCGTTCAGCAGTTCGTCGCGCATGCTGCCGTTGAATGACTCGATAAAGGCGTTCTGCTGCGGCTTCCCTGGGTCGATATAGTGCCACGGAATTGCGTTCTGATCGGCCCACCTCAGAATGGCCCGGCTCGTGAACTCCGTCCCCCTCGCCATTGTCTCTCGGACCAATGGCGTTCCAATGGCTCGATCGCTGACTATGCATCCGGGTTTACCGTAGATCCGCACCA
>NZ_SZNL01000082.1:0-353 GCF_005068605.1 Sulfitobacter sp. 15WGC | reverse complement strand
AACGATCACAGCGCTTCAGGATATTACCCAACGCCAACAGCATCTGATCGCTGAACTGAACCATGCCCTGCATGGCAAAAGGTCGGAAAAGCTGCCCGAGGATGAGCGGCAGCTGGCGTTCGAGGACCTATCCATCGCACTGGCCGAGGTCGAGGTGCAGAAGGAACATTTGGCTGCCAAGGCAGGTGAGAAAACGGCAACCAGGCCTGCGCCAAAGCGCACCATCGGCAATCTCCCGGCTGCACTGCCGCGCATCGAAGAGGTTATCGAACCCGACAGCCTGATCTGCCCTTGTGGCTGTGGTGTCATGCACAAGATCGGCGAAGACCGCAGCGAGCGGCTGGACATCGTGC
>NZ_SZNL01000081.1:0-360 GCF_005068605.1 Sulfitobacter sp. 15WGC | reverse complement strand
CGACGCGGCCGGTGGACTTCCGTAAAGGACACGATGGATTGGCTTCGATGGTGCAGTCGGCATTGGCCCAAGACCCCTTTACCGGAACAGTCTTTGTATTCCGCGCCAAACGGGCCGACAGGATGAAGATTTTGTTCTGGGACGGCAGCGGGCTCGTGATGACCTACAAACGACTTGAGGAGAACAGCTTCATTTGGCCCGCCATTCGAGATGGCGTGATCACCTTGAACCGTCCCCAATTCGAGGCGCTTTTTGCAGGGCTGGACTGGCGCCGGGTGCGCTCTTTAGAACCCCGCAGACCGGCTGCGGCAGAGTGACTCGGAGGCGCAAAAGGCCTGCCCATTTGGGCGTAAATCAAGC
>NZ_SZNL01000080.1:0-363 GCF_005068605.1 Sulfitobacter sp. 15WGC | reverse complement strand
TTCTACAAGCTGAAGTCCAAGTATGGCGGCATGGAGGTGTCGGAGGCCGCGAGGCTGAAGGCGCTGGAGGACGAGAACGCCAAGCTGAAGCGGCTGCTGGCCGATACGATGCTGGACAATGTGGTTCTGAAGGATCTTCTGGGAAAGAACTGACGACGCTGACCAAGCGGCGAGAGGCGGCGCTCAGGGCGATGCGGGATCACGGCATCTCGCAGCGCCGGGCCTGTCGGCTTGTTGGTGTCGACCCAAAGACAGTCCGGCGCGAACGCCCGCCGGACTGCCCTGAGATCCGCAAGGAGATGCAGGAGATCGCCGGAAAGCGGCGCCGGTTCGGCTACCGCCGGATTGGCGTGTTGCTTGAGC
>NZ_SZNL01000007.1:172966-198493 GCF_005068605.1 Sulfitobacter sp. 15WGC | reverse complement strand
CTCAACGCGGTTCAACTCGCGCTCGCTCATCGTCACCCATCCCATGTCCACTAATCCTCGCTACCGTATGCAAGGAGAGTGACACTTCTGCTTTGCCGATGGGTGACATTACTGCTTTGCGGCTACAGTCAAAAGCCTCGTAATCATGGTTATGTTATCAAAGCACGCTGTCTGAACCCCACCAGCCACACCCGCTTGCCGCTCATCCACGCCGCCCTACGTCCCGAGGCAGCCGATAGCCGGAGGGGTCCGCTCCTCCGCCCCCATTTAGCCAAAGGAAATTGCCGTGGAAACGAATCTGACCATCAATGGCACGAAGCAGCGGCTGGATCTCGATCCCCGCACGACGCTGCTGGATGCGCTCCGCCACCATCTTGGACTGACCGGCAGCAAGAAGGGCTGCGATCACGGGCAATGCGGCGCCTGCACAGTCATGGTGAATGGCCGCCGGATCAACGCCTGCCTGACATTGGCCTGTATGCATGACGGCGATGAGGTGACCACCATCGAAGGCATCGGAGCGCCCGGCAACCTCAGCCCGCTGCAAGAAGCTTTTGTCAGCGAAGACGGGTTCCAATGCGGCTATTGCACGCCGGGGCAAATCTGCTCGGCCACCGCGATGCTGGAAGAGATCGCAGAGGGCTGGCCCAGCCATGTGACCGATGACCTGAGCGGCAAGCCTGCGCTGACGACGGAAGAAATCTCGGAACGGATGAGCGGCAACCTCTGCCGGTGTTCGGCCTATCCCAACATCGTCGAGGCGATCCGAAAAGCGGCGGGAGAAAGCGCATGAGACCATTCGACTATACCCGCGCCGAAAATACAGAGGCCGCCGCGCGGCAAGCGGCCAGCGGTGGCACCTTCATCGCCGGGGGCACCAACCTTCTGGATTTGATGAAGCTGGAGGTCATGACCCCCGAGGCGCTGATCGATATCAACCGGCTCGACCTTGGCGAGATCGAAGAGACCGAAGATGGCGGCCTGCGCATCGGGGCCTTGGTGACCAACAGCGATCTGGCCAATGACGCCCGTCTGCGCAAGGGCTGGCCCGTGCTGAGCCGTGCGTTGCTGGCCGGGGCCAGCGGACAGTTGCGCAACAAGGCGACGACGGGCGGCAATTTGCTGCAACGCACGCGGTGCCTGTATTTTTATGACCGCGCCATGCCCTGCAACAAACGCGAGCCGGGCACGGGCTGTTCGGCGAAGGAGGGGTTCAACCGCATCCTTGCCGTCTTGGGCACCTCGGAGCATTGCATCGCCACCCATCCCAGCGACATGGCCGTGGCCATGCGGGCGCTCGGGGCCGAGGTGGAGACGCTGAAAGAAGACGGCAGCACGCGCCGCCTAACGCTGGATGAGCTTTATCTGCTGCCCGGAGAGCGGCCAGACCAAGAGACCGTTCTTGAGCCGGGCGAATTGATCACCGCCGTGGTGCTGCCCGCGCCGGTGACGGGAAAACAGACCTACCGCAAGGTGCGGGACCGGGCTTCTTATGCCTTTGCCCTCGTCTCGGTCGCCGGGATCGTCGATATGGAAGACGGGCGGATCACCCGTGCCGATCTAGCCTTTGGCGGGCTGGCGCCGAAACCGTGGCGCAATGCGGAGGTGGAGGAACTGCTGACCGGCAACGCGCCCTCGGAAGACCTTTTCAACAAAGCCGCCGATTTGCTGCTGGCCGAGGCCAAAGGCTATGGCGCGAATGATTTCAAAATCCCCCTCGCCCGCCGCACGCTGGTGTCGGTGCTGAACGAACTTACCGCGGAGGCCCAGCAATGACCGAGCAATTCAAGATGGACGCGCCTGCCACCGCCCGCAGGTTGGATGATATGGCGCAGGGGCTTGTCGGCGCGCCGCTGGACCGCCCCGAGGGGCCGCTGAAGGTGAGCGGCACGGCGACCTATGCCAATGAATGGCAGGTCGAGGGCATGGTGCATGGCGTCATGGTCCGCGCGCCGGGCAATAGCGGCCGGGTGGTCTTGGCCAACCGCGAAGCGGTGGCGCAAATGCCGGGGGTATTGGCCGTGATCCAAGACCCGCGCCTGCTGCGCAACCCCGCGCAAGGCACCGCGAACCAAGCGCCAATTCAAGGGCCGGAACAGGCCGCCTATCTCGGCCAGTTGATCGCAGTGGTCGTCGCCGAGGAATTCGAACAGGCCCGCCATGCGGCGCAATCGCTGAAAGTGGCGTTGGAAAACGGCGAGGTCATGCCGGTCGATCCTGCCACCGCGGCGGTTGAGCCGCAGGAGGCGAAGACCTTGGATCAGGGCGATCTGGACGGCGCTATGGCTCAGGCCGCTTTCTCGGTCGATGTGACCTACACCACCCCGTCGCATTCCAGCACCCCGATGGAGCCGCATGCCTCCATCGCCTCATGGGACGGGGAAGAGCTGACCCTGCGCGGCAGCTATCAGATGCTGAAATACAACCGCAATGAGCTGTCCGATGCCTTGGGCATCCACCCCGACCGGCTGCGCATCCTGTCGCCCTATGTCGGCGGCGGCTTCGGGTCGAAACTCGGCATCGCGCCCGAGGCGGTCGCGGCGGCGATTGCCGCGAAAGAGGTGGGCCGCCCGGTCTCTGTCGCGCTGCACCGCCAGCAGGTCTATGAGGCGACGATGCGCCGGTCCGAGACCACGCAGCGGGTGCGCCTTGCCGCCGATGCCGAAGGTCGGCTGACCGGTCTGGGCCATGACGCGCGGGTGTCTAACCTGCCCGGAGAGAGCTTTGCCGAGCCGGTCTTACAGGCGTCGCATTTCCTCTATGCCGGGGCGAACCGCAAGATGTCGATGGACTTGGCGCGGGTGCACCGGCTTTGCGCGGGCTCCGTCCGCGCGCCGGGCGAGGCGGTGGGCGTCACCGTTTTCGAAGGCGCGATGGATGAGCTGGCCGACAAGGTCGGCATGGATCCTGTCGAGCTGCGCCGCCGCAACATCCCTGAGAAGGACCCCGAGAGCGGCAAGGAATTCTCCTCTCGCCGTTTCCGAGAAGCGCTCGACAGCGGGGCCGAGACATTCGGCTGGGCCGACCGCCCCGGCGTCAAGGAACGGCGCGAGGGGGAATGGCTGATCGGCTATGGCATGGCCTCCGCCGCGCGGGTGAACGTGTTGATGGAGAGCCAAGCCCGCGTGACGCTGATGCCCGATGGCCGCCTGCGGGTCGAAACGGATATGACCGATATCGGCACCGGCACCTATGCGATCTTGGGCCAAATCGCGGGCGATATGATGGGTCTGCCCCGCGATGCGGTCGATGTGGTCTTGGGCGATACCACCCTGCCCCCGGCATCTGGCTCGGGCGGGTCATGGGGCGCGTCGTCGAGCGGCACATCGGTCTATCTGGCCTGCGAGGCGATCCGCAAACAGCTTGCCGCGCGGCTGGAGGTGGAGGAAGGTGACCTCACGCTAAAAGACGGCATGGCGACCTTTGACAACCAGACCCGCAGCCTGAGCGATATCCTGAACGGGGATGAGATTGCCAAAGTGGGTCACGTCCAGCCTGGCGATACTTCTGAGGCGGTGCGGCAGGCCACCTTCGGGGCCTATTTCGCCGAGGTCGCGGTGCATGCCGCCTCGGGCGAGACGCGGGTGCGGCGGATGCATGGCACCTTTGCCGCCGGGCGGATCCTGAACGCCAAGACGGCGCGGTCGCAATGTCTGGGGGGCATGACCTTTGGCATCGGCATCGCGCTGACCGAGGAGCTGGCCTTTGACCCGCGCGACGGCCATGTGGCCAACCACAACCTCGCGGAATACCACATCCCGGTGAACGCGGATGTGCCGCAGCTGACCGTCGATCTGTTGGAAGAGCGGGACGATTGGGCCAACCCGCTACAGGCCAAAGGGATCGGCGAATTGGGCATCTGCGGCGCGGCGGCAGCGATCACCAATGCGATCTACAACGCCACCGGCGTGCGGGTGCGCGACTATCCCGCCACTTTGGACAAGGTGATTGCCGGGATGTGATGAGGGGGGGGGCGGCGTGGTGGCCGCCCCTTTTCTTGCTGGTCTTGCGCTTGATGCCTACTGCGCCAGCCGCTGTTCCCAAGCCGCACGGAAGTCGGCATAGCGTTCCGCATAGGCTGCCGTGAGCGCGGGGTTGGGTGCGATGCTTTTGCGTATCTTCGGGGGGCGGATCACCTCGGCCTCCGCCGCCTCTCCATAGCCCAGCATCGCCAGCCGCGCTGCGCCGAGCGCCGCGCCCTGCGCACCGCTTTCGGGCACATCGAGGGTCAGCCCGGTGATGTCGGCGATCATCTGCAACCATGTCTCTGACTGGCTGCCGCCGCCCGCCACGCAGACCCGTTCGGGCAATGAACCACAGTGGTCGAGGGCGCAACAGCAGTCGGCAAAGGCGAAGCCGACCCCCTCCATCACCGCTTGCACCATATCCGGCAACCCATGCCCGCGGCGCAGCCCGTGAAAGGCCCCGGCGGCATCGGGGGCGTTATGCGGCGTCCGCTCGCCCGAGAGGTATGGCAGGAAGGTGATCGCGGAAGGCTGTTGAATGTCTTGAACCATGCCGGCCAGCGCCGCGGGGCTTTGCCCGGTGATCTGGCCCAGCCATGCCAAAGCGTCGGTTGCCGATAGGATCACCCCCATCTGGTGCCAGGTCTTCGGCACCGCGTGGCAGAAACTATGCACGGCGCTTTCAGTGTTGCTGGCGAAACGGTCGGTCACGGTGAATAGCACGCCAGAGGTGCCGAGCGACAGAAACCCCTGCCCCGGCTGCACCAGCCCCAGCCCCACCGCGGTGGCGGAATTGTCCCCCGCGCCGCCCGCGACAGTGACGTTGCCGACACCCCACTGAGCGGCAAGCTCGGCCCGAAGCCCGCCCGCCCGTGCGCTGCCTTCGACCAATCGCGGCATGTGGTCACGGCTAAGCCCCGTGGCGGCGAGCAGTTCATCCGACCAATCGCGTTTTTCCACGTCGAGCCAGAGCGTCCCCGCCGCGTCGGACATTTCCGACACATGCTCGCCCGTCAGCCAAAGACCGACATAGTCCTTGGGCAGCAGGACCTTGCGGACCTGCGCGAAAATCTCGGGCTCATGTTTCTGGACCCATCGCAGCTTGGGCGCGGTGAAGCCTGCCATGACGATATTGCCACCCAGCCCACGAAAATCGGCGCGCTCTTCCAGTTCCGCGCATTCGGCATGGGCGCGGCCATCGTTCCACAGGATCGCCGGGCGCAGGGGCTGGTCATTGGCATCCAGCAGCGTGGCGCCGTGCATCTGGCCCGAGACGGCAATGCCGCGCAGCGCCGCGAATGCATCCGGGGCCGCGGCGCGGACCTCGGCGATGGCGCTCTCGCAGGCGGTGATCCATGAATGGGGGTCTTGCTCGCTCCACATCGGGTGCGGGCGCTGAACCTCCAATGGGGCATGACCCTCGGCCAAGGGCCGTTGGCCTTCGTCAATCAAAAGCGCTTTGACGCCCGAGGTGCCAAGGTCCAAGCCGAGATAGGTCATGCGGTACTCGTTACTTCACAAATGAGAGAGAGCCACCGGCAAGCTGCCGGTGCCTTGGCCATTAGAACGGGCTGTCGGGATAGTAGAAATCCATCGCGTTCTCTTGCGTCACCAGCACCGAGCCGATCACGAAGGTGCCCGAGACCGGCGCGTTGGAGGTGAGGCCCACGGCGGTCAGCTCAATCGCGGTGGCGATCATCGACGGCGGGTAGGTCACATTGGCCGGGATCATCTCATCGCCATCGGCGGTGCGCTTGATCATCTCTTTCATACCGGCCCCGCCGAGCACGAATTTCACGTCGTCACGCCCTGCCGCTTCGATCGCGGCCAGCACGCCAATCGCCATATCGTCGTCCGAGGCCCAGACCGCGTCGATATTGGGGTATTTCGACAGGAAATCCTGCATCACGGTAAAGCTGTCGTCGCGGTTCCAGTTGCCATGCTCCATGTCGAGCACATTGATGCCGGAGCCTTCGATCGCCGCGTTGAACCCCTCGACACGCTCATTGTCGATGGTGGTGGGGATGCCGCGCAGCACGACGATGTCGCCGCCATCGGGCATTTGCTGGGCCATGAATTCACCCGACACCTTGCCAAAGCCGCTGTTGTCGCCCGCAACGTAAAGGTCTTGGATGCCCTCAACGGAAAGGCCACGGTCCACCACGGTGACCCATGCACCGCTGTCGGCCACGGCTTGCACCGGCGGGGTCAGCGGGTCGGATTCAAAAGGCAACACCACCAGCGCGTCGATGTTGCGCGTGGCGACCATGTCTTCGATGTCGTTCACCTGTTTGCCGGGGTCCGACGCGGTGGCGAGAACGAAGTCGAGATCGGAATAGACCTCTTCCAGACGTTCGACGGTTTCCTTGGCGTGGAAGTTCATGCCCCCCGCCCAGCCGTGGGTCGCCGCCGGGATCGACACGCCGATGACTTTGGTCTCTTGGGCAAAGGCGGCGGTGCCGACAGCCGTGGCCAGCGCGGTGGCAATGAATGTTTGGGTAAATGTCATATTTGCTCCTCCCATGAAGCGTTCAACTACGGCTTAAAGCGCCGTCTTCCTTTCGCGCTGTAGGATCACAGCGAGAATGATGATAATCCCTTGGATCGCACCGTTCAGATAGGGCGACACGAAATCGGTGAGGTTCAGGATATTGCCGATCAGGCTGAGGATCAGCACGCCGATGACGGTGCCCCAGACCCGACCGAAACCACCCTTGAGCACGGTGCCGCCGATGATCACGGCGGCAATCGCCTCCAACTCCCACAGCACCCCGGTGGAGGCCGAGGCCGAGCCGAGGCGCGGCACATACATGATCGTCGCGATGCCCACCAAGATGCCCAATGCGGCATAAGAGATCAGACGGGTGCGATTGACGTTCACATTAGAATAATGCGCCACATGTTCGTTCGACCCGGTGGCGGCGCAGTGGCGGCCATAGACGCTGCGCGACATGATGATCTCACCAATGATGACCACCAGCGCGAAAACGATGATTGGCCAGCTGATCCCGAGGATGCCGTCGAAATAGACGGGCCGGTAAAAGCTGCGCAGACCGAAATCGAGCGACAGGGTGCCGCCATCCGCCAGCCAGGTCACCAGCGAGCGGTAAATGCCCATGGAGCCGAGCGTGACGATGAAGGCCTCGATGCCGAGGGCGGTGATCAAAAAGCCGTTCAACAGCCCCGCCAGCAGCCCCGCGACGATGGCCGTGAACATGCCCAAGAGGATGATCGGCACGCCGACACCGAGGCTCGGTAAAGCGGCGTTCATCACCAAGATCATCAACCCCGCGATAAAGGCCGCCATCGACCCCACCGACAGGTCAAGCCCGCCCGCGGTGATGACAAAGGTCATGCCCACCGCGATGATCCCGATAAAGGCCGAGCGGGCGAGGACGTTGGTGATATTCGCCGCACTCAGGAAGTTGGAATTCAGCGCCGTGCCGATCAGCAGCAGAACGATCAGCGCGATGATCGGCCCGAGGACAGACATCGACGGCATCCGGAAGCTTTTGGTTTGAGGTGTGGTTACATCTGTCATCTTCGGTTTCCTTAGGCCGTCATCGGCATTTGTTCGGCGCTCAGCCCCATGGAGAGGCGGACAATCGCGTCTTCCGTGATCTCGCCCGCGTTTAGCGTGCCGCTGACCTCGCCCAAACGCATGACCATCACGCGGTCGGCAAGGCCGATGAGTTCGGGCATCTCGGAGGTGATCACGATAATGCCGTGGCCCTGATCGGCCAATTTGCGCAGGAAGGCATAGATTTGCTGTTTGGTGCCGATGTCGATGCCGCGGGTGGGTTCATCGACGATCAGGATGCGCGGCTCAGAGAGCATGATCTTGGCCAGCAGCAGTTTCTGCTGGTTGCCGCCTGACATATTGCCGACCCGCACATCACGGCTGCCCGCGCGAATGTCGAACTCTCCAATGGCCTCGGTCAGGGCGGTTTCCTCTGCGTTGCGATCAATCAGGAAGCCGCCGAATTTATGCAGGTTTTGCAGGGTCAGGTTCTCACGCATGCCGCGTTCCAGCAGCAGACCGCGCAGCTTGCGGTCTTCGGTGAGATAGCACAGCCCGGCCTGTTGCGCGTCGCTTGGCCGCTTGAACTGCACCGGCTCCCCAAAGAGGGTGACGCGCTTGGCACTCGCCGGGCGCAGCGCGGCAAGGCCTTCCATCACCTCGGTCCGGCCAGAGCCGATCAGCCCGCCCAGCCCGAGGATCTCCCCCTGTCGCAGTGAAAAAGACACATTGCTGGCAAAGCCCGGCACGCTGAGGTTTTCGACCGAGAGCACCTCTGGCGCGCCCCGCTCCACACCGGGTTTGGCGGGGTAGAGGTCAGAGACATCGCGGCCCACCATGGCGGTGGCCATTTCGTCTTCGGTGATCTCAGAGGTCGGGCTGGACTGCACCACCGCGCCATCGCGCATGATGGTGACATGGTCCGAGATCTCGGCCACTTCGTCTAATTTATGCGAGGTGAACAAGACCGCCGTCCCCGCCGCGCGCAGGGCCGCGACCTGTTTGAACAGCACATCGGTCTCGCGTTTGGTCAGCACCGCCGTCGGCTCGTCCATGATCAACACCCGCGCATCGCGCGACAGGGCCTTGGCGATCTCGACCATCTGTTTGTCGGAATTCGACAGACGCGAGACCAGCGCATCCGGAGAGACGTTGCAGGCCACCCGATCAAGATAGTCCCGCGTGCGCCGCCGCATCTCGGCCTTGTCGAGCAGCGGCCCGCGTTTCAACTCGCGGCCCAGAAAGATGTTCTGCTCAACGGTGAGCTGTTCGGCCAAGTTGAACTCTTGGTGGATCATCACGATCCCGGCCATTTCGCCCTCAT
The DNA here is from genome assembly GCF_005068605.1 of Sulfitobacter sp. 15WGC. Taxonomy (NCBI): domain Bacteria; kingdom Pseudomonadati; phylum Pseudomonadota; class Alphaproteobacteria; order Rhodobacterales; family Roseobacteraceae; genus Sulfitobacter; species Sulfitobacter sp. 15WGC. The sequence continues at coordinate 189,684 of NZ_SZNL01000007.1, read as the reverse complement.
GCAGACTGTCGAAACGGACCGCTGCACCATCGAGTTCGACAGCGCCTTTGGAGGGTAGTTGATAGCCCGCCATGATCTTCATCGTCGTCGATTTGCCCGCCCCGTTCTCACCGATCAGCGCATGAACGGTCCCCGGCTCTAGCGCGAGGGTCACGCCATGCAGCACTTCGATCGAGCCGAAGCTCTTGCTCACGTCGCGCAGGGCAAGAACGGGGGTGGCACTCATAGCTTGGTCCACGCCGCATCATTGGCCGAGGAGGTGACACAGGCATTGATGAAACGCATCCCCGCCATGCCCGCCGTGATGTCCGGCAGCAAACCCATGGCGCTTTCGCGGCTCGCCCCGCCCTGCACGGCGCGGATCGCATCGGCGGCCTCGTTATAGATCGTGGCAAACCCTTCGAGGTAGCCCTCGGGGTGGCCGCCGGGAATGCGGCTTACCGATTGCGACGCCTCAGACGCCCCTGCCCCGTTGCGGGTGATCAGGCGCTTCGGCTCTCCCAATGGCGTGAACCAGAGGTAGTTGGGATCCTCTTGCGACCATTCCAAACCGCCCTTGTCGCCATAGATACGCAGCTTCAGCGCATTCTCATTCCCCGGAGCCACTTGGCTTGACCACAGCATGCCGCGCGCGCCGCCAGCAAAGCGCAGCATCATATGGGCGTTGTCATCCAGCTTGCGCCCCGCGCCCCAACTTTGCAGATCGGCGGCGATGCTTTCGACCTGCAAGCCGCTTACAAAGCACGCAAGGTTATGGGCATGGGTGCCGATATCGCCCACCGAGCCGCCCGCGCCCGAGCGTGCGGGATCGGTGCGCCATTCGGCCTGTTTGACGCCTTCGTTCTCCATCGGCGCGGTCAGCCAGTCCTGCGGATACTCCGCCTGAACGATCCGGATCTCCCCCAGATCACCCGCCGCCACCATGGCCCGCGCTTGGCGGATCATCGGATAGCCGGTGTAATTATGGGTGAGGATGAAAAGCGCCTCGGCCTCCGCGACACTGGCCGCCAACGCCTCCGCATCCTCGAGCGTGGAGGTCAGGGGCTTGTCGCAGATCACATGGATGCCCTTGGCCAAGAAGGCCTTTGCAGCAGCGGCATGAACGTGGTTGGGCGTGACGATTGAGACCGCCTCAATCCCGTCCTCGCGGGCGGCTTCGGCCTCGGCCATCTCCTCGAAACTGCCGTAGGAGCGCGGGATGCCCAAAGCCTCCGCACTGGCGGCGGATTTCTCGGGGGTCGAAGACAGCGCGCCTGCCACCAGATCAAACCGGTCGTCAATGCGCGAGGCGATGCGGTGCACCCCGCCGATAAAGGCGTCATTGCCGCCGCCCACCATGCCAAGTCGAATACGTGCCATCAGTCGATCCCCAGCATTTTGCGGTTTGCCGCCTCATCGGTGCCGCCATCGGCGAAGTCATCAAAGGCTTTGTCGGTCACGCGAATGATGTGATCGGAGACGAATTGCGCCCCCTCACGCGCCCCGTCTTCGGGGTGTTTGAGGCAGCATTCCCATTCCACCACGGCCCAGCCATCGAAATCATTCGCCGCCATTTTGGAAAAGACAGCGCCGAAATCAACCTGCCCGTCGCCCAGCGACCGGAACCGCCCGGCGCGGTCCGTCCAGCTTTGATAGCCCGAATAGACCCCCTGACGGCCCGTCGGATTGAACTCGGCATCCTTGACGTGGAACATCTTGATCCGGTCTTTGTAGATGTCGATGTTATCAATGTAGTCAAGACATTGCAGGACGTAGTGGCTGGGGTCATAGAGCATGTTGGCGCGCGCGTGATTGCCCGTGCGCTCTAGAAACATCTCATAGGTGATGCCATCATGCAGATCTTCGCCGGGGTGGATCTCATAGCAGACATCGACACCGCAGTCCTCGGCATGGTTCAAGATCGGCAGCCAACGCGCGGCGAGTTCGTCAAAGGCCGTCTCAATCAGCCCGGCAGGCCGCTGCGGCCAAGGGTAGACATAGGGCCAAGCCAAAGCGCCCGAGAAGGTCGCATGCGCCCCGATCCCCATGTTCTTGGACGCCGAAAGCGCCAGTTTCACCTGCTCGACCGCCCATTCCTGCCGCGCCTTGGGATTGCCGCGCACTTCTTCGACGGCGAAGCCGTCAAAGGCCGTGTCATAGGCCGGATGCACGGCGACCAACTGGCCCTGAAGATGTGTCGAAAGCTCGGTCACCTCCACGCCGTTTTCGACCGCCTTGCCCTTGAACTCGTCGCAGTAATCCTTGCTCGACGCGGCCTTGGCCAAGTCGATCAGCCGCGCGTCCCAACTGGGCACTTGCACGCCTTTGTAGCCACAATCGGCGGCCCATTTGGTGATGCTGTCCCAAGAGTTGAAGGGCGCCTCATCGCCCGCGAATTGCGCCAGAAACAGCGCCGGTCCCTTGATCGTCTTCATAATGTTCCTCCCTTTCCCCGGCTCAAACGAACCGGTTCACGATGTTCTCCAGAATTTCCTGCCGGCCCGAGCGGGGCTGCGGGTTAATGCCGTCTTGGACGACCTGCGCAGCGATTGAGGCCAGATCCCCCTCCAGCATCGCCTTGGCCTTGGGCGTCTCCCACCCCGCGTAGCGCTCGGCGCGCATGGCCTCAATCGTGCCATCCTCCAGCATGGCGGCGGCGGCTTTGAAGCCCCGCGCGCAGACATCCATCGCGCCCGCATGGGCCGCGACCAGATCGACCGGATCGAGCGATTGCCGCCGCAGCTTGGCGTCGAAATTGGTGCCGCCGGTGGTGAAACCGCCCGCCTTCAGCACCTCGTAATAGGCCAGCGCCACTTCGGGCACGTTGTTGGGGAATTGATCCGTGTCCCAGCCCGATTGATAGTCGTTGCGGTTCATGTCGATTGAGCCGAAAATCCCCAAGGACGCGGCGAGCGCCAGCTCATGTTCGAACGAATGGCCTGCAAGGATCGCATGGCCCTGTTCGATGTTCATCTGAACTTCGTTCTCCAGCCCAAACTCCTTGAGGAAACCATAGACCGTAGCCACGTCGAAATCATACTGATGTTTGGTCGGCTCCTGCGGCTTGGGCTCCACCAGAATGGCGCCTTCGAAACCGATCTTGTGTTTGTACTCCACCGCCATCTGCAAGAAGCGCCCGGCCTGCTGGCGTTCGCGCTTCAGGTCGGTGTTAAGCAGGGTCTCATAACCTTCGCGCCCGCCCCAGAGGACGTAGTTCTGACCGCCCAGCTTATGGGTCGCATCCATGCAGGCTTTGACCGTGGCGGCGGACCAGGCGAAAATCTCAGGGTCGGGATTGGTGGCCGCGCCCGACATGAAGCGCCGGTGACCAAAGAGGTTCGCCGTGCCCCAAAGCAGCTTGGTTTTGGAGCCTTCCATCTTGGTGCCGAGATAATCAATGATCTCTTCGAAATTGCGCAGGCTTTCGGCGAATGTGTCCCCCTCGGGGCGGATGTCGGCATCGTGCCAGCAGAAGAAGGGCGCGTTCAGCAGATCGAACATCTCAAAGGCCACATCGGCCTTGAGCTTTGCCAAATCCATCGTGTCACCGAACCACGGGCGATCGAAGGTCTGCCCGCCAAAGGGATCGCCGCCCGGCCATGCGAAGGAATGCCAATAGGCCACGGCGAAACGCAGGTGATCCTCCATCCGTTTGCCCATGGCGATCTCGTCGGGATTGTAGTGGCGAAAGGCCAGATCGGCCCCCTCGGGGTCATAGGTGAGGGGCTTTATATCTTTAAAGAAATCAGTCATCTATCTTGGCCTTCATCTTATCGGTCAATGTGTCGGCGGGCAGATTGTCCCGCACATAAATCGTCGGCACGAGGTCCGGCATCGGCGGCAATTCCTTTTGGTCGATCAGCGCACGCAAGACGGTGAAGGCGCGGTTGATCTCGACATCCGGGCGCTGATCGATCACCAGATCGATATGCCGCTCAAGCAGCGCCTGACGCGAATGCGCGACCAGTTCATGCACCACGCAGAAGGGCCTTGTGCCCCGCTCCTCTTGCAGGGCGGCGATCAACCCGCTGTTGCCCGCGCCCACGTTGTAAAGTGCTGTCAGCTCCGTCTGGCCGAGCGCCTGACGCGTCTGCGCGTTCAGCACCTGCGCGTCGTCCTTCGTCATGATCGGATCCAGCAATTCAACCTGCGGGAAATCGGCCTGCAACACTTCGCGAAAGCCGGTCAGACGCTCTGCGTGGTCGCGCGCGTCCAGCGAGCCTGCAAAGGTCTGCACCCGCCCGCCCTGCCCGCCATGGGCAAGCCCCACCATGCGCCCCGCGGTGCGCCCGGCGGCGATGTTGTCGATCCCGATATAGGCGGCGCGGGCGGCCTGCGGCAGGTCGGAGACGAGGCCCACCACGGCCACCCCCTTATCCCGCAGGGCGGCCAAAGGAGCCTCAAGCGCCGCGCTTTGCAAACCGACGATGGCGACACCGTCGAAATCCCGTTCCAGCAGGTCCGAAATGCTGTCTTGCAGCCCTTCGACGGCGAAGGCCGCGACCTCGATCACCTCGGCGGTGACGCGTTCGGTGGCCTGATGGGCGGCGGTATGTTCGATGTGCTGGCGGATGCGGTTGAAAAAGGCGTTGGAGCCGCGGGGGATCAGGAAAGCGAGCCGGTAGACCCGCCCGCGTGACAGGTTCGCCGCCGCGACATTGCGCACATAGCCAAGCGACGCGACCGCTTCGCGCACCTTGGCGATGGACTTTTCCGCCACGTTGCCGCGGTTGTTGATCACCCGGTCCGCGGTGGCATAGCTCACCCCGGCAGCGCGTGCGACATCGCTTAACGTCGGACTTGTCATGGCCCCTCCCCCGCGCGCTGGCCCTCCCAGCCTGCGCATCTCGGGGCCTATCTAGGGGGAAATTTTGATATACGTCAATCATTTTTGATAGACGTATATCATTTTTCGCGGATAGGGCGAGGCAGCGGCGAACGCACGCCGCCCCTGAGGGGTTGATTATTCTGGAGTTTTCATTCCGGTACCGCCCGCAGACTTACTGCGCTGCGGTCTCGCTGGCTTGCAGCGGGCCGGGGTGAATGCAAGCGACCTGATGCAGCGACTCGCCCGGTTGCGGCACCACCTGCGCGCAATCGGCCTGCGCCCGCGGGCAGCGGCCACGGAAGACACAGCCCGAGGGCGGGTTCATCGGCGAGGGCATGTCGCCGCTCATCGGCACGATCTGCTTGGCGCGCTCGGCGATTGGGTCCGGGATCGGTACGGCGGAAAGCAGCGCCTGCGTGTAGGGATGCTGCGGATCGTCGTAGAGCTGCGCCTTCGGCGCCTTCTCCATCACGCGGCCCAGATAGAGCACCATGACCTCGTCCGAGATGTTCTTTACCACGCTGAGGTCATGGGCGATGAAGATCATCGCGAGCCCCAGATCGCGCTGCAACTCTTTGAGAAGCTCGATCACCTGCGCCTGAATCGAGACGTCGAGCGCCGAAACCGGCTCGTCGCAGATCAGGAGCTTGGGTTCCACGATCAGCGCACGGGCGATGCCGATGCGCTGGCACTGGCCGCCGGAGAATTCATGGGGGTAGCGGTTGATCATCTGCGGCAGCAGGCCCACGCGCTCCATCATCTGCGCCACCCGGGCGCGGCGCTCGCGGGCGGGCACGTCGGGGCGGTGGGTCTTCAGCGGCTCGGCGATGATCTGCCCCAGCGTCATACGCGGGTTGAGTGAGGCGAGCGGGTCCTGAAACACCATCTGGATCTCGGACCGGTAGGGTTTCATCCGGCGGGGGCTGAGCGACAGTAGATCGGTCTCACCCTGCCACATGACCTGCCCCTCGGACGGGACCATTTGGATCAGCCCGCGCGCGAGGGTGGATTTGCCGCAGCCGGATTCGCCCACGACACCGAGGGTCTTGCCGGGTTCCAGATCGAAGCTCACCCCGTTGACCGCATGCAGGATGCGCGGCTTGGTCCAAGGCATGTCGCCGGCGCGGGTGATCGGGAATTTGACGTGCAGGTCGCGGACGGAAAGCAGCGGGCTCATGAGGTGACCTCCGCAATGGGACGGTGGCAGGCGCGAGCGCGCGCGCCGTCGAAGGGGGCCAAGGGCGGCATCACGCGGCAATCGTCGCCGGCGTAATCGCAGCGCGGACGGAACGGGCAGCCTTCGGGCGGGGCGGCCATGTTGGGCGGGTTGCCGGGGATCGCCTTCATGGTGGCGTCCTCGTCGTCAACGCGCGGCACGGCGGCTAGAAGACCGCGGGTGTAGGGATGCGTGGGTTCGGCAAAAAGCGGCTCGGTCGGGCCTTGCTCCATCACGCGGCCGCCGTACATGACCAGCACCCGCTCGCAGAAGCCCGCCACGACGCCGAGGTCATGGGTGATGAGGATCGTGGCCATGCCGAAATCCTTTTGTAGATCGCCCAAGAGGTCCATGATCTGCGCCTGCACGGTAACGTCGAGCGCGGTGGTCGGTTCGTCCGCAATCAACAGGTCCGGTTTGCAGAGCAGCGACATGGCGATCATCACACGCTGGCGCATGCCACCAGAGAATTCATGCGGGAAGAGGCGGATACGCTCCTTGGCCGCCGGGATTTTCACCGCGTCCAGCATCCGCACCGATTCCGCCAGTGCGTCGCGCTTGGACAGCCCTTGGTGCAGGGTCAGCACCTCGGCCATCTGCTCGGAAATCCGCATGTAGGGATTGAGCGAGGTCATCGGGTCTTGGAAGATCATCGCGATCCGCTCGGCCCGGATCTTGTTCAGCACCTTGGGCTTGGCGCCGAGAATCTCCTGCCCGTCGAAGCGGATCGACCCGCCGGTGCGGCCGTTCGGCGCCAGAAGGCCCATGATCGAAAAGGCGGTCTGCGACTTGCCCGAGCCGCTTTCGCCGACGATGCCGAGGGTCTCGCCCCGGTCGATCGAGAGCGACAGGTCGTTGACCGCGTGAACGGGGCCGTCGTCGCCCTCGAAGGTGACGTTGAGCTTGTCGATTTCCAGCAGAGACATCAGCGATCCTTGGGGTCGAGCGCGTCACGAAGCCCGTCGCCGATGAAGAACAGGCCGAAGAGCGTGAGACAGAAGAACAGCAGCGGGAAGCCCAACTGCCAGGTGGTGCCATAGGCGATGGTGCCCGCGCCTTCGGAGATCAGCGCCCCGAGGGAGGTCAGCGGCTCCTGCACGCCAAGGCCGAGGAAAGAGATGAAGCTCTCGGTCAGAATCATCAGCGGGACCAGCAGCGTGGCATAGACGGCGATCACCCCCAGTAGATTGGGCACGATATGGCGCAGGATGATGACCGGGGCGGAAACGCCGGTGGCGCGGGCCGCCTCGACAAATTCGCGGCCCTTGATGGTCAGGGTCTGGCCGCGCACGATGCGGGCCATCTCCATCCATGAGATCAGGCCGACACCGGCAAAGAGGATGGTGATCGAGCGGCCGTACATGACCAAGAGCAGGATCAGCACGAACATGTAAGGCACGGCCATGAAGATATCGACAAGCCGCATCATGATGCTGTCGGTGCGCCCGCCGAAATAGCCCGCCACCGCGCCGTAGAGCGTGCCGACGATACAGGCGATCAGCGCACCGACGAGGCCCACGGCGAGGCTGATCTGGGTGCCCTGCACGGTGCGTGCAAAGAGGTCACGGCCCAGATCGTCGGTGCCGAAGTAATGGCCGCTCTCGATCGACGGGCCGCCCAGTTCGACAATCTGGCCCATGACGTTGTAGTCGAGCTCCTCGTTCGACCATTGTGCGAGGCTGTTGCCGAAGAGCGCGAAGGCCACGACGAAGCCGAGGATCACCAGCCCCATCAGCGCCGCCTTGTTGCGGAAGAACCGCCGCCGCGCGTCAGCCCAGGGGGAGCGGCCCTTGGCGGCGATCTCGCTGGTCTCGACCCGTTGTTCGGATGTCATCACCATGTCAGTACCGGATCTTGGGGTCGATCCACCCGTAAAGGATGTCGACCACGAGGTTGAAGAAGATGGTCAGCGCACCGACGAGGATCGTCACCCCCATCATCACCGCGTAGTCACGGTTCAGCGCCGAATCGACGAAGGCTTTGCCGATGCCGCCGGTGGAGAAATAGATGTCGACCACCACGGAGCCGGTGATCATCGCCACGAAGGCGGGCCCGAGGTAGGAAATCACCGGCAGCATCGCGGGTTTTAGCGCGTGGCGCAGGATCACCCGGCGCTCGGGCAGGCCCTTGGCGCGGGCGGTGCGGATGTGGTTCGAGGTCAGCACCTCGAGCATGGACGAGCGGGTGATCCGCGCGATTGAGGCCATGAAGGAGGTCGAGAGCGCGATCACCGGCATGATCCAGTATTCCGGCCCCTGCCATCCGCCGCCCGGCAGCCAGCCGAGCCAGAGCGTGAAGACCAGCACGAGAATCGGCGCCATGACGAAGTTCGGCAGCACCTGCGCCCCGATGGAGACGCCGACGGCGGCATAGTCCAGCGCCGAGTTGTGCCGCACGGCGGCGGCGACGCCGAGGCTCACACCGACGATGACCGCCACGGCGAAGGACAAAAGGCCGTACGTCAGCGTGATCGGGAAACCTTGGGCGATGATCTCGTTCACCGAACGGTCCTTGTAGACGAAGCTCGGCCCGAAATCGAACTCGGTCACGATGCCCCAGACGTAGGAGGTGATCTGCTTCCAAAGGGGATCGTCCAGCCCGTATTTCGCATTGAGGTTCGCCAGCACCTGCGGCGGCAACTCGCGCTCGGAGGTGAAGGGGCCACCGGGGGCGGAATGCATCAGCAGGAAAGAGATGACGATCAAAACCAGAAGCGTCGGAATAGCGATGGCAAGGCGCTTGAGGATGTAACTGAGCAAGAGGCGCGCGCTCCGAATACGGGGTTTGTGGGGGTGTAGAATAGAATCGGGCAGCCCGTGCCATAACCGCCGGGCTGCCCGAATGTCGAGAGGTTACTCTGCGGTACGGTAGAGGTCTTTGCCGTACCAAGTGTTGTTCACGTTGTTCTCGGGCAGACCTTCGATGTCTTCCGCGATCATGTCGACGTTCGCGTAATGGTAGATCGGGATGATCGGCATTTCCTCGGCCAAGATCTTCTCCGCTTCTTGATAAAGCGGCTGCGGATCCTCGGCGGTCTTGCTGTCCTTCATGAGCGTGTCATAGGCGTCGTTATAAAACTCGCCGTTGTTATGGCCCGAATAGGAGGTCAGCAGGTCGAGATAGGTCGACGCCTCGTTGTAGTCACCGCACCAAGCGTAACGCGCCATGTCGTAGTCTTGGTTCTGCATCCGGTCGGTGTGGACCTTCCACTCATAGTTGTCGAGCGTGAGGTTCACACCGATCTGCTTGAGCATTTGCGACGCGGCGATGGCGATCTTCTTGTGATCTTCCGAGGTGTTGTACTGCAATGTCAGATCCAGCGGGTTGTCGGGGCCGTAGCCCGCCTCGGCCAGCAGTTCCTTGGCCTTCTCCACACGCTGCGCCTGATCCATGTTATCGGCCCAGTCCAGTTCGGGACGCTCGAAATCGGCAATCGCCCAGTGGGTCCAGTTGTACGAAGGCTTCTGGCCGCCCTGCAGGATGCGGTCGACGATGATGTCGCGGTCGATGGCATAGGCCAACGCCCTGCGCACATTGACGTTTTTCAACGCCTCCGGCCCCTTCTCACCCACGTTCAGCATGTAGATGTAGGAGCAGTTATAGGGGGTGGAGACCGCCTGTTCGGGATACTCTTTTTTCAGACGGGGATACTGACCGGCGGGGATGTCCACGCGGTCCAGCTCACCGGCCAGATAGCGGGTCAGGGCTTGGTTCACGTCGTTGATCGTCAGCGCGATGATCTCTTCCATCACCACGTTCTCGGCGTCCCAATAGGTGTCGTTCTTTTCCATCACGACACGCTCGCCCAGCTGGTGCTCGACCAGCGTATAGGCGCCGTTTCCGACAAGCGTGCCCGCATCGGTCCAGTCGTCGCCATGTTCCTCAACCACGCTTTGCAGCACGGGGAAGGTCGAGCCGTGCACCAGCATCTGCGGGAAATAGGGCAGCGGCGTGGTGATCTTGACCTCAAGCGTGTGGTCGTCGATGGCGCGGATGCCCAGCTCATCAGGGGACTTGTCCCCGGCGATGATCTCGGGCGCATTCTCGACCTGCATCAACTCCATGTACCAGGCGTATTCCGAGGCGGTCGCCGGGTCGGCCAGACGGCGCCATGAATAGACGAAGTCATTCGCCGTGACCGGCTCCCCGTTGGACCACTTGGCGTCGTCGCGCAGGTTGAACGTATAGGTCTTGCCGTCTTCCGAAACTTCGTGGTCGAGCGCCACACCGGGGACCAGCTCACCGTTGCCATCTTCGTTGTAGAGCCCCTCGAAAAGGTTGCGCAGCACGTCCGAGCCTTCGACGTCGGTGTTGATCTGCGGGTCCATCGACTTGATCGCGTCGAGCAGCCAGAAGGTATAGGTCTGATCTTCGGCAAGATTCACGCCCTCGGGCACATCGGCGGCATGGGCCTGAAAGGCAAGGCTTAGCGCCAATGCGGAGGATGCGAGTGTGGTGCGTAGCTTCATGGTGACTCTCCGTTGTTTGAAAGTTCGTGTTCTGATTGAAAAGTAATCAATCGAAAACGAAGAGCACATGCAAGACGTTGCCTCGCGTCAGCCAAACACGGCGGCTTCGCGCCGAGGCGGCGCGAGGTTGTAAAGATTGGCCCCGGGGCTGCCCCGGGCGGCGGGGTTCAACGTGGCAAAAGGCGCGCCTAGCCGCGCGCACCCCATGTGTCGGACAAGCGGTAGCCGCCCGGCCAAGGGTCATCGGGGTCGAGCATATGTTGGTGGATGCCCGTGACCCAGCCCCGGCCCGACAGTTCTGGCTGGATGGCCGTATGTTCGCCCACCCGCGTCTCGCCCAAGATGCGCCCCGTGAAGGTCGACCCGATCAGCGACACGGTGGTCAGGCTGTCCTCCAGTCCCATTTCCCCCCGCGCGTGCAGCAGGGCCATCCGCGCGCAAAGGGCGGTGCCAGTGGGCGAACGGTCCACCTTGCCCGGCTGGATCGCCACCGCCGCCCCGGCGCGCAGGCCGGTCTCATCGCGGGTGACTGGACCGGCGAACAGGCAGAAAGAGAAATGCTGCCAATCGGGGTTCTCAGGGTGGTCGAACCGCATCGCCGCATTGGCCGCATCGGTGATCCGCACGCCAAGCCGCGCGATGTCATGGGCCTCATGGGCCTCTAGCGAAAACCCCATGGCGGCGGCATCGACGACGACGAAACTGTCGCCGCCATAGGCGGTATCGACAGTGAGCGTGCCCAGCCCTTCGACCTCAAGCGGCACATCCAGACGCGCCGCGAAGCTTGGCAGGTTCTGTACGAAAATACGCTCCGCCTTGCCATTGCGACATTCGGCGCGGACCTTCACCAGCCCGCCCGGCGCTTCGAGGGTTAGCTCCGTCACAGGCTCCGTCATCGGCAGGATGCCCCCGTCGAGCAGCACGGTCGAGACGCAGATCGAATTGGAACCAGACATCGGCGGCGTGTCCTCCGGCTCCATGATGATGAAGGCCGCATCGGCGCGGGGGTCTTTCGGCGGGACCAGCAGGTTCACATGACGAAACACCCCGCCGCGCGGCTCGTTCAACACGAAGTTGCGCAGGGTCTCATCCCGCGCGATCCAGCGGCTCTGCTCCCACAGCGTCTCACCCGGCGGCGGGGTGACACCACCCACGATCACATCGCCCACCTCACCCTCGGCATGGGCCGAGATCACATGCACCGTCTTGCTGCTACGCATCCTTCGTCTCCTCCTCGGTCAGCCATCTCGGCAATGCCTCCCCCGCACGCCCCGACACGGCGGCCTCCACACAATCGGCGATACTGCCAAAGCGCACGGCCCGGCCCGACAGACCGGGGGCGTAATGGGCGTATTTGCCCGAGTTGGTCATCAGCACCTTGGCCGAGGGCGGGAAAACCGGCTCGGAAATCGAGCACCAGCAGATGTCGGGCACCACCTGCACGCCCGCGGCCTCCAGCCGCGCCACGGTGCCGTCATCGCGCGCCGCTTGCAGCGTGTCTTGGCCGAGCGTCACGATGACAGCCGTGTCGGCATGGCGCTTGCGCCCGGCGAGGGCGGTGTCGAGCGCGCGGCATTCGGCGTGCGAGAAATGCGGGCTGCCGAAGGCACGAGATCGACCGTCGCGGCCCCGGCGTTGAACTGCCGCCAAACGCGGCGCAGGTCATCGGATGTGAGGCGGAACGTATCGGCCTCTGCGACAGGGGGCAGGTCGGCTTCGGGTGTGACCCCAGCCACATGCAGCATCGGGGCTGCGGAAGTAGTGCCAAAGGCCGCGCAGAGCGCTTTGAGGTCATCCTCATTCGGGGCGGCCCCCTCCAACCCGCGCAGGACCGGGATCCGGTCCGGGGCGGCCTGCCCCGCGAGCCAGCCCAGCATCGGCCAGATCGCCTCGTCATACTCCGCGGGCAGTTCCACTTCGATCACCCGGCGCGGGGCGCGATGTTCCTCCAGATAGACCCCTGAGAGCGGTGCGCGCGCGGTGAGCGCGATGCACAGGTCGAGGAAATCGGGATGTTTCACCGTCCGCGCGCCAAGCACGCTATTGGCATAGATCACCGCGTTTGACTCCGACCACGCGATGAATTCGCCGCGTTCGGGCGGGGCGGGCAATTGGTAGGGCGCACAGGTGAAACTGGGCCGCGCGCCCATGGTAACATAGGCGTCGGCCAAACGGCTGGCGGGCAGGCCGAAATCCGGCGGCACGCCTTGACCGCGCCAATTGCCGTGATCGACCGAGATCGCATTCATCGTCGTCGGCACGCGCACCTTCGAGCCCATATCGGCCATGGTCTGGGCAAAGAGCAGGTTGGCGGGGCTGGCGTAGATGCAGCCGTCGATATGCACGCGCGTCACGTCGACCAGCCGCTCGGCCCCCTGCCCCTGCGCCATGGTGCAGGTGATCTCCATCGCCAGTTGCACGGCTTTGCCCTCGGCCCCGTCCAGCATCGCTTGATCCTCGGCAGTGAGATGCAGGGCGCGGGCGGGCCTGTCCGACAGGGGCAGATCCCAGTCATCGGTGCTGAGCATCTCAGGCGTGATCCGCGCGCTGCGGGATTTGGCGAGCAGGTCGTAATCCTCGGCCCCGAGGCGCAGCACCGCGAGCGGCTTGTCGAACATCTTGCCCGCGATCAGCGCGCCTAAGGTCAGGATGTCTTCGGCCTCGCGAAACACGAGGGCAGCAGGGGCATGACCGTTCAACGCCAGTTCCAGCAGCACGCCGCTGCCGGTGCAAGAGCCGCGGCTGGTGGGCATGAGCAGGATCTTCCCCGCGAGCGATTGACCGCAAAGCGGGTGATGCGCATCGATGACCTTGCCCGTGGCCGGATCGACGCCGCCCCAGAAACTCAGCCCCTCAGAGGAAGCCAGCACCGCGCCTTGGGCTGCGGCGGGAACGATGATTTGCGCCATGTGGAACCCCTCCAATTCAGGTGACGACAAAGCCGTGCGCGAAGGGGTCACGCTCGTCGATGAAAATGGTGTTAAAACCCGTCACCCGCGCCCAACCTGCGATGGAAGGGATGATCGCGGGCCTGCCGGCCACCTCTGCCGCCGCTTCAACACGGCCTTTGAACATGGAGCCGATGATGGATTCATGGACGAAATCATCGCCCACATTCAGTTTGCCCTTGGCCGCCAACTGCGCCATCCGCGCCGAGGTGCCAGTGCCGCAGGGGGAACGATCGATCGCCTTGTCACCGTAGAAAACCGCGTTGCGGGCGTGCGCCTCTCCCGCGCGGGGGGCGCCGGTCCAGAGGATATGGCTCAGCCCGTTGATCGCGGGATGTTCGGGGTGGGTGAACACATATTTCGCATTGAGCGCGGCACGGAGTTTGGGGCTCAGACCGACCAGTTCGGAGACCGAGAAATCCGCCATATCGCGGAAGTTCTTCTGGGGCTCAACGATGGCGTAGAAATTGCCGCCATAGGCCACATCAACCACCACTTCGCCCAAACCCTCGACCTCTGCCGTCAGCCCTTCGGCGTGGAGGAAGGCGGGCACGTTGGTCAGGCGCACCTCTTCGACGAAACGCCCCTCTTGCCGGTAGGTCACATCGACCCGCCCGGCAGGGGTTTCAAGGCGCAATTGGCCGGGGGTGGCGGGGGTGACCAGCCCGTTCTCAAGCGCGATGGTGACGGTGCCGATGGTGCCGTGGCCGCACATCGGCAGGCAGCCCGAGGTCTCGATGAACAGCACTGCGATGTCGCAATCATCCCGCGTCGGTGGGTAAAGGATCGCGCCCGACATCTGGTCGTGCCCGCGCGGCTCGAACATCAGACCGGTGCGGATCCAGTCGTATTCCGCCAGAAAATGGGCGCGCTTTTCCAGCATGTTCGCGCCCTTCAACAGCGGCGCGCCGCCGGTGACGAGCCGTACCGGGTTGCCGCAGGTATGGCCGTCGATACAGGGAAATGTGTGTTGCGTCATGTCAGCCTCTAGAAACGGGCGGGAGAGAAGGGGGTCAGGTCGATGCCGGGGTCTTGGCCGGTCATAAGATCCGCGATGATGGCGGCGGTGCCCGCCGATTGGGTGAGGCCCAGATGCCCGTGGCCAAAGGCGCAGAACACATCCGGGCGGCTTGGCAGCGCGCCGATGGCGGGCAGGCTGTCGGGCAGTGAGGGGCGAAAACCATCCATTGCGTGCCGCCCGAGGTGTCGAGCCCCGGCAGAAAGCGCTTGGCCTTTTTCAGCATCGCATCGGCCCGGGCAAAGTTCGGCGGCAGGTCGAGCCCGCCGAGTTCCACCGCCCCGCCGACGCGCAGCCCGTGGCCCACCTTGCTGATGACAAAGCCATGGCCGCCGAAAGTGATCTGGCGCTTCAGGTCGAAGGCCCCGGCGGGCAGGGTCGTGTTATAGCCGCGCTCGGTCTCAAGCGGGATTTTCGCGCCAGCGGTCCGCGCGAGGTGATGCGAATGTGCGCCGGCGGCCAGCACCACGCGGCCCGGTATGAACCCATCAGAGGTCTCGACCCCGCCTGCGACCAGCCGCTCGGCGCCGGTGATGGTGATCTCTCCGCCCCCCGCCCGGAAGCGTTCGGCCATCGCCAGCACATAGTCGTGCGGATCCGAGATCGATTGCCATTCCGGGGTGAAGGTCGCATGGGTGAAGCCGGGCGCGAGACCGGGCTGATAGGCCGCAATCTCATCACCCTTGAGATGGGTGAAGGCAATCCCCGCCTCTTCGCGGGCTTGCCATCCGGGGAGGGAGGCGCGAAACTCGGCCTCGCTTTCATAGACCTGCAACTGTCCGTCATGGCGCAGCATATGGGCCAGACCGCTCAGCGCCAGATGCGGGTCGAGCGCGGCTTGCGAGAGTTTCATCAGCGCCGTCTGCGCCACGGTCGAGGCCCGCAGCTGCGCGGGCCAGCTTGCTTTCCAAAAACGCCACATCCACGGGGCGATCCGCCCGGCATAGCGCGGCGGCACCGACAGCGGCCCCAGCGGGTCAAGCAGCCATTTCGGCGCCTGCCGGATCATCCGGGGCGAGGCGAGCGGCAGGATCTCGGTAAATGCAAAGGCACCCGCGTTGCCCGCCGAAGCGCCCGCCGCCGGGCCTTCACGGTCGATCACCCGCACGGGTAGCCCGCGCGCCTGAAGCGCCAGCGCGATGGACAGGCCCACCACGCCCGCGCCGACGACCGTCACCGGGGTTTGGTTCATTACCGCACGCTCGACAGGAATTGACGGGTCTCTTCTTGCTGCGGATCACCAAAGATCTGATCCGGCGCGCCGATCTCGGCCATGACGCCCTTGTGAAAGAAGGCCACACGGTCCGACACATCGCGTGCGAAACTCATCTCATGGGTGACACAGATCATCGTCATCCCTTCATCTGCCAGCAGTTTGAGCGTGTCCAGCACCTCGCCCACCAGTTGCGGGTCGAGGGCCGAGGTCACCTCGTCAAAGAGAATGTAATCGGGCGACATCGCCAATGCACGCGCAATCGCCATCCGCTGCTGCTGCCCGCCCGACAGGCGGCTAGGGTAAACATCGAGCTTATCGGCCAGACCGACATGCGAAAGCTGCTGCACTGCGATCTCTTCGGCTTCTTTGCGGGCGATGCCTTTGACCTTGCGCGGGGCCAGCGTGACGTTTTCCAACACCGTCAAATGCGGAAAGGCGTTGAACTGCTGGAACACGATGCCGATCTTGCGGCGCAGCTTGTTCAGGTCGGTGTCGCGGGCGTGAACCTCGGTCCCGTCGACGACGATGCGGCCCCTGTCGATCGGCTCCAACCCGTTGATGCAGGTCAAGAGCGTCGATTTGCCCGAACCCGAGCCGCCGATCACCGAGACGACCTCGCCTTTTTGCACGGTCAGGTCGATGCCCTTGAGCACCTGAAGCGCACCAAAGGATTTGTGGACGTTTTCAATCTCAATCATTTTCTTGCCACCTTTTTTCCAAGCGGCTGCCAAGCCGGGCAATGGGGAAACTGAGCGCGAAGTAGATCGCGCCGGTCACGAGCAGGATGAACATCGGCTCTTGCAGGCGTGTCACCAGAATTTGCGAGGCGCGCAGCAATTCGATGATGCCAAGCCACATCACCAGCGCGCTGTCTTTCATCACGCCAAGCGTCAGGCCGATCCAACTGGGCAGGCCGACCCGCAGCGCCATGGGAAAGACGATCTGCGTGAGATCCTGCCCCCATGTCATGCCAAGCGAGCGCGCCGCACGGCGGGTGACCGAAGGCACCGCCTCGATCGCGCCGCGCACGATCTCGGTGCAATA
>NZ_SZNL01000007.1:4195-172872 GCF_005068605.1 Sulfitobacter sp. 15WGC | reverse complement strand
GGCCGACCCGCAGCGCCATGGGAAAGACGATCTGCGTGAGATCCTGCCCCCATGTCATGCCAAGCGAGCGCGCCGCACGGCGGGTGACCGAAGGCACCGCCTCGATCGCGCCGCGCACGATCTCGGTGCAATAGGCCGAGGTATAGAGCGCCAGCACGATGCAGGAGGTCACGAAGGGCGAAATCCCCCAGCCCGCGATGGCCTGAAAAGCGTTGGCAAGGATCAGTTGGATCAGCAGCGGAACCGAGCGGAAGATATCCAGCACGAAGGTCAGCGGCAGCGCCGCCCATGGGCTGATCTGGCTGCGCAGCACCCCGAAGAACACCCCCAGCAGCGTGCCGCCCACCACCGCGAAGGCGGTGACCGAAAGCGTCACCCCCGCGCCTTTGAGCATGAACAACAGGTCGTTGAAGGTCAGAGCCGTATCAAACATCTATTCTCTTCCTTCAGTAGCGAAACAGGCGGGCGGCAAGCAGCCGTGCGCCAAGCATCACGGTCTTGGCGATCACGTAGTAGATCACCGCCGCCAATGCGAAGAATTCAAAGGTTCGGAAGCTGCGCGCGTTGAGGTCTTGCGTCACCCCGGCGAGATCCGAATTCAGCCCCACCGTGACACCCAGAGAGGTCATCAAGATCGCCCAGATCATCTGGTTCGTCGTCGGCAGGAACGAGATGCGGAACATCTGCGGCAGGATGATCAAGCGAAACGCCTTGGCCTGCCCCATGCCCAGTGACCGCCCGGCGCGCAGCTGCGTGCCCGGAATGGCGCGCATCGCGCCGCGGAACGTCTCGCAAAGGTAGCCCGCGTTGTTGAAGGCGATCCCGGCCAGCAGCGCGGCGTAGGGGCTGAGATAGATCCCGAAAGACCCGAGCCCGAAATGCGCCATGTAAATCTGAAACAGCGCCGGCGTGTTGCGCGCCACTTCGACCCATGCGGTCGCAGGCGCCCGCAGCCAAGCCGATTTGGCATCCCGGCCCACGGCCAGCAGCACGGCGATGGCAATGCCGATGAGCATCGACAGGATCGATATTTGCAGCGTGACCAGCGCGCCTTCCAGCATCTCTGGTAAGGCGCGAAAGGCCTGTCGCCATTGAAAGGTATAGTTGCCCATCTCTTGCTCCGATCAGCGGTTATCGGCAGGGGGGCCGCAGGTCGCGGCCCCCGCATTCATCAGCGATAGGCTTTGGCGATGGTCAGATCCGGCGCCTCGCCGCCGACCCATTTGTCGAACAGTTCCTGATAACGGCCCGAGCGCACCTGCTGGTTCACGAAGAGGTCGAGGTAGTTCAGCAGACCGTATTCCTGACGCAGGCCGATCAGACCGACATAGTCCACGTCGAACGGCGCATCGCCCGCGATGGTCAAACCGTCGAACTTGCCGCTCGCCACGATGGAGGAGGCCACGGTGGAGGTCACGACCGTCGCGTCGATCTGGCCTTGGGCCAACGACAGGAAGACGTCCGCTTGGCTCTGGTAGGAACGGAAGCTGCCTTCGTCCCATGCGTCGACCTGCTCTTCCAGCGCGATGGCTTCGAAAGTGCCCGCGACGGAGCCCACGGTCTTGCCCTTGAGGCTTTCAAAGCTGTCGACGCCCGCGTCTTCGCGGGTCAGCACAACGTTGGTGAAGGCGAAATAGGGCACCGAGAAACCAACGGTCTTAGCGCGCTCCAGCGTGTCAGAGGTGGAGGCAACACCCACATCCGCACGGCCCGAGACGAGGGCGGGAATACGGTCGGGGAAGGGCGTCTCCACGATCTCGGCTTCGACGCCAAGGGCGGCGGCCAGGTCATTGCAATAGTCCACATCGAAGCCAACGGGCGTATTGCTGTCATCGCGCGAGCCCATGGGCGGGAAGTCCAGCACCACGGCGCAGCGCAGCGTGCCCGAAGAAATGATGTCGTCCAGTTTGTCGGCCTGAGCGGCTGTGCCGATCACGGTCGCAGCCACGAGGCTCCCGGCGAGTTGCGTGAATTTCATAGGTATCTCCCTCTTGGGTTGGTCGCCCCCGACTCTCTCTGGACGGGGTGCGGGGTGGTATGAAGGAACAATGTCTTCATTAAAAATACAATATGTATTTTTAACTTTTACCGGCATGTCGACATATTTTTGATACATTCCAGCCTGGCCAGCATGGTCGCGAAAGAGCAGCCGGTCGGGCTGCCCCCACGGCGTAACAAATGCGAAAAGCCGGGCGCGCGGCCCGGCTTTTCCGATCTTAGATTATTCCGCCGCGTCTTCCGGGAGCAGCGCCTCGGGCAGGTTCTGATAGGACACGGGCCGCAGGAAACGGCGGATCGACAGGGTGCCCACGCTGGTCGCGCCGAAGTTGGTGCTGGCCGGATACGGCCCGCCATGCACCATGGAATCCACCACCTCGACCCCTGTCGGGAAACCGTTGGCCAACAGGCGACCCGCCTTGCGCTCCAGCACCGGCATGAGGTCGCGCGCGGCGTCGACATCCGCGTCATCCATATGCAGGGTGATGGTCAATTGCCCGTCCAGTTCCAACGCCAGCGCGCGCATCTCTTCGAGCGAAGAGACCCGCACCACCAAGCCTAGAGGGCCGAAGACCTCTTCGTGCAGCGTCGGATTGGCCTTGAACTCTTCGCCCGTGGTTTCGAAGAGGGCAGGCGCGGCGGTGCGGCCTTCGCTGTCGGCCAGATGCACCTGGCGCAGGCTTGGCGCGGATTTGAACTTGTCCCGCCCTGCGCAATAGGCCTCCGCGATACCGTCTGTCAGCATGACCTGCGGGGCCACGTCTTGCAGCGCTGTTGCCGCGTTCTGCACGAAGGCGTCGGCGCCCGGCCCGTCAATCACCACGGCGATCCCGGGATTGGTGCAGAACTGGCCCGCGCCCATGGTCAGCGATGCCGCCCAGCCCTTGCCAAGCTCCTCGGCCCGTGCCGCCATCGCGGCGGGCAGCATGAACATCGGGTTGACCGAGCCCAACTCGCCAAAGAAGGGGATCGGCTCTGGCCGCGCGGCGCAGAGATCGAAGAGCGCCCGGCCCCCGGCGAGCGAGCCGGTGAAGCCCACGGCCTTGATCAGCGGATGCTGCACCACGGCCTGCCCCACGGCGCGGTTGCCGCCTTGGATCAGCGAGAAGACCCCGCGCGGCATGCCGCAGCTTTCAACCGCGGCATGGATCGCTTCGGCCACGATCTCTCCGGTGCCGGGATGGGCGGAGTGGCCTTTGACCACGACCGGGCAGCCCGCCGCCAGCGCCGCTGCGGTGTCACCGCCCGCCACGGAGAAAGCCAGCGGGAAGTTCGACGCGCCAAAGACGGCCACGGGGCCGATGGGGCGTTGGACCATAGTTATCGCGGGCCGCGGGGCGGGCTGGCGGTCGGGCATGGCGGCATCGAAGCGACGGTCCAGATAGTCACCCTTTTCGATATGCGCCGCGAAAAGGCGGAGTTGGCCCACGGTCCGGCCCCGCTCCCCTTCGAGCCGCGCTTCGGGCAGGCCGCTTTCTTGGCTGCCGATCTCGGTGATCTCGGCCCCGCGGGCGTCGATCTCATCGGCGATGGCGTTGAGGAATTTGGCGCGGGTCGCGCGGCTGGAATAGCCATAGTCCCAAAACGCAGCTTCGGCGGCTTCGCAGGCTTGGTCGACCAGTTCCACCGTGCCGACCGAGAAGTCATGCGCAGGCCCATGGGCGGGGCTAGAGCTAAAGCGATCATCCGTGGCGATCCATTCGCCAGCGATCAGGTGTTTGCCGTGGGGAGTAAAGGCCATCTTCTATCCTTTCTTGCGGGCCGCGGCCCGGTGTCAGCTTGCGTCTCTCCGCATCTGCATACATGATGTATGCATGATTGCAACCCAAGCCCTGCGAGGTTTCAGATGGCCGACACAACCCTCTCTCACGATGACCTGACCGCGATGGTCATTCGGATTTTCCAAGGCGGGGGCCTGTCGCCCCTGAATGCCGCCGCCCTCGCGCGGGTGATTGTCGCGGGCGAAGGCGATGCCTGCAAATCCCACGGCATCTACCGGATCGAAGGCTGCCTGCGCACGATCAAGGCGGGAAAGGTGGTGCCCGACGCCGTGCCACAGGTGCATCATGACGACAGCGCCGTGGTGCGCGTGAACGCAGGCGGCGGCTTCTCCAACGCGGCCTTCGAAGCAGGCGCGCCGGTGCTGGCCGAGCGTTGCCGCACCACCGGAATCGCCGCCATGGTGATCAACGATTGCACCCATTTCGCCGCCCTCTGGCCCGAGATCGAGGCGCTGACCGAGATGGGCCTTGCAGCCATGGCCATGTGCCCCAGCTATGCCAGCGTCGCCCCCTCGGGCGGAACCGACCCCTTGATGGGGACCAACCCTTTCGCCTTTGGCTGGCCCCGGGAAGGGGGCGACCCTTACGTTTTCGATTTCGCCACCAGCGTCGCCGCGCGGGGGGAGATCGAATTGCACCGCCGCGCGGGCACGCCCCTGCCCGAAGGCTGGGCCATCGCACCCGATGGCAGCCCGACGACCGACCCCGAAGCCGCCCTCGCCGGGGCTATGCTGCCCTTCGGCAGTCACAAGGGATCGGCCATCTCGACCATGATCGAATTGCTTGCCGGGGTGATGATCGGTGACCTGACCAGCCCTGAAGCGCGCGATGCCTTGGGCTCGCTCACCCTTGCGCCCGCCCATGGCGAATTGATCATCGCCTTCGACCCCAAAACGTTTGCCGCAGGCCGCCCCGGCGACCCCTTCGCGCGGGCGGAAACCCTCTTTGATGCGATCACCGGGCAAGGGGCGCGGCTGCCCTCGCAGCGCCGGTTCAAGGCGCGTGCCGAGACGCGGGCCAAGGGGATTCCCCTGACGGAGGCCGAGATGCGCAGTCTTGAGCGTTTGCTGGCCGAAGGGCTCGACGCCGTCTGACCCCCACCGCGCGCCGCCCTCCCGCGGGGGTGGGGCGCGATCCCGCCCAAACACGCCTCAAAGCGCCGCAAAATCTTGCCACCATCGCAGGGCGATTGTCACAAAAAAAGAGCCGATCCTACGGAAATCAAGGCGAAAATTTGTGCAGCCCCCGCCGCGCAGCAGCCGGATCGGCGGTTTTCCGCGCTGCCCTGCGGCAATCCGCTGATAGTTGCAATATCAAGTTTCCAGCCTCCGCAAAAAGATTAGATAGGGGAAAAATTGCACACTCTTAACGTGTCTTCTGAGGTATTGTTTTGCCGAATTTCCCGACTGCACGACCGATTGAACAGCGGTCCGAAACCCTAGAACGCCGCCAGTTCCTCACCCTCTCCGCCGCGTCCTTTGCCGCCGCGCTCATGCCGCGGCACAGCGCGGCGCAGGAGGTGCCCGCCGCCTCCTTCACCTTCGACGCACTGGTCGAAGATATGCGGCGATTGGCCCAGACCTCCTATGTGGCCCCGAAGCCGGTCGAAGGCTTCCTTGCCGATCTGGATTATGACGCCTACCAGCGCATCCGGTTCCGGCCCGAGCAGGCCCGCTGGCAGGAAAAGGGCGTGGCCTTCAGGCTGCACGCCTTCCACCCCGGCTGGCTGTTTAAGGAAGCGGTGAAGATGAACGAGGTCCGGGGCGACGCGGTGGAACCGATGGGCTTTACCACCGCCGATTTTGAGTATGACGACGAAGAACTCGCCAAGTCGATCCCGCCCAATGCCGAGATGCCGGGCGTCGCCGGTTTCCGCCTGCACACCCCGCTCAACCGGGCCGATATTTTCGATGAATTGATCGTCTTCCAAGGGGCGAGCTATTTCCGCGCCTTGGGCAAGGACACGCTCTATGGTCTCAGCGCGCGGGGATTGGCCGTCAACACCGGCCTGCCCGAAGGTGAGGAATTCCCCCGCTTCAGCGAGGTTTGGCTGCGCCGCCCCGAACCGGGTGACGATAGCGTCACGATCTATGCCGCGCTCGACAGCCCTTCGGTGACCGGGGCCTATCAATTCGTGATCACACCGGGCGAAGACACCACCGTCGAAGTCACCATGCGGCTCTTCCTGCGCGAAGACATCAAACAGCTTGGCATCGCGCCGCTGACCTCGATGTTTTTGCACAATGGCGCGGATAAGGGCAATTTCGACGACTTCCGCCCCGCGGTGCATGACAGCGAAGTCTTGGTGCTGAACACAGGCAAGGATACCACCCTCTGCCGCCCGCTGAACAATCCGCCGCGTTTGGCGAGTTCCTATTTCGGGGCGCAGAGCCCGCGGTCTTTCGGGCTGGCGCAGCGCAATCGGGACTTTGAGCATTACCTCGACGCGCAGGCCCATTACGAACGCCGCCCCTCGCTGATGATCGAACCCATGGGCGACTGGGGCAAAGGCACGCTGCGGCTGGTCGAGATACCTTCGGATCTGGAAGGCAATGACAACATCGTGGCCTATTGGATCCCCGAAGGGGAGACCCGCGCGGGCGATGAACTGGCCTACGGCTACCGCATGCACTGGGGGATGACCCCGCCGGGCGCGACGCCGCAGACCCTTGGCCGCGTGGTGCGGCTGCGCTCGGGCCATGGCGGGGTGGCGGGTGTTGAGGCAGACACCGAGACCCGCAAATTCGTCATCGACTTCGCCGGCGGACAGCTCAGCGATATGCCGAGCGACGCCGAGCTTGAACCCGTCACCAGCGCACAAAACGGCGAGATCGTGGAGGCGATCCTAAGCCGGGTGGATGGCAGGGACGAATGGCGGCTGGTGCTGGAACTGCGCGCCGAGCCTGACGCCATCGTCGAAATCAAGGCAGTTCTATCGGGATATGACCGCAATCTGACAGAGACATGGGTGTACCAATGGATCAACGCATGACCCTTCAAGACGCGACGACCCCCACTTCTGCAATGGCTGGCGAGGCCGAGAACTGGATGCCGCCCGCTGCCCCGCTTGCGATGCCACGGCAGAGCTTGGAACGGCGCGGCCATCTGGCCGGGCTGGCCGACCTTGCGCGGGCATTTCTGCTGCGGCGTAAGGCCTGAGCACCATGACACCCCAGCACAGGCAGATCGCGGCGGATGGCCCGACCCGTTTTGCACGGGCGGTCGCCCTGCTGTTGTCGCTCGGCGCCGCAGCCCTTGCCGCGACCCTTTTGGCCGAGGCTGCGGCGCGAGATGGGTTCAGCGGCTGGGACGGCCTCCGGGCCTTGCTCGTTTTCGCCACCACCGCTTGGTTGGCTTGGGGGGCGTTGCTGGCGCTGATCGGGCTTTTCGGCGGCAGATCGACGCCGCCCCGCCCCGCGCTTGAGGCACCGCAGCCGCGCACGGTGATCGCGGTGCCCATCTGCAACGAAGACCCGCTTACCACCTTCGCCCGCATCGCCGCGATTGACCGCTCCGTCGCCCGGGCCGGGGTTACGGCGGATTTCGTGGTTCTGTCGGACACACGCGATGACGCGCTGGCCGGGAAAGAGCAATTCGCCTTCGCCCGCCTGCTGCGCGAGACCGAGGGCCAAGGCCGCATCTTCTACCGCAGGCGGCAGGACAATGCGGGCCGCAAGGCGGGCAATATCGAAGAGTTCATTCGCAGCTACGGCGGGGCCTATGACTTTGCCGTGATCCTTGACGCCGACAGTCTGATGGAGGGCGAGACGATCCGCGCCATGATCGCGCGGATGCAGGCCGATCCGCAGCTGGGGCTCTTGCAGACCCTGCCCAAGATCATCGGCGCGCGGTCTTTCTTTGGCCGCGCCTTGCAGTTCGCCTCGTGGTTCCATGGGCCGATCTTCACCCGTGGCCTTGCCCGCATGCAGGGGGCCACGGGGCCGTTTTGGGGCCATAACGCGATCATCCGCGTCCGCGCCTTTGCCGAAAGCTGTGGCCTGCCCGAACTCTCTGGCCCGCCACCCTTGGGCGGGCATATCCTGAGCCATGATTATGTCGAGGCGGCCTTGCTCGCCCGCGCCGGTTGGAAGGTCGAGGTGGATGAGACCTTGGGCGGCTCCTTTGAGGAGGGCCCCGAAAACGTCCTTTCCTTCGCGCGGCGCGAGCGGCGCTGGTGCCAAGGCAACCTGCAACATGCGCGGCTGATCTTCGCGCCCGGCTTGGCGGGGTGGAGCCGCTTTGTCTTTTTGCAGAATGTGACCGCCTATGTCGTCTCGCTTCTCTGGGCGGCCTTTCTGATCACCTCGGCGATCAGCACGCTCTACGCGCCGCCGCCGGAGTATTTTCCCGGCCCCTATCAGCTTTTCCCCGTCTTCCCCGATACCAGCGCGCGCGAGATCACGCTGCTGGCCTTGGGCGTGCTGGGGCTGTTGGTGGTGCCAAAGCTGCTGATCCTGATCCATGCGCTTCTCACCGACCGGGCGCGCGACTTTGGCCGTGCTTTGCGGATGGCGCTCTCGGTGCTGACCGAGATCGTGCTAACCACGCTTCTGGCCCCTTTGATGCTGCTCTACCACAGCCGGGCAGTGATGCAGGTCCTCTCGGGCCAAGACGGCGGTTGGCCCGCCAACCAACGGAACGAGGGCCAGTTGAGTTTGGCCGATGGCTGGGCTGCGGGCCGGTGGATCGTGTTCATTGGCGCGGTGATCCTCGCGGCGGTGCAATGGGTCGCGCCCGATCTGACCGTCTGGCTGCTGCCCGTCGCGGTCCCGATGCTGCTGGCCCCGCTGCTCATCGCCTGGACCTCCCGCCCCCTGCCCCGCAGGCTTTTCGCCGTGCCCGAGGATGCCGCGCCGCGCGATGTCGTCGCGGAATACGACAGTATCTGCGACGTTTGGCGGCTGACGTGGAATGACGAACATCTGATGCCAGAACCCAAAGCGGCGGATCTGCCCCATGCCACCGCCTAACACCGGGCTGTCGCCCGCCGCGCTGGCTGCCGGCGCGGCTCCCAAATCCGCCCGCGATCCGCGCATCGACCTGTTTCGCGGGCTGGCGCTGGTGATGATTTTCATCAACCACGTCCCGGGCAACCCCTATGAGGCCCTGACCATCCGCAACCTCGGTTTCGCCGACGCGGCAGAGGCGTTCTTCCTCATGTCCGGCATCGCCGCAGGCTTGGCCTATACGCCCCGTTTCATCGCGCGAGGCAGGGTGCGTCACGGCCTCTGGCGTGCCATCGCGCCCCTGTGGAAACGGGCGTGGTCGCTTTATGTGGTGCAGCTCCTGCTCTCAGCAGTGGCCTTAGCCATCTTCGCCGCCGCCTTCCAGATCACGACAGAGGCCGCCTTCCTGACCAAGATCAACATGCGGCAGCTCTTTCAAAACCCGACCCAAAGCGTGATCGGGATACCGCTTTTGACGCATCAGTTCGGCTATGTGAACATCCTGCCCGCCTATTCGGTCCTGCTGATCTGCGCCCCGGCGGCGATCATGCTAGGGCTGCGCTGGCCGCGCCTGCTTCTCGCGCTGTCGCTGGTGCTTTGGCTGCTGACCGGTGTCTTCCGGCTTAACCTGCCGAACTACCCCAACCCGGGCGGCTGGTTCTTCAACCCCTTCGCATGGCAAGCGATCTTTGTCTGCGGGCTGCTGGTGGGTCTGAGCCAGCGGCAGGGCTGCCGCTTTTTCCCGAACTCGCAAGCGCTGTTCTGGCTGTCCGCCGCCGTCCTGCTGGGCGTCTTCGCATGGCGCTATGTGCCGGGTTTGGGCCGTTTCCTGAACCTGCAAATGCATCATTTGAGAGAGGCCGGGGTGCCCTTCAACATCACTTCGCACGACAAGACCTATCTCTCCGCCCCGCGGTTCGTTCACATTCTGGCCTTGGGATATTTCCTGTCACAGTTGCAGACCGTCACCCGCCTGTCGGCCCATGCCCTGGCCAGCCCGGTTCGGTTGATCGGGCGGCATGGTCTGCTGGTCTTTGCCAGCGGCACCGTTCTGGCGCTGATCTGTCAGGTGGCGATGATGGCGCGGCCAGAGGCGCAGTGGATGCCGTGGGTTCTGCCTCTTGTCGGAACGGCGGCGCTCTATGGCATCGCTTGGATTGCAGAGACCTCGCGGCAGGTGCTTGCCGCACCGGCTGAACCCGCACCCGTCTCGCTTAAAGCACCAACCGCCGAAGCCACCCCCTAGCCTTTACGAACGCTGGTCGTCGCTCCGCCCCCATTTGCGCCACGCAAGCCATGCAAGCCCCAGCCCGCCCGCGATCAGCGCCATGTGCCGCGGGCGAATGCCGCGCCCGGTGGCGGTGTTTTCGCCCGGATGGTAGCGCGGGTCGAGCAAGCGGGTATTGGCGAGGAATCCACCGACGACAGTCTCGCTGCCCCGGAACACCGCCCGCAGGCCACGGCCCTTCTTGCGGTTGAGGGTTTCGATGGTCCCGATCATCGACTTCTTCTCTTCCATCACCTCGGCCACACGTTCGGGCGGCAGCCCGAGGTGCTCGGCAATCAAGCGGGTTCTGAACCCTTCGATCACCTTCGCCGGGTGTTCGATCGCGACGTCACACTCGGTATCAAACCCCATGGAACGGTTGTTGAGGTTGCTGGAACCAAGACGCAAAAGATGATCGTCGATAATCATGATCTTCGCATGAACATAGATCGGCTCCCCCTCCTTGGTGACGGGGAAATAGATGCGAAAGCGGTTCTGGTGATCCGCGCGTTTTAGCTCTTCGACGAGCCGCTCCCGCAGGACATGCATGGCGTCATCTTCCAACTGGGATTCCGCATCGCGCGGGTTGATGATGACGATCTCCGGCCCATCCTCTTCGGCCAACCTGGCTTTAAGCGCATCGCAGACCGAAGCGGCGGCGAGGTACTGCGATTCAATATAGATATAGTCACGCGCCGATTGGATCCCCGCGATATAGAGGCGTTCGATCTCATTGATCAGCGGCTCTTCGTCGAAAGGCGGCTCGGTCCGGGCGATGCCCACCTCGACGCCTTCGGCATCAATCGGCAGGTCTTCGGGCCATTCGGACATGGGCGCATCCTCAGGCCGCGCGATCTCATCCCCCGTGGCGCGGAACCAACGCCGACGCGAAAGCTCACCCAAGGCCGCGGCGGCGGGGCCTGACATGGCCGAGGTTGCGTCATGCCAAGGGTCAGAGGGCGTGCCATCCTTGCGCAGGCGGCGCGGGTCGTTCGGCAAGTGATCGGGTGTGTCCCAGCGGTCCTCGGTCGCGTCGATCCCGCCGCAGAAGGCCAGAGCGTCGTCGGCCACGACAATCTTTTGGTGGTGGCAGGCGCCGAAGGGGTGATGGCCGTCCAACGCAAAATGAATCCGGTCGCCACCGAAAAGGCTGAGCGCTAACGAGGGCACCAACCGTCCCGGCGCGGCCAGCACAGCGCCGTTCCATTTCAGCAGGTAGACATGAAGATCCGGCGTCCGCTCCACCACCGCCTCGACAAAGGCGCCAAGCTGGTTGGGATAGCCGTCGGGTGCGTTGCCGTCTTCGTCACTTTCGCCCGGCAGCATCTCAAGCTCGAAATCGAAATCCCAGCCGATCAGCATCAGCTGCTGCCGCGCCCCGAGGAAAATCTCGCGCAGGACCCGGAAATAATCCGCCGCATCGACGATAAGGCCGAACCGATCGGCCCGGGCGACGCGCCATGTGGTCTTGTCATTGAACAGGCTTTGGCTGTTCGCCCCTTGGGTCGACGCCGCGTGGTTCGTCTTAGCCAGTTCCAAATCGCCCTGCACGTTTTTGCCCCTTTCCACTCGATGCTACAGGACTAAACGCGCATTGTAGCGCGAAGTTGCATCCATGCGTAAATATCGGGCGGGCTCAGACCGGTTGCGCCTCAGACAGCTCGGCCTGCAGCCGGGCTTCTTCGGCGGCTTTGGGCGTGGTGAACCGCGCCAGCAGGAAATAGGCGACCGGGGTGAGATAGAGGGTCGAGAGCGTGGCCATGCCCAGCCCCCCGACGATCACCCAGCCAAGCGCCTCGCGCGCCTCGGCCCCCGCGCCCGCCGAAAGGATCAACGGCACGCCGCCCAAGACGGTCGAGGTCATCGTCATCATCACCGGACGCAGCCGGATGGTGGAGGCGCCAAAGATCGCCGCGTGGATATCCGCCCCCTGATCGCGCAATTGGTTGGCAAATTCGACAATCAGAATACCGTTCTTGGCCATGATCCCGATCAACATGACCAGCCCGATTTGGCTGTAAACGTTCAGGCTCTGCCCCGTCATCAGCAGCGCGAAGATCGCGCAGGCCAGCCCCAAGGGCACCGTGGCCATCACCACGATGGCAGAGATGAAGCTTTCGAACTGCGCGGCGAGGACAAGGAAAACCACGAGGATCGCAAAGCCGAAGGTCACGAAAAGCCCCGAACTGGTTTGATCCAACGCGGCGGCCTCGGCCAGCGGCACGATCAGGTTTTCATCGTCCAACACCTCCTGCCCCACCGCGCGCACCTGTTCCAACGCATCGCCCAATGACAGGCCCGGCGTCAGCCCGGCGGAAATCTCGACTGAGCGGTTCTGGCCCTCCCGGTCCAACTCGGGCGCGACGGCGCGTTCTTCGAGGATCACGAAACTGGCTAGCGAAATCATCTGCCCGTTGCCCGATTGGACAAAGACGTTCTCAAGGTCGCGCGGGTCGTTCACCGGGTCCGAGGTCGACAGCATCTGCACGCCATAGCTGGTGTCGTCGATAAAGACCGATGCCACCTCGCGCCCGTCGAGCATCGCCTGCAAAGCCTGCCCCAGCCCGGTGATGTCGACGCCGAGGTCAGCGGCCAGCGTCCGGTCGATCTGCACGAAAAGCTGCGGCTGCGTGCGTTCATATTCCAGCCGCACCTGCCCCATCGCGGGGTTCGCGCTCAACCGGTCCACCATCGCCTGTGCGACTTGCGACAATTGCTCGTAGTTGTTGCCTGTGATGGCGAAAGACAGGCCGCGCCCCGCGCCGCGAATCCCGAGGGAGTTCGGCTGAATTGCAAAGGCCCGCACGCCCACGATGCCGCGCAGCTTGCCGTTGATCTCGCCCACAATCTCATCTTGGCTGCGCGCACGGTCTTCCCAACCGGCGAGCGTGAACACCATAAAACCCCGATTGTCCGCGCCAAACCCGGTGATGGAGAAGATATTCGTCACCTCTCCGGCCTCTTGCAGCGGGGTGATCAGGTCTTCGATCTCGCGCATCTTGCTTTGCGTATAATCAAGCGAGACGCCCTGCGGGGCCGAGACGCTGAGCAGCGCTACGGCGCGATCTTCGCGCGGGGTCAGCTCTTGCCGAATCTCGCCCGAGACCAGCACCGCCGTCAGCGCGACGAAGGCCGCGATCAGCACCACGACATAGGGCATCGCCAGCGCCCATCTGAGGGTCGCCGCATAGGCGCGGTAAAGCAGGTTGCCAAGCCACACGACAGGGCCGCGCGGGTTCTCTGCCGCGGGTTTGGTCAAAAGGCGGCTCGCCAAAACTGGACAAAGGCTGAGCGCCACGACCGAGGACAGCATCACCGCGATGGCGAGGGTAAAGCCAAACTCCCGAAACAGCCCGCCCGCCTGTCCGGGCAGGAACGACAGCGGGATAAAGACCGCCGCCAGCGTGGCCGTGGTGGTCACCACGGCAAAGAAGACCTGCGATGTGCCCAGCACCGCCGCCGCGCGCGGCCCCATGC
The DNA here is from genome assembly GCF_005068605.1 of Sulfitobacter sp. 15WGC. Lineage (NCBI taxonomy): Bacteria > Pseudomonadati > Pseudomonadota > Alphaproteobacteria > Rhodobacterales > Roseobacteraceae > Sulfitobacter > Sulfitobacter sp. 15WGC. The sequence goes on along the minus strand of NZ_SZNL01000007.1, from coordinate 159,403 downwards.
CCGCCGCCCGTTGGCGCACGATATTCTCCAGCACCACAATCGCGTCATCCACGACCATCCCGGTGGCCAGAACCAGCGCCAGCAGGGTCAGGATATTGATCGAAAAGCCCACCAGATAGATCGCCGCCAAAGTGCCGATCAGCGCCACCGGTAGGGTCAGCGCCGGGATCAGCGTGGCGCGGAAATCACGCAGGAAGACAAAGATCACCGCCACCACGATGCCCACGGCAAAGGCCAGCGTTGAGAGCACCTCGCGGATCGAGCCTGAGATAAAGGTCGCATCGTCCGAGGTGACGAAAATCCGCACGTCCTCGGGCAGGGTTTCGTTCAACTCCCCCACCACGGCGCGCACATCGCGCGAGATCTCAAGCGTGTTCGACGTGGCCTGCCGGATGATGCCAATGCCGAGGCCCAATTGCCCATTGGCACGCAGGATCGTCTCCCCTTCGGCGGGGCCAAGCGTGACGCTGGCGACATCGCCGAGCCGGACGTTCTGCTTGATCTCCATCGCCTCGAACGCCTGTGTGGTGACGACGCTGGCCGTGGTGCGCACGTTAATCGACTGACGGTCGCCCGCCAGATCGCCCGCGGGCGCATCATAGGCCACATCGGCCAAGGCGCGCTGGATATCGCCCAAGGTCAGGCCCCGGCTGGCCAGTTCCAACTGGTCGATATCGACGCGGAAAAACGGCTCACGGTCGCCGTAGACCTGCAAATCCGCCACCCCGTTGACCGAGATCAGTCGATCTTCGACGCGGTCCTGCACCAGTTTGGTCAACGCCTCCGGCGAGCGGCCCATGGAGGTCACGGCGATGCGCATCACCGGCTGGGCATTGGCATCGGCCTTGACGATCTGCGGCTGGTCGGCCCCTTCGGGCAATTGGTTCACAATCCGCGCCACCGCATCGCGCACATCGGTCGCGGCCACGTCGATGTCGGTGCTGTCGTTGAACTCCAAGGTGACCCGGCTGCGCCCGAAGCGCGAGTTCGATGAAATCGCCCGCACGCCCGAGACCCGGCCCACGGCTCCTTCGATCCGCCCCGTAAGCTCCTGATCGACGGATTCCGGGGAGGCGCCCGAGAAGGTCGTGGTGACCGTGACCACGGGCCGGTCGACATTGGGCAGCTCCCGCACCTCCGCACCGAAAAGCGCGGCGATACCTGCCAGCACGATCAGCGCGTTCAGCACGAAAGCAAGGATCGGGCGACGCACGAAAAGCGCGGTGCCCGAGGCGGTGCTCGCGGGCGGCGTGGCGTCCTCGGTCGGGGCCGCGCTCATAGGGTTGTCTTCTCAGTCGGGGCGGCATCTGACTGCACGCTGCCCGCGCGGTTGACCTCGCGCACCTCGCCGCCTTCGCGCAGGGTTTGCACGCCTTCCGTCACCACCACATCATCGGCGGTCAGATCCTCCGACAGCACGAGCACGGAATTGCTGTTGCGCTGCGCGATCTCGACCGCGACTTGGTGCGCCTTGCCCTCCCGTACCGTCCAGACAAACGGCCCGTCCGAGGACCATTGCACCGCCAGCGGCGGGATCGCCAGAAACGGATCGCCGACAAAGGTCAAGCTGACCGAAAAGGCCATGCCCGCGCGCAGCTGGTCCCCTTCGTTCGGCACGCGGCCCTGCACCAGAAGCGTGCGGCTGGCACGGTCGATCACGCTGTCGATGGCGCTGACTTCACCCGTCAGGGTCAAATCGCGCATGCCAAGCGGGGTGACGGTGATTTCCTTGCCCAAGGAGAGTTTGCTCACCACCCGCTCAGGCACGCGGAAATCGATCAGGATCTCGCTGCGGTCGGTGATGGTGGCGAGTTGATCCTGCGCATTGACGCGGTCGCCTTCTTCGATATCGGTGATCCCCACCCAACCCGAGATCGGCGCGAGGATGCGGCGTTGCGACAGATCGAACTGCGCTTGGCTGAGCGCAAGCTCGGCGCTTTGCAGGGCCAGTTCCGTCTCGCGCAGGCGCACTTCGCTGACCGCGCCGGTGTTTTGCAACCGCTCCACGCGGTCTTGCTCGGTCTGGGCGTTTTCAAGCTGCAATTCGGCTTGCTTCAGGGCGATCTGCTCGGCCTCATTCTCCAACAGGGCCACAACGGTGCCCGCCTCGATCAACTGCCCGGCGGGCAGGTTGAGATCGGTGATGACCCCCACGGCGTTGGAGCGCAGCGTGACGGAGCGGCGCGCGCGCCCGTCGCCGATGGCGGTGATCCGGTCGGCCAAAGTCTCTTCGCTGACCCCGGCGGTGACGACCAGCGACGGCCCGCCGCCGCCCCAGCCCCGGCCAGAGGCCTGTGGCGCCTCCGCGACCTCCTCGATCCCCAGAAGATCGAGCAAGCCGGTCTCCGCCACATAGGGGCGGGAGGCGGGGACATAGGTTAACATCGCGTAGAGACCCGCAACGAGAACCAGCAGAAATACGAAAAATTGGCGCAGGGCTTTCACGGGGGATGCGCTTTCAAAATATGTTACGAGGCGCATAATTGAGCATCGGCCCCAAAAAGGCACGTCAATTCTGCTTGATCACTGGCTGGGCATTCCCCGAAGGGGCCGCTGGCTGCTATCACTATGGCGCGGAAGTCTGCCCGGTGGAAGGGCAATGGGGTTGATTACTAGAAATTCCGTTTCCGCCGCACATATTCTGGCCCAAGCCGGATCGAAGACCAAGGGGACATCATGCGCGCGACGGTTCTACCACTGGCGACACTGCTACTGGGCTTTTCGCTTTTGCAGATGAGCAACGGGTTGCAGGGCACGCTTTTGGCCGTGCGCGCGGGGCTTGAAGGGTTTGGCGGGGCGACCACCGGCCTTATTATGTCGGGTTTTTTCGCGGGGTTGAGCGTGGGCTCCTTCGTGGCACCCCGGCTGATCAGCGGGGTGGGCCATATCCGCACCTTTGCCGCACTCGCCTCTGTCGCGTCGGCGGCGGCGCTGATGCATTTGGCTTTCATCGACCCTTGGGTCTGGATCGCCGTGCGCTGCCTGACCGGGTTCGCTTTTGCCGGGTTGATCATCGTGACGGAAAGCTGGCTCAACGCTTCGGTCAGTTCCGCGCAGCGGGGCAAATTGCTCGCGGTCTACGGCATGGTCGGCATGGCCTCAGGCGCGGCGGGGCAGTTCCTGCTGAACCTCGGGGATCCGGCTGAGTTCATCCTCTTCGTGCTCGTCTCCATCGTGATGTCGCTGTCGCTGGTGCCAATTTCGCTTAGCCGTGTAGAGGGGCCGCGCTCGGAAGGCGCGCAGGAGCCGCCGTCGCTGCGCCGACTGTGGGGGCTGTCGCCCTACGGGGCGGTCAGTGCAGGGCTGGTCGGGGCCTCTATCGGGACGTTCTACGGGCTGGCACCGCTCTTCGCACAGGAGATGGGCTATACCCAATCGCGCATCGCCCTGCTGATCGCGGCCTTCACCATTGGCGGGCTGATGCTGCAATTCCCGTTGGGCTGGGTTTCCGACCGGATGAGCCGCCGGGGCTTGGGCGTAGGACTGGCCGCGGCGGGCGGTGCTTTGATGATGCTGACCCTGCCGATCCCCGCGCCTTCGGGGTCGATGCTGCTGGTGCTGGGCTTTGCCATTGGCGGGCTGGTTCTGCCCGCGCAATCCATCGTCATCGCCCATGTCAACGACCGCGCCCCCGGCTCGGCGGTGGTGGCCGTCTCGGGCGGGCTGGTGCTGATGCAAGGGATTGGCGCCGCGATCGGGCCGCTGCTGGCGGGTGTGCTGCTGGATACACTCGGGCCGCGGGGCCTGCCACTGGCGCTTGGCGGCTTTCAGTTGACCATCGTGGCATGGGGGCTGCTGCGCATGACCCTGCGCAGCGATCCCGAAACCCAAGAGCGTCACGCGGCACCGCCGCTAACCCCCAACTTTGTCGAAGGCGAGCTGAGCCGCGAGGAATAGCGCGGCTTAGCTCTGGGGCCAGCTCTCTGGCACGTTGCTGCGCAGCTCTTCCAGCCACGGGGTGGCAACGGAGTCCGACGGGGCGCGCCAGTCCCCGCGCGGCGACAATGCCCCCCCGGCGCTGACCTTGGGCCCATTCGGCAGGGCCGAGCGCTTGAACTGGCTGGTGGCAAAGAAGCGGTGCAGAAATTTTTCGAGCCAGTGGCGGATCGTCTCCAGATCATAGGCGTTGCGTTTGCCCTGCGGAAAGCCCTCGGGCCAGCGCCCTACCTCGACATCATGCCAAGCGTGCCAGGCCAGAAAGGCCACTTTTGACGGGGCGAGCCCGTAGCGCATGGTGTGGAAGAGAAAGAAGTCGTTCAGCTCATAGGGGCCGATCATCGACTCGGTGCTTTGAATCTCTTCATCTTCGCCCGCGGGCACCAGTTCGGGCGAAATTTCGGTGTCCAGAATGGCTTGCAAGACCTTGTCCGTCTCAGCGTCAAACTGGCCCGAGCGGGTGGCCCAACGGATGAGATACTGGATCAGCGTTTTCGGGACGCCGGTGTTCACGGCATAGTGGCTCATCTGGTCGCCCACGCCATAGGTGCACCAGCCAAGCGCCAATTCGCTCAGATCGCCGGTGCCGATGACAAAGCCCTGCCGCTGGTTGGCGAGCCGGAAGAGATAATCGGTGCGCAGCCCGGCTTGGACGTTTTCAAAGGTGATGTCATAGACCGGCTCCCCGTCCGAGAAGGGGTGATCCATATCCTCAAGCATCTGCCGGGCGGCGGGGCGAATGTCGATCTCATCCGCGGTGATCCCCATGGCCTGCATCAATTTCCACGCGTTGGATTTGGTGCCCTCGGAGGTGGCGAAACCCGGCATGGTAAAGCCGAGGATCCGGTCGCGCGGGATGCCCATACGGTCACAGGCTTTTGCCGCCACGATCAGCGCATGGGTCGAATCCAACCCGCCGGAAATGCCGATGACCATGGTCTTGCCCTTGGTCGCCTCAAAGCGGCGGCGTAGCCCTTCGACCTGAATATTGAACGCTTCATAGCAATCTTGGTCAAGATGGCTTTCGCGGTTCGGCACATAGGGGAAACGACGCACGGGGCGGATCAGCCCGGCGTTCTCGTGATGCGGTTGATGGGCAAAGGTCACCCGGCGGAATTCCGGCGCGCGGTGCCGCGCGGCGTCATGGAAACTGCCCGTTCGCATCCGCTCAGACTGGATACGCCCGCAATCTACATCGGCGATGGTCAGCTCCGGCTCCAGCGGGAAACGGGTGGATTCGGCCAGAAGATCGCCCAACTCATGGATCATCCCCTGCCCGTCCCACGCCAGATCGGTCGTACTCTCCCCCGGCCCGGCGGCGGAGTACACATAGGCCGCGAAGGCGCGCATGGATTGCGACCGGCACAGCAGGTGACGGTCAGAGGATTTGCCGATCACGATATTGGACGCCGAGAGATTGGCGAGGATCAAGGCGCCCCCGAGAGCCGCATCCGCCGAGGGCGGCGCCGGCGTCCAGAGGTCTTCGCAAATCTCGGCATGGAAAATCAGACCGGGCAGGTCCGTCGCCTCGAAAATCAGGTCATCGCCAAAAGGCACTCGCCGGCCCGCGACGGTGATCTCTCCGCCGGTGTCACGGCCATGGGCGAACCAGCGTTTCTCATAGAACTCGCGGTAATTGGGCAGGTAGGACTTCGGCACCACGCCGAGCACCTGCCCGCGTGAAATGGCAATGGCGCAATTGTAAAGCCGCCCCTCACGGCGCAGTGGCGCGCCGAGCAGGATCACGGGGGTCATCTCGGCGCTGGCCTCGATCAGGTCACCAAGCGCCTCTTCCACCGCCGTTAACAGGGCATCCTGCATGTGGAGATCGTCGATGGCGTAGGACGAGAGTGACAGTTCGGGGCAAACCAGCAAATCCACCCGCGCCGCATCGGCCCGGCGCATTTCGTCCAGCAGGCTGTCGCGGTTGAAAGCCACATCGGCGGGCCGCACATGCGGCGTGCAGGTCGCCACCCGGACAAAGCCATGACGGTGGTAGGCGGTAAAGGCGGCGGCTTGGCTTTTGCTCACGTCAGGCTCTCCTCCAACATATCCAAAATCGTTTCAAGGCATCGCTGCCGGATCGCATCCCGGCCAATGGCACCAAAGGACTCGGCCCGATGAACCGTGTTACACCCCTCGCGTGCAAGCGCAAAATGCACAAGCCCCTCTTCATCCTCGGCGCTGCCCGGCCCGGCGAACCCGGTGGTCGAGACGGCAATCTGCGCGCCGGAACGGTCCTGCGCGCCTTCGGCCATTGCAATCGCCACGGGGCGCGAAACCGCGCCGCAGCGGTCCAAAAGCGCCCGATCGACGCCCAACAGCTCATGCTTGGATTGATCCGTATAGGTGACGAAACCCCGCTCGAACGCGTGGGAGCACCCTTCAATATCCGTCAGCAACGCGGCGACCAGCCCGCCGGTGCAGCTTTCCGCCGTGGCGATGTGAATGTCGCGGTCGCAAAGCACTTCCAAAACGGATTTCGCGCGATCTGCGATGTCGGGCTGCGCTAGGGGGTCACTGTTCTGCATCTTCGCTCCGCAAATTGGTGCCTTGTTAAGCAAAACCCCCGCAGGCCGCTGTGGTTCCTTGCGTTGACCCGCCGCAAACCGCCTGCTTAACATTGCAAGAAACCGAAACGCACCTCTGCATATGGGACCGAAGCGATGATTGATTTCTACACATGGACCACCCCCAACGGCCGCAAGGTCTCGATCCTGCTCGAAGAATTGGGAATCGACTACAATGTGCACGCCATCAACATCGGCAAGGATGAGCAGCACGCGCCCGAGTTTCTAAAGATCAGCCCCAACAATAAAATCCCCGCCATCGTGGACCATGACACTGGGGTAAGCCTGATGGAATCCGGCGCGATCATGATCTACCTCGCCGAGAAATATGGCCGTTTCCTGCCCGAGGGTCAGGCCGGGCGGGCCGAGGTGATGCAATGGTTGATGTGGCAGATGGGCGGCTTTGGCCCCATGGCCGGGCAGGCGCATCACTTCTTGCATTTCAACCCCGGCAAGGCGGCCTATGCCGAAGAGCGTTTCGGGGCTGAGGTCAAACGGCTTTACGGCGTGCTCGACAAACAGCTTGAGGGGCGGGACCACATTTGCGGCGAATATTCCATCGCGGATATGGCCTGCTGGCCTTGGGTGTCGCGCTATGAATGGCAGCAGATCGACCTTGCCGACTATCCCAATGTGCGTGCGTGGTATCAGCGCCTGCGCGCGCGAGATGCGGTGCAAAAGGGCTACCATGTGCCCAAGGTGATGGGCGAGATTCCCGAGGGCTGACATCCGCCCCCCGCCGCGGTTGCAACGTAGGCGGGAACCAAGAGACAAGTTGAACGGTTGCACTCCCGAAGGCAGTGCTGCCACGCGCGTAGGCTGCCCGTTTCACGAATGGGGGGCAGTATCGTGACGCTTGATCTCAAAGGTGTATCCTTGCGCGGCTGTCGGGCACTGCCATGAACAGTGCGCCGCGTTTCGACCCTTTTCCGCCCCAGTCGCAAAGGGATATCCTTTCGCAATCTGCTCGAAAGGCCCTGCGCCACGCGGCACGGGCCGAGGAGGCGGGCGCCGCCCCCATCAGCGGCTCTATCGACATTCTGCGTGACGCGGGGCTGATGCTGGAAGATGGCGCCACGGCCCCTTTGCGCACCGCCCATGCGCTGATGCAGATCGGTGCCGCCAACCTCAGCGTCGGCCGTTTATGGGAGGGCCACGTCAACGCGCTGCGCCTGATCCGCCTATACGGCAGTGCGGCGCAGGCGGAGCGGGCGAAACAGGTGATCCGGCAGGGCGGGCTTCTGGGCGTTTGGGGGGCCGATGGCAGCAATCCGGCGCGTTCCGAAAAGGGTGTTTTGAAGGGTGAGAAGATCTTCGCTTCCGGCCTCGGCACTGTGACCCATACGCTCGTCTCGCTCAATTCCGGCCCCGAGGTGCAGCTTGCGCTGATCGATGTGACCGACCCCGCCCGCGGCGATGCCTCGCAATGGGACATGCTGGGGATGCGGGCAACGGCCTCGGGGACCTATGATTTTTCCGGCCTGCCTCTTGAGGATGACGCGCTTATCGGCGCCCCCGGCGACTATCTGAAAGAGCCGCATTTCGTCGGCGGCGTCTGGCGGATCGCAGCGCTTCAGGCGGGCGCCGCGGCGGGGTTGATTGATGCGGCAGCCACTGCGCTGCGGGACATGGACCGGCTTGAGGCCGAGGCCCAATTGAGCCGCCTGATGCAGGTGCTGATGCGGGTCTGGGCTGGTATGGCATTGGTCGAACGCGCCGCTCTCGCCGATGCGGATGACCGCGCGGAGGAGACCCTCGTCAGCACCGCCATCGCCGCGCGGATTTATACCGAGGAGGTCGCCCTCGACGCGATCAAAGCGGTGGAGCAAAGCCTCGGGTTGCGCCATTTCACCGGAACCTCCGAGACGGGCCGCATGGCGCGCGATCTTTCGGTCTATCTGCGCCAAGCCGCGCGCGACGCCTTCCTACAACGCGCCGCTCGCCATGCGCTTTCGAGTGACCAGACGGTTTGGGGTGTCTTTGGATGAGCCATAACGCCCCCCTCGCCGAGGCTCTGTCGGGCCGCGAAAAGATCGTGGTACTGGCGCCGCACCCGGACGACGAAACACTCGGCTGCGGCGGTCTTTTGGCCCGCGCTTTCGCAGGGGCCGGGGCGCATGTCATCTGCCTGACCGATGGCGGCGCAAGCCACCCCGGTTCCCGCGCATGGCCCCCGGCCCGATTGGCCGAGACGCGGCGCGCGGAATTGGCAGAGGCGCTCGATCTCCTTGGTGGCGGCGCGGCGGATTTGACATGGCTCGGCCATCCCGACAGCCAATTGCACGAGGTGCCTGCCGACGCCATCCTGACCGAGCTGATGCAGGTGATCGACGCGCAAACGGCACGTCACATCTTCGTCCCGGCCCGCGAGGACAAACACTGCGACCATAAAACCACCGCGTCACTGGCCGACGGCCTGCGCGCGCAGCGCCCCGATCTGCATTTTCATAGCTATCCGGTGTGGAGCCGTTTCGATGATCCGAACTTCGCCGAGAACACAGCAGGCTACGCCCCCCTGACCCTCGACACCGCCGCCTATCGCGACGCCAAGAGTGCTGCGATCCGCGCGCATCGCAGCCAGCTTGGCCAAGTCGTGCAAGACGATCCCGAGGGGTTCGTTCTGCCCGAGTCGATGATCAACCTCTTCGCGCAGCAAGACGAAATTTTTTGGAGGATGCCGTGATGGGTGTGGGGTTGGATCATCTTCAAGGTCTCTATGCCGAGACGAGCGATCCTTGGGGGTTCGAACATAGCGCCTATGAGCAGGCCAAATTCGCCGCGACGCGGGCGGCGCTTTCGCAGGATGGCTACCGCTCGGCCTTTGAACTCGGCTGCGGCAATGGTCAATTGGCACGCCACCTGATCGACATCTGCGCGCGCTATACCGGGATGGATGCGGTCGCCAGCGCCCTGACCGCCGCGCGCAAAGCGGTGCCGGAGGGGCGCTTCGTCCAAGGGTTCTATCCCGGCCCCCTGCCCGAGGGGGACTTCGATCTGCTGATCCTCTCCGAAGTGCTCTATTTTCTGGATCATGCGGGGCTGGACCAACTGGCGACCGACATCGCGACCCGCTGGCCGAAGGCCGAGATCATCTGCGTGACTTGGCGCGGTGACACCGGCAATCCGTTGCAAGGGGAGGAGGCGCTGAACGGCTTTGCCAAGGCGCTCGACACCCATGCCTTCACCTGCGTCAGCGCGACCGAGGACTACCGCATCGACCGCGCCTTTCCGGAGGGTGACAGATGAGTTTCGAGCGCTGGAAAGACACCGCAATCATCATCCCCGCCCGGAACGAGGCGGAGCGGATCGGCGATTGCCTCACCGCCCTTGCCCCCCAGTGCAACGACCGTGTCCACGTAATCCTTGTGGTGAACAACACCGATGACGACACCGCCAAGATCGCCACGGCGGCGGCGGGGCGGCTTGGCATCGACCTCACCGTGCTCGATCTCACCTTCCCCCCCGGAATGGGGGTCGGCGCGGCACGGCGGAAGGGCTGCGCCGTGGCCTTGGAACAGATGCCTCATCTGCGCCAGATCCTGACCACCGATGCCGATTGCCGCGTCAGCCCCGATTGGGTCGCGCGCAGCATTCACCACCTCCAACGCTTTGACGCCCTCTGCGGCAGGGTCACGCTGAACCCCGAAGAGGCCGCCTGTTTGGCGCAGCAAGACCCAATGCTTGAGGCCCATGAAATGACTTACCGCCGCTTGGTGCTCACGCTCTACGCGCGGCACGCCCCGAACTGCGCCGATTTGCAAGGCAGCCACGGCGAAGCGCCGGGGGCCAGCCTTGGCTTCACCCGCGATGCCTATGAGGCCGTCGGCGGTTTCGCCCCAATCCCCTGTGGCGAGGACCGCGCGATCATCCGTGCCCTGCGGGCCGCGGGCCGCCGGGTGCATCACGCGAATGATGTCTGGGTCGAAGCCTCTTGCAGGCTTGTCGGGCGGGCGGCAGGCGGCATGGCCGATACGCTGCGCAACCGGCTGAGCGGGGCGGGCTATCTGGCCGATGACTGTTTGCCGGATGCGGGCTGCTTGCTGGAGAAACTGCGCCGGGGGGGTTTGGGCTGCTGGCCGGTGCAGGTGCCAGAGGCTGAACGCATTCCGGTCGATGAACTGCCCGCGCATATCGCGCTGCTGCGGGGCTTTTTGGACAAGTCCGCGGTCCGTGAGACAGCCGCTCCCCTCGCATTGGAGGCCGCAGATCTCCCCCCGCGCGAGAACTTTCCTGCCCGCCCGGCAAAAGCATCGGAACCCCTCGCCGCGGGGGTGGTTGAACTCTCATAGGGTCGGGCAATCACCGCCGGCTCTGGAGCGGTCCTCTCGGCCCGCCACATATTAGCAACAAATCCTCCCGATTATATTCCGGGGGCGCTGTGGAGAAAGATCATGACAGACAAAGAACTTGGCAAAGGCGGCGAACCCCGCCAGCAAACCACGGACCGCGAAAAGACGATGACGACCGCGCAGGGCGGCCCGATCGCGGATGATCAGAACTCACTCAAAGCAGGTCCGCGCGGCCCGGTCTTGATGGAAGACCACGTATTCCGCGAGAAGATGTTTCATTTCGACCACGAGCGCATTCCAGAGCGTGTCGTTCACGCCCGCGGCTACGGCGTCCATGGGCATTTCGAGCTAAAGGAAGCGATCCCCGAACTGTCCTGCGCCGATATCTTCCAGCGCGTCGGCGAAAAGACCCCGACCTTCACCCGTTTCTCCACCGTGGCAGGCAACAAGGGCTCTTTCGATCTGGCCCGCGACGTGCGCGGGTTCGCGACGAAGTTCTACACGCAAGAGGGCAACTGGGACCTCGTCGGCAACAACATCCCCGTGTTCTTTATCCAAGACGCGATCAAGTTCCCCGATCTCATCCACTCCGTCAAACCCGCCCCTGACCGTGGCTTCCCGCAGGCCCAGTCGGCGCATGACAACTTCTGGGATTTCGTCTCGCTCTCACCCGAGGCGATCCATATGACGCTGTGGCAGATGTCCGACCGGGCGATCCCGCGCTCCTTCCGCTTTATGGAAGGCTTCGGCGTGCATACCTTCCGGCTGGTCAATGCCGAGGGCAAATCGCATTACGTCAAGTTCCACTGGAAGCCCAAGCAGGGTCTGCAATCGGTGGTCTGGAACGAGGCGCTCAAGATCAACGGCGCGGACCCGGATTTCCACCGCCGCGACATGTGGGATGCCATCGACGCGGGCGACTACCCGCAGTGGGATCTGGGCATTCAGGTCTTTGACGACGAATTCGCCGATAACTTCGAGTTCGACATCCTCGACGCCACCAAGATCATCCCCGAAGAGCAGGTGCCGGTGCGCATCATCGGGACGCTGACGCTTGACGCCAATGTCGACAACTTCTTCGCCGAGACTGAGCAGGTGGCCTTTTGCACCCAGAACATCGTCCGCGGGATCGACCACACGAATGACCCGCTGCTACAGGGGCGGAACTTCTCCTACCTCGACACGCAGCTTAAGCGTCTCGGCGGGCCGAACTTCACCCATATCCCGATCAACGCGCCGAAATGCCCGTTCCACCACTTCCAGCAAGACGGGCATATGGCGATGCACAACCCCAAGGGCCGCGTGAACTACGAGCCCAACAGCTGGGGCGAGGATGGCGGCCCGCGCGAGAACCCACAGATTGGTTTCCAGAGCTACCCGGCAGAGGTCGAAGGTACGAAACAGCGCGTGCGCTCCGAGACATTCGCCGACCACTACAGCCAAGCGCGGCAGTTCTACATCAGCCAGACCGAGATCGAGCAGCAGCATATCGCGGCGGCCTATACCTTCGAGCTGTCGAAATGTCAGGAAGAGCGCATTCGCCTGCGGATGCTCTCGCATCTGATGAACGTGCATGACGATCTGGCGAAACAGGTGGCCGAAGGCTTAGGCGTGACCGAGATGCCGGACCCCGCCAAACCCGCGCGGGAGCCGATCACCGATCTGCCGCCCTCGGATGCGCTCAGCATTCTGAAGAACGCGCCGAACAGCTTCGCGGGCCGCAAGTTGGGTCTGTTCCTGACCGAAGGCGCGGATGCCTCGGTGGTGGAAGCCTTGGAAAAATCCTTTGCCGATGAGGGCGCGATGGTCGCCATCGTGACGCCGCATATCCAAGGGGTGACCCTCTCGGACGGCAGCACCCGCGAAGCGGATGAGAAGATCGACGGTGGCCCGTCGGTGGTCTTTGACGCGGTGGCCTTGGTCTTCGGTGAAGAGAAAGCCGATAAGATCGCCAAGAACAAACCGGCGCAGGATTTCGTCTCGGACGCCTTTGCGCATAACAAGTTCATCGCTTGGACCACAGCCGCCGATCCGCTGCTCAACGCCGCCGGGATTGAGAAGGACGAAGGGACGATGGAGGTCTCTGCCGATAATGCGAACGCGTTCCTTCAGACCTGCCGCAAACTTCGGTTCTGGCAGCGCGAAGAAAAGCTGAACTGGGAATAAGAAGACACCGGCCGGAGCAGAAATGCTCCGGCCCTTTTTCTAGCGCCGATGCACCTGCGATGAGGGTGAAATGGCGTTCGCCGTGTCCTGCAGGCGCGGCAGAATCTCGGCCCTGATCCGCTCCCGCGTCCAAGTATGCGCCGAGACCGAACATTGCACCGCCGCAAAGGCCCGCCCATCGGGGCCGGTAATCGGACAGGCCACCCCGATCTCGGACAAAATCATCTGATCGCTGGAGATCGCATAGCCCTGCTGCACGGCCTCACCGATGCTGTTGCGTATCGTGGCGCGGTCCATCGTGGTGCGCGCGGTGAAGGGTTTGAGCGGCCAAGTCTCGATCGCGTCTTCCCGGTCTTCGGGCGAGAAGGTCGAGATGATCGCCCGCCCCGCCGACGTCGAAAGCGCAGGCAGCCGCCGTCCGATCACCGTCGCCGCGAAATAGGTCCGCTGGCAGGGCAATCGGCTGACGTAGATGATGTGATCGGTCGAAAGCTCGGCGAGGTTCACCGTCTCCCCGATCTCTTGGCTGAGGTCGATCAGCTTGGGAATCGCCTGCCCCACCAATTGATCCGACCAGTAATAGGCATAGGCCAGCTCCAACCAAGCATGGGACGGGCGGTAGCGCCGCGTGGCCGGATCCTTTTCCAACATGCCCTCGATATGCAGCGTATTCGCCAGCCGCTGAACCGCGCTTTTATCCAATCCGCTGCGCGCGGCAAGCTCGACCAGTGACAATTCCGTATGCGATTCATCGAAGGCGCGGAGCAGCCGCAGCCCCTTGGCAAGCGACCCGACGTAGAGGGTATTTTGCTTCTTTTCCAATCACCTACCCCGAAATCTGGCCCAATTGTTCAAACCGGGGCTTGACGTATGTCGATCTGATTGCGTTTATTAATCGTATTGCGATATAAAGTATTATTATATGATACGGTACGCAAGTCAAAAAGATACGGAACCGAATTCGTTAACCAGCAGGGGAGTTGACCATGAAATCCACGGTCCTGAAATCAACCATCACCGGGCTTGTTCTGGCCGCCGCCACGGGCGCGGCTTGGGCGGACAAAGCCAATGACACGCTGAATGTCGCCTTCACCAAAGAGCTTGAGAACGTCGACAGCTACTTCAACTCGTCCCGCGAAGGCGTGGTGCTGCAACGCGCGGTCTGGGATGGTCTGATCTACCGCGATCCGGTCACCAACGAATACATGGGCAACCTCGCCACCGAATGGGAATGGATCGACGACACGACCATCGAATTCAAACTGCGCGAAGGCGTGAAATTCCACGACGGCTCGGACTTCACCGCCGATGACGTGGTCTTTACCGTGAACTACGTCGCCGATGAGGCCAATGGCGTGAAAACGCAGCGCAACGTGAACTGGATGAAATCGGCTGAGAAGGTCGACGACTACACCGTGCGCATCATGCTGAAAGAGAAGTTCCCGGCGGCGATTGAATTCCTCTCCGGCCCCGTTTCGATGTATCCCAGCGACTATTACGAAGAAGCCGGCCCCGAAGGCATGGGCCTGAAACCCGTCGGCACCGGCCCTTACAAGGTGACCGAAGTCGTCCCCGGCCAGCACTTCAAACTGGAAGCCTATGAGGGCTACCACGACAGCCCCAAGGGCAAGCCCAGCATCAAGAACATCGACATCCGCACCATCCCGGATGTGAACACGCAGATGGCGGAACTGTTCAGCGGCTCGCTTGATCTGATCTGGCAGGTGCCATCGGACCAAGCCGAGAAACTGGCCGAGCGGGATGAGTTCCAAGTCTCCAACGAATCCACCATGCGCGTGGGCTATCTGACGCTGGACGCGGCGGGCCGCTCCGAGGACAGCCCCTTTACCGACGTGCGCGTGCGCAAGGCCGTGAACTATGCGATCAACCGTCAGGAACTGGTCGACGCGCTGCTCAAAGGCAAATCCAAAGTCGTCTACACCCCCTGCTTCCCCAGCCAGTTCGGCTGCGACGAAGACGCGGCGGTGAAGTATGAATACAACCCCGAGAAGGCCAAGGAATTGCTGGCCGAGGCGGGCTACGAAGACGGTCTGACCATCGACTTCTACGCCTACCGCGACCGTGAATATGCCGAGGCGATCACCAGCTACCTGAACGCCGTGGGCATCGATACCAACTTCAAGATGTTGCAGTATTCCGCCCTGCGGGAGCAGAACATGAAGGGCGAAACCGCCGTGTCGTTCCAGACATGGGGCAGCTATTCGATCAACGACGCCTCCGCCATGGTCAGCCAGTTCTTCAAACATGGCTCGCTCGACTACGCGATGGACGACGAGACGCTCGAATACCTCAACATCGCCGACAGCTCGACCGACCCCGAGGTCCGCAAAGAGAACTACTCCAAGGCGATCGAACGCATCACCGAGGAAGCCTATTGGGCGCCGATGTTCTCCTACAACACCAACTACGTGACCACCAATGAGGTGGAATACACGCCCACAGCCGACGAAGTCCTGCGCTTCACCACGGCCAGCTGGAAGTAAACCAATCGGCGGGGGCGCCGTGATCGGTGCCCCTGCCCTTCTCCCCTTCCGCACCCAACCCAGACCCACGCGGCAGGCCCTCGCCTGCGGCGCAGCCTCAAGGTAGTTGCACCCGTGCTTCAATTCATTCTCAAACGATTGGGACTGGCCCTTCTCGTGGCCTTCACCGTGTCGTTTATCAGCTTTAGCCTGCTGTTCCTGTCGGGCGACCCCGCCGCCGCGCTGGCCGGTGAAACCGCCAGTGGCGAAGATATCGAGGCCCTGCGCCGTCTCTATGGTTTTGACCGGCCCATGCTGGTGCAGTATGGCGAATGGCTGTTCTCGGCCCTTCAGGGCGATTTCGGCGAAAGCTACTATTTCCGCCTGCCCGTCGCCTCGCTCATCGCCGACCGATTGAGCGTGACCATGACGCTCGGCGTCTGCGGGATCACCTTCGCGTTGCTGACCGCCGTGCCCTTGGGCGTGGTCGCCGCGATCCGCCCCAATTCGATCATCGACCGTGTGGCGCTCTTCATCTCGGTTGCCGGTCAGGCGATGCCGAGCTTCTGGTTCGGCCTCATCCTGATCGTGGTCTTCGCCATCCAACTGGGCTGGCTGCCGCCTTCGGGCACCGACACATGGCGGCATTTCATCCTGCCGACCGTGGTGTTGGGCTATTACGCCATGCCCGCCATCATGCGTCTCACGCGCGCGGGCATGCTGGACGTGTTGAACTCCGACTACATCCGCACCGCGCGGGCCAAGGGCGCGAACGAGCGCCGGGTGCTGTTCCGCCATGCGCTGCGCAACGCGATCATCCCGGTGGTCAGCCTCGCCGCCGTGCAGATGGGCTTCATGCTGGGTGGCTCCATCGTGGTCGAGTCGATCTTCGCGCTGCATGGCGCGGGCTATCTGGCGTGGGAGAGCATCGCGCGTAACGACCTGCCCACGGTGCAGGCGCTGATCCTGATCTTCTCGATGTTCTACATTGTTTTCACCTTCCTCGCAGACGTGCTGAACGCATGGCTCGACCCCCGCATGAGGAGCAGCTGACATGGCCACGGCAAGCACACATGACAGCCTTTTGGACGAAATCACCGGCCCGACCCCCGGCCAGATGCTGCGCAAGCGCATCTTTGGGCACCAAGGTCTGCTGATCGGGGCGGTCGTTCTGATCATCCTCACGATCATCGCGATCCTCGCGCCCTGGATTGCACCGCATGATCCCTATGCCCAAAGTCTGATGACCCGGATGGAGCCTCCCGTGTTCATGCGCGGCACATGGGAGCATCCCTTGGGCACCGACCATCTGGGCCGCGATTACCTGTCGCGCCTCATCTACGGTGCACGGATTTCGCTGCTGATCGGGGCCGTGGCGGCGCTCATCTCGGGCCTGATCGGCACCGCCATGGGCGTGGCTGCGGGCTATTTCGGCGGCAAGGTCGACGCGGTCGTCACCTTCCTCATCAACGTGCGTCTGGCGATGCCGGTGGTACTGGTGGCACTGGCCGTGGTGGCGATCCTTGGCGGATCGCTGCAAGTGGTGATCATGGTGCTGGGCCTGCTCCTGTGGGACCGTTTCGCGGTGGTCATGCGCGCCTCGACCATGCAGGTGCGGCGGCGCGAATATGTTGCCGCGGCACAGGTCATCGGCGCCTCCACCCCGCGCATCCTCTTGTCCGAGATCATGCCCAACATCGCCAACAACCTGATCGTCGTCGTGACGCTGGAGATGGCCCATGCGATCCTTCTGGAAGCCGCACTGTCCTTCCTCGGCCTTGGGGTGCAACCGCCGACGCCGAGCTGGGGGCTCATGGTCTCCGAAGGTAAGAACATGATGCTGTTCGAGCCGTGGCTCGTGCTGATCCCGGGCGCCGTGCTTTTCGTGCTGGTGCTGGCGATCAACCTGATGGGTGACGGTCTGCGCGACGTCACCGCCCCCGAAAACCGGAGCTGACCCATGACAGAACCACTTCTGAGCGTCCGCAACCTGCGGCTCGACATTCCCACGGGCGGCGGCACCCTGCATGCGGTGCGCGGGATCGACTTCGACCTTAACCGTGGCGAAACCCTGTGCATCGTCGGCGAAAGCGGCTCGGGCAAATCGCTCACCTCGCTGGCGCTGATGGGGCTCTTGGGCAAATCCATCAAACGCCGCGCAGATCGGATGACCTTTGACGGGACCGAGTTGACCACCGCCAGCCAAGGCCAGATGCGCAAGCTGCGCGGGGCGCGGATGTCGATGATCTTCCAAGAGCCGATGACCTCGCT
Source organism: Sulfitobacter sp. 15WGC (assembly GCF_005068605.1). Lineage (NCBI taxonomy): Bacteria > Pseudomonadati > Pseudomonadota > Alphaproteobacteria > Rhodobacterales > Roseobacteraceae > Sulfitobacter > Sulfitobacter sp. 15WGC. Next base: position 141,688 of record NZ_SZNL01000007.1, on the reverse strand, counting down.
CAACCCCGCCTACACCATCGGCGACCAATTGGCCGAGGCGCTGCTCTTGCACCGCAAGGTCAGCCGCCAGCAGGCGCGGGACCGGGCCATCGAGCTTTTGGAAAAGGTCGGCATCACCGCCGCCGAGAGCCGTTTGTCGCAGTACCCGCACCAGCTCTCGGGCGGGTTGCGCCAGCGCGTGATGATCGCCATGGCGCTTATGTGCGAGCCGGAACTGATCATCGCGGACGAGCCGACCACCGCGCTCGACGTGACCATTCAGGCGCAGATCCTGCGACTGCTCCACGATCTGGGGCGCGAGATGAACATGGCCGTGATCCTGATCACCCATGACCTCGGCGTCGTGGCGCGGGTGGCCGATAAGGTCGCGGTGATGTATGCGGGCGAACTGGTCGAGACCGGCCCGGTCGGAGACATCTTCAACGCGCCCTCGCACCCCTACACCCGCGGACTGCTGCGCTGCATCCCGCTGCCCGGCAAGACCGACCGCGGCGCGAAACTGGGCACGATCCCGGGCATCGTGCCCTCGCTCGTGGGCGAGGTTGAGGGCTGCGTCTTCCGTACCCGCTGCCCCCATGCCGTCGCCGAATGCCGTGGCGACATTCCCAAACGCGAGGACGGCAACCACGCCTTCCGCTGCATTTTCCCCGATGGCAAACGCCAGTCCGAGAAGGAGCTGACCGTATGAAGGACAGCGTAAACACACCCCCGGTGCTGGAGCTTTCCGGCGTCAGCAAGACCTACCGGGTGAAACAGGGCATGTTCGGCAAGGTCAAACCGCTCACGGCGGTGAATGACGTGTCGCTACAATTGGGCAAGGGGGAGGTGCTGGGCCTCGTCGGTGAATCCGGCTGCGGCAAATCCACCCTCGCCAAAATCCTCTTGGGGCTGGAGCAGCCGACCGCCGGTCACGTCAAGATCGACGGCGAAGAGATCACGCAGCAGGGCCGTCTGGCGCTGGCGCGGCGGATCCAGCCGATCTTTCAGGACCCCTATTCCTCGCTCAACCCGCGCAAGAGCATCTATGACGTGATCTCTCTGCCGCTGCGGGTGCACAACATCGGTGACGAGGAGAGCCGCAAGAAAAAGGTCAAAGAGATCCTCGACGTGGTGGGCCTGCCGCAACGGGTGATCAACACCTACCCCAGCCAGATGTCGGGCGGCCAGCGCCAGCGTGTGGCCATTGCCCGCGCGCTCATCATGAAGCCCGAGGTGGTGATCTGCGATGAGCCGACCTCGGCGCTGGATGTGTCGGTGCAAAGCCAGATCCTCAACCTGCTGGGCGAGCTGCGCGAGGAGTTCGGCCTGACCTATCTCTTCATCAGCCATGATTTGGCGGTGGTCGAACATCTCGCCACCCGCGTGGCGGTGATGTATCTGGGCGAGATCGTCGAGCAGAACTCGGTCGCCGGGCTCTTTGACGCGCCGCGTCACCCTTACACCAAGGCGCTTTTGAAATCCGTGCTGACGCCCGAACCCGGTTTGGGCGTGCCGGACACGCAGCTTGGCATGGCCTACCCGAACCCGATCGCGCCGCCGCCCGGTTGCCATTTTCACCCGCGCTGCCCGCGCGCGACGGATCTGTGCAAGCAAAAGGCGCCGCGTCACACCCCGATCCCGCAGGGGCATGTCGCCTGCCATCTGCACGATCCGGAAACCCCCATGTACGAACAAGAGTAATCCCATGTCATCGAACCTGTCGCACAGCAGTCAAACCCGCAAAACCGTCATCGAAACCGAACATGGCGTCGTCGCCGCGCAGCATCGGTTGGCAGCAATCGCGGGGGCCGAGGTGCTTGCGGCAGGGGGCGATGCGGTGGATGCGGCTGTGGCCACCTCTTTCGTCATCGGCGTGTTGGAACCTTGGATGAGCGGCCCTGCGGGCGGCGGGGCGATGATGCTCTGGCGCGCCGAGGAAGCCCAAGCCCATGCACTGAACCACGGCATGCGCAGCCCCGGCGCGCTTGATCCGGCGAATTATCCGCTGAGCGGGCGGGGCAAGGCGGGCGATCTCTTCCCGTGGGAGCATGTGGAGGGGGACCGCAACGTCCAAGGCGCCACCGCCATCGCCGTGCCCGGCGTGGTCGACGGGCTGGGCCAAGCGCATGAACGTTTCGGCAAGATGCCTTGGGCCGAGCTGCTTGCCCCAGCGGTTGAACATGCCCGCAAGGGTCTGTTGGTGGATTGGTATGCCGCGTTGGTCATCGCCTCTTGCACGCGCGCCCTTGCGCAGGATGCGGATGCCGCGGACCTCTTTCTGGAAGACGGGCAGTGGCCGACGATCAGCGGCTGGACCGCGCTGGCCGAGAAACGGCTGGACCAATCGCGCATGGCCGACAGTCTTGACCAGATCGCGCGGCACGGGGCGCGCGCGCTCTATGATGGTGACCTCGGGGCCGCGATGGCGCGGGATGTGCAGGACAAGGGCGGCTGCCTCAGCCACGACGACCTGCAAGCCTACCGCGCCGAGTTCAGCGCGCCGCTCGACTTTGCCTACCGCGACGCGCGCTTCCATGTTGTGCCGGGGTTGACCGCCGGGCCGACCTTCCGCGACACCTTTGCTTCCCTCGCGACCGAAGACCTCGGGAACGTCCCCGGCCCCGACAGCTATGCCGCCATGGCCGAGGCGCTCAAAGGCGCCTATGCCCGCCGTCTGGGCTCCATGGGCGACACCGGCGAAAGCCCCGAGGCACCGGGCTGCACCACGCATTTCTCGGTCGTCGACCGTCACGGGAATATGGTGGCGCAGACGCAGACGCTCCTGTCGATCTTCGGCTCCCGCGTCGTCTCTCCCTCCACCGGCTTTTTGATGAACAACGGCATCATGTGGTTCGACCCGGTTCAGGGCCGCCCGAACTCGCTGGGCCCGAACAAGCGCTGCCTGATGAACGTCTGCCCGGTGATCGGCGAACAGGGCGACAAACGCTTTGCCTTCGGCGCTTCCGGCGGGCGCAAGATTTTGGGCGCGGTGGCGCAACTGTCCTCCTTTGTCACCGATTTTGACATGTCGCTCGAAGACAGTTTCCACGCGCCGCGCATTGACGCTTCGGACGCCAACCAGCTCATCGCCGATGAAAGCCTGCCGCGCGATGTGCTCGACCGGCTGCGCGAGAACAATGAGGTCGCCGAGACCAAACGCACGATCTTCCCCTACGCTTTCGCCTGCCCCGCAGGCGTGATGCGCGCGGGCGGGCAGAATTCCGGCTGCACCGAGATTATGTCGCCTTGGGGCGACGCCATTTCCGAAGATATGACAAAGGACATTGAAGCATGACCCGCGATCAAGCGATCGAAGCGATCTCGACCTATTTCGATGAGGGGACATTCCAAGCCGAACTGGCCAACCTCGTCTCGTACGAGACCGAGAGCCAGAACCCTGACCAAGCCCCCGAACTGAAACGCTATCTGGTCGAGACGATGGAGCCGCGGCTGACGGCGATGGGCTTTGCCTGCAGCTTTCACGACAATCCCGACCCGCGCGGCGGCCCCTTTCTGGTGGGCGAGCGCCGCGAGGGGGATGACCTGCCGACCGTGCTGACCTATGGCCACGGCGACGTGATCCGCGCCCAGACCGACCAGTGGCGCGAGGGGCTGCATCCTTTCAAACTGGTCGAAGAGGGCGACAAGCTTTATGGCCGCGGCACCGCCGACAACAAGGGCCAGCACCTGATCAACATCGCCGCCATCGAAGCCGTGCTGAAAACCCGCGGCAAGCTCGGCTTCAACTGCCGCATCGTGATCGAGATGAGCGAGGAGACCGGCAGCGCGGGCCTGCCCGAGTTCTTTGCCGAACACCGCGAGGAACTGACCGCCGACGTGCTCATCGCCTCGGACGGGCCGCGGCTGCAACCTGAAGTGCCGACCATGTTCATGGGCTCGCGCGGGGGCGTGTCGTTTGATCTGATCGTCGACAAACGCGAAGGCGCGCATCACTCGGGCAACTGGGGTGGCTTGCTTGCCGATCCGGCAATGATCTTGGCGCAGGCCCTGTCGACCATCACCGACAAACGCGGACAAATCCAGATCCCCGAGTGGCGGCCCGACAGCCTGACCCCCTCGGTCCGCGCGGCGTTGAAAGATCTGCCGATCGAAAGCGACGATGGCCCCGCCATCGACAGCGATTGGGGCGAAGAAGACCTGACCCCGGTCGAGCGCGCCTACGGCTGGAACAGCTTTGCCATCCTCGCGATGAAAAGCGGCGTGCCCGAAGCGCCGGTCAACGCGATCTCGGCCCATGCGACGGCCACCTGCCAATTGCGCTATGTGGTCGGCACCGACCCCGAAGACATCCTGCCCGCCCTGCGCCGGCACCTTGATAAACAGGGGTTCGAGGATGTCCGGATCGAACCGCATGACCGCGGCTTTTTCCGCGCGACGCGGCTGGATGCGGATCACCCTTGGGTCAAATTCGTGGCCGACTCTCTGACGAAAAGCGCCGGGAAAGCGCCGCATATCCTGCCCAACCTCGCAGGCTCGCTGCCTAATGACAGTTTCAGCGATATCTTGGGTCTGCCCACCGTCTGGGTGCCGCATTCCTACCGCAGCTGTTCGCAGCACGCGCCGGATGAACATGTGCTGAAACCCGTCTGCCGCGATGCGCTGCGGGTGATGGCGGGCGTGTTCTGGGACTTGGGCGAAGGCAATACGCCGCCGCGCGCCGCCTAAAACTGCCGGGCGGGGGCCGTGGCCCCTGCCCGCTACATTGCTGCGCGGATGCAGGCTTCGAGGGTTTCCGCCTCAAGCACGCAAGGGTTCGCACGCATGGAGGAAGAGGCCGCCGCCTCGCGGGCCGTCTCGCCCAGATCCGCATCTTCGGGGATCCATTGGTTCAACCGCTCCAGCCCCCAATCATCGAGCAAGGCGGTCAGCGCGTCGAACGTGCCTTCCTCAGGCAGGTCGAACCCATCGGAGAGCCACATCTGCACTTCCGTGAAGCGGGCCGAGACCCCGAGCGCATCCGCGTTCGCGGCCAGAACCGGCCCCAACAGCCGCCCGCAGATCAGCCCATGCGGCGCGCCGAAACGCCCGCCGATCACACCTGCCAGCCCATGCACGGCCCCGAGGCCCGCATTGGCCAGTGCCAAACCGCCCGAGAGGCTGACATAGGCCAGCGCATCCCGCGCGGCTGGATCCTCTCCCGCAGCCAGACGTTTAAGCGCGGTGATGCCCTGCGGGATCGCGGCGCGGCAGAGCGCATCTGTCAGCGGGTTGGCTTTGCTGGACAGATAGGGCTCGATCACCTGCACCAGCGCGTCGAGGCCGGAGCCCAAGGTCACCCCACGCGGCGCGCCATCGGTCAGCGCCGGGTCGACCAAGGCCAGACGCGGCAGCATACGGTCGTCGCGCAGGCTGACTTTTCGCGCGGCCTCCGGCACGGCGATGACGGCGTTTTTGGTCACCTCGGCTCCGGTGCCTGCGGTGGTAGGGATCGCGATCATCGGCAGCGGGTCGGCCTGCAAGGGCCTGCCCCCGCCCACGACTTCGAGATGCTCCATCACGTCGCACTCCGACGGGATCAACGCCGCTGCCGCCTTGGCAAGATCGATCACCGCGCCACCGCCCACGCCCAGCACCACATCCGCGCCGCGCCCCGCCGCCACGGCGGCGCGCACGTCGTCGACCGACGGCTCGCCACTGCTGCGCAACTGGCTCACCTCGCAGCCCGCCGCCGCCAAATCGCGCACCAGTTCATCGACCCATGCGACCGAACCGCCGCGCAGCAAAAGCACCTGCCGTCCATAACCCCGCGCGGCTGAGGCCGCTTCACCCGCGACCCCGCGCCCAAAGCGGATGCGCCCGGCGGTGGCGAAACCGAAAGGGGACATCCTCTGCATCAGAACTGCAACGTCGCCTGAACAGCCCGCTGCCAAGCGCCGTATTTCTCTTCGCGCGCGGCCTCGTCCATCTGGGTTTCAAACCGCCGGTCGAGCGCCCATTCGCGGGCGAAACCCTCCATATCGGGGTAGATGCCCGCCCGCTGCCCGGCCAGCCACGCGGCCCCAAGCGCGGTAGTCTCCAGCACATCGGGGCGGTCCACCGAGGCGCCGATCACGTCCGAGAGGAACTGCATCGCCCAGTCACTGGCGCTCATCCCGCCGTCGACGCGCAGGGTCGCAATCTCGCCCGGCTGGCCTTGGGCGGCCCAATCGGCCTGCATGGCTTCCAAAAGGTCGCGGGTCTGGTAGCCCACGCTTTCGAGAGCCGCCCGCGCGAGCTCCGCAGGGCCGGAGTTGCGCGTCAGCCCATAGATCGCGCCGCGGCATTCGGCGTTCCAATAGGGCGCGCCGAGGCCCACGAAAGCAGGCACCAGCACCACGTTCTGATGCGGATCGGCCTGCTCGGCCAGAGCCTGAGTCTCGCCCGCCTCGCGGATCATCTTGAGCCCGTCGCGCAGCCATTGCACCACGGCCCCGGCGACGAAGATCGAGCCTTCGAGCGCATAGGTCGGTTTGCCATCAAGCTGGTAGGCGATGGTGGTGAGCAACCGGTTGGTCGAGGTCACCGCCGTCTCGCCCGTGTTCAGCAGGGCAAAACAGCCGGTGCCATAGGTCGATTTCATCATGCCGGGCTGGAAACAGGCCTGCCCGATGGTCGCGGCCTGCTGGTCGCCCGCGACGCCGAGGATTGGGATCTCGCGGCCAAAGAGGTCGGGCCGCGTGGTGCCGAAATCGGCGGCGCAGTCCTGCACCTCGGGCAGCATTTCGAGCGGCACGTCGAACATCTTGCAGATCGTCGTGCTCCAGCGGCCTTTGTGGATGTCATAGAGCATGGTGCGGGCGGCATTGGTGGCATCAGTCACATGTCGCGCGCCGCCGGTGAGCTTCCAGATTAGATAGCTGTCGACGGTGCCGAAAAGCAGCTCGCCCGCCCGCGCCCGTTCGCGCGCGCCTTCGACATTGTCGAGGATCCATTTCAGCTTGGTGCCCGAGAAATAGGGATCGGCCAGAAGGCCGGTGCGTTCGGTGATGATCTTGTCGTCGCCGCTTTCGCGCAGCGCGCGGCAGAAATCGGCGGTGCGGCGGTCTTGCCAGACGATGGCGTTATGGACCGGCTTGCCGGTTTTCGCGTCCCAGACCAGCGTCGTCTCGCGCTGGTTGGTGATGCCGATGGCGGCGATGTCATCGGGGCGCAGACCGGCCTTTTCGATCACCGCGCGGCAGGTGCCAGCGGTGGTCGACCACAGATCGCCCGGATCATGCTCAACCCAGCCGGAGCGAGGGAAATGCTGCGGGAACTCTTCTTGGGCCGTGGCGGCGACCTTCATGTCGCCGTCAAAGATGATCGCCCGCGAGGAGGTGGTTCCCTGATCAATGGCGAGGATATGGGTCATGGCGCGGCCCCCGGATGTTGGATGAAACGAAAAAGGGGCCGGAACGCTGCTGCGTCCCGGCCCCCGAAAGTTTGGCTTACTGCCAGGACTTGATCAACTCTTCGTAGCTGATGGTCTCGGGCTCGGGGTCTTCGTTGTCGAGCTTGGCAACGGGCGAACCTTCCTGCTCAAGCCAGTAGGAGGCTTCACGCTCTTCGTTCATTTTCGGACCCAGATCACCTTGGACGCCTGCGCGCTCAAGACGTTCCATGACCTTTTCCTGCTCGGCGCAGAGGCTGTCGAGCGCTTCCTGAGGTGTTTTCGCACCCGACATCGCGTCGCCGATGTTCTGCCACCACAGCTGCGCCAGCTTGGGGTAATCCGGCACGTTCGTCCCTGTGGGCGACCATGCGGTGCGCGCGGGCGAACGGTAGAATTCCACCAGACCGCCGAGTTTCGGCGCGCGTTCGGTGAAGCTGTCGTGCTGGATGGTCGACTCGCGGATGAAGGTCAGACCGGCATGGGCCTTTTCCACGTCCACGGTTTTCGAGGTCACGAACTGCGCATAGAGCCATGCGGCCTTGGCGCGGTCGACGGGCGTGCTTTCCATCAGCGTCCAGCTGCCCACGTCTTGATAACCAACCTTCTGGCCTTCTTTCCAGTAGGCGCCATGCGGGCTGGGGGCCATGCGCCACTTGGGCGTGCCATCTTCGTTCAGCACGGCCTTGGCGCTGTCGTTCACCATGTCGGCGGTGAAGGCGGTGTACCAGAACATCTGCTGGGCGATGGCACCCTGCGCGGGCACCGGACCGGCTTCGCCGAAGGTCATGCCAGCGGCTGCGGGGGGCGTGTACTTCTCAAGCCATTCGATGGACTTGGTGATCGCATAGACCGCCGCCGCATCGTTGGTGGCACCACCACGGGTCACACAGGAACCGACCGGCTGCGAGTTTTCGTTAACGCGGATGCCCCATTCGTCGACCGGCAGGCCGTTGGGCTCACCCACGTCGCCGCCGCCCGCCATGGAGAGCCACGCATCGGTGTAGCGCCAGCCAAGGCTCGGGTCTTTCTTGCCGTAGTCCATGTTGCCGTAGACTTCGACGCCGTCGATGGTGCGGCCGGTGAAGAATTCGGCGATGTCTTCGTAAGCGGACCAGTTGACCGGCACGCCCAGGTCATAGCCGTATTTCTCTTTGAACTCGGCCATCAACTCAGGATCGGTGAACCAGTCCTGGCGGAACCAGTAAAGGTTCGCGAACTGCTGGTCGGGCAGCTGATACAGTTCGCCATCGGGCGAGGTGGTGAAATCAAGGCCGATGTAGTCATCGAGATCGAGACCGGGGTTGGTCACGTCCTTGCCTTCGTTCGCCATCCAATCGGTCAGGCTGCGCGCCTGCTTGTAGCGCCAGTGGGTGCCGATCAGGTCAGAGTCGTTGATATAGGCGTCGTAGATGTTCTCGCCCGACTGCATCTGCGTTTGCAGCTTTTCAACCACGTCGCCCTCGCCGATCAGGTCGTGGGTGATGTTGATGCCGGTGATCGCGCTGAAGGCCGGCGCCAGCACATTGGCTTCATATTCGTGGGTGGTGATGGTCTCGGACACGACTTTGATGTCCATGCCTTTGAACGGCTCGGCAGCGTCGATGAAGAATTGCATCTCCGCTTCCTGCTCTTCGCGGCTCAGCGCGGAGCGTTCGATTTCCTCGTCGAGGAACTTCTTCGCGGCTTCCATATCCGCGAATGCTGGCCCGGCGAGCAGACCGAGCGTGACCGCCAAAGCGGTACTCGATTTCATGACAGATCGTTTCATTATGTCCTCCCTAGACATTTGGTCGTGTCGTATGGCGGCCCCGGTTGCCCGGGGTCCGCCGTGATAGCGCCTAGACCCAGCGAAATACGGCTGCGGCATAGGCAAGGCAGACCAGCAGCGCATAGGGCTGCGGACCCGCCTCGAAACCCAGCCAGATCAAATTGATAAAGGCCGAGCCGAGAAGCGTGATGAACAGACGGTCACCACGGGTTGTCTCAATCCTGAGGATGCCCACACGGGGCGTCTCAGGGAATTTGATCGCGAGGATCGTGAAGGTCACGAGTAACAGCGCGATGACACCGAAGAAGATCGCGGTGGGCATGGTCCAAGCCATCCAAGACATGGGCGGTCTCCTCTCTTATACCCGCCCGAGGGCAAAGCCCTTGGCGATGTAGTTGCGGACGAAATAGATCACCAGCGCGCCCGGCACGATGGTCAGCACACCCGCCGCGGCCAAGACGCCCCAGTCGAGGCCGGAAGCGGAGACCGTACGGGTCATGGTGGCGGCGATGGGTTTGGCGTCGACGGAGGTCAGCGTGCGCGACAAGAGCAGTTCCACCCATGAGAACATGAAGCAGAAGAAGGCCGCGACCCCGATGCCGCTGGCGATCAGCGGGGTAAAGATGCGGATAAAGAAACGCGGGAAGGAATAGCCGTCGAGGTAGGCCGTCTCGTCGATCTCTTTCGGCACGCCGCGCATGAAACCTTCGAGGATCCAAACCGCGAGCGGCACGTTGAACAGGCAGTGTGCCAGCGCCACGGCGATATGCGTGTCAAAGAGATTGACCGAAGAATAGAGCTGAAAGAACGGCAACGCGAAAACGGCGGGCGGCGACATGCGGTTTGTCAGCAGCCAGAAGAACAGGTGTTTGTCGCCCAGAAACGTGTAGCGCGAGAAAGCATAGGCCGCCGGCAGCGCCACGGCGAGCGAGATCACCGTGTTCATCACCACATAAATCAGACTGTTCACATAGCCCATGTACCAGCTCGGATCGGTGAGGATCTTGGCATAGTTCGCCAGCGTCAGGTCCCGCGGATAGAGCGAGAAGGACCCGAGGATTTCGGCGTTGGTCTTGAGGCTCATGTTGATGAGCCAATAGATCGGCAGCATCAGAAACAGCAGGTACAGCGTCATCACCACCACCGAGCCCTTGGGCCGGAAGCGGCTGCGCCGGGTGCGTTTGGCAGCGGTCACGTCACCCGGAATGGGCGCGGCGCCGGGGGCTTGCACGGTTGTGTCGGTCATCACACACCATCCCTTTTGTCGAGGTTGACCATCACGGTGTAGAACACCCATGAAATCAACAGGATCACGAGGAAATACATCAGGCTGAACGCCGCTGCGGGGCCGAGGTCAAACTGGCCGATGGCCATTTTCACCAAGTCGATCGACAGGAAGGTCGTGGCATTGCCCGGCCCGCCGCCGGTCACGACGAACGGCTCTGTATAGATCATGAAGCTGTCCATGAAGCGCAGCAGAATGGCGATCATCAGCACGCCCGCCATCTTGGGCAGTTCGATGTAGCGGAACACGGCCCAACGGCTGGCTTGGTCGATCTTGGCCGCCTGATAGTAAGCGTCTGGAATGGATTGCAGACCGGCATAGGCCAAGAGCGCCACCAAAGAGGTCCAGTGCCAGACGTCCATCACCACAACCGTGATCCACGCCGAAGTGATGTCTTGGGTGTAGTTATAGGTGATACCCAGCTTGTCGAGCGTATAGCCCAGAAGGCCAATGTCGACCCGGCCAAAGATCTGCCAGATGGTGCCGACCACGTTCCACGGGATCAGCAGCGGCAGGGACATCAGGACAAGGCAGAAGCTGGCCCAGAACCCGTTTTTCGGCATGTTGAGCGCAACAAAGATGCCGAGCGGGATTTCAATTGCCAGAATGACGCCCGAGAAGATCAACTGACGGCCAAGCGCGTCCCACATCCGGTCGCTGTCGAGCATGTCGGAAAACCACTCGAGCCCGGCCCAGAAAAACTCGTTCCGGCCAAAGGTGTCTTGCACCGAGTAGTTGACCACGGTCATCAGCGGGATCACGGCCGAAAAGGCCACGAGGATCAGCACCGGCAGGACAAGGAACCATGCCTTTTGGTTGACGGTCTTGTTCATGCGGCCTCTCCCTCTGCGCTGATGCGCCAGTCGTCGTCATAGACGTTGATGCCCGCCGGATCGAAACTGATCGCGGTGTTTTCGCTCGGCACCGACGCGCCTTCTTCGGCGATGGCGCTGACCTGCTGGCCTGCGACGTCGAGACGGATGATCTTGTGACGGCCCACATCCTCGACACGGGTCACCTTGGCCGGAAGGCCCAGACCTTCGCCATTGATCCGAACGAATTCGGGCCGGACGCCCAGTTGCGTTTTCTGGCCCTTGGGGGCGTAGGTCTTGTTCAAATTGACACTCGTGCCCGCGACCTGCGCCGCATTGCCCGCGATCTGCGCGTCAAAGAGGTTCATCCCCGGCGAGCCGATGAAATAGCCCACGAAAGTATGGGCAGGCCGCTCGAAAAGCTCTTGCGGCGTGCCGATCTGCACCACGCGGCCATCATACATCACCACCACCTTATCGGCGAAGGTCAGCGCCTCGGTCTGGTCGTGGGTGACGTAGATCATCGTGTGGCCGAATTCGTGGTGCAGCGATTTGAGCTGCGTGCGCAGTTCCCACTTCATATGGGGGTCGATCACCGTGAGCGGCTCGTCGAACAAGAGCGCGTTCACGTCTTCGCGCACCATGCCGCGGCCCAGCGAAATCTTCTGCTTGGCATCTGCTGTGAGGCCCCGCGCCTTGCGGTTCAGCTCATCCTCCATGCCGATCATCTTGGCGATCTGCTGGACCCGGGACGCAACATAAGAGGCATCCGCGCCACGGTTGCGCAGCGGGAAGGCCAGATTGTCATGTACAGTCATCGTGTCGTAAACGACCGGGAACTGGAAAACCTGCGCGATGTTGCGCTCGGCGGTCGGCGCATGGGTGACGTCTACGTCATTGAATAGGATGCGCCCCTGCGAAGGCTGCAAAAGCCCCGAAATGATGTTGAGCAACGTAGATTTCCCACAGCCCGAGGCGCCCAGAAGCGCATAGGCTTCGCCGTCGATCCAATCGTGGTTCAATTCCTTGAGGGCGAAATCATCCTCACCGCTGGGATTGGGCAGATAGGAATGGGCGAGGTTATCAAGCGTGATCTTGGCCATTATGCCGCCTCCGCATAGGGCGCGGCCGAGACGAGCGCCCCGTTCGCGTCAAACAGGTAGATATGCGCCGGGTCCAGATAAACCGGCAGGGGCTGGCCGGGCTGCAAATGCTGGATGCCATGCACCAGACCGACCCATTTCGCGCCGTGGTAATCGAGGTGGATAAAGGTCTCCGACCCCGTGATCTCGGTCACGTTCAGCACCGCGTCAAAGCCGATGGCCTCGGGCGCTGCGCGCTTAGCGTGAGGTGGTTGGGGCGGAAACCGGCGGTATATTCGCCGTCGCGCAAGCTCGCCATCGTGGCGGGCGCCGCCATCTCACCGCCGTCGAACCGCAGCGTGTCGCCCGATTTGGTCATGCTGAGGAAGTTCATCGGCGGGTCAGAGAACACCCGCGCCGTGGTCGCATTCTCGGGCCGGCGGTAGACGCTCGGCGTCGGGCCGAATTGCGTAACGCGGCCTTCCCAGAGCGTCGCGGTATTGCCGCCCAGAAGCAGCGCCTCTTCCGGCTCGGTCGTGGCATAGACAAAGATCGACCCAGCCCGTTCAAAGATACGCGGGATTTCGGCGCGGAGTTCTTCGCGCAGCTTGTAGTCGAGGTTGGCCAACGGCTCATCCAAGAGCACCAGCCCGGCATTCTTGACCAGCGCGCGTGCCAAGGCGCAGCGCTGCTGCTGGCCGCCCGAAAGCTCCAGCGGCTTGCGGTCAAGCATCGGGGTGAGCTGCATCAGCTCGGCGGTTTCGCGGACGGCACGATCAATCTCATCCTTCGACTTGCCCACCAGCTTCATCGGAGAGGCGATGTTGTCGTAAACCGTCATCGAGGGGTAGTTGATGAACTGCTGATAGACCATGGCGACCTTGCGGTCCTGCACCCGCATGCCGGTCACGTCTTCGCCGTTCCAGATCACCTGCCCCGTGCCCGGCACATCGAGCCCCGCCATCAGCCGCATCAGCGACGTCTTGCCCGAGGATGTAGGGCCCAAAAGCACGTTCATCGTGCCCTTTTCCAAGGTCAGGTCGGTCGGGTAGATATGCGTTTGGCCGCCTACCGTCTTCGACACGTTCTTCAGGATCAAACTCACGTTCGACCTCCCCTCATTCCGCCGCAGAGGCGGCTTGTTTCGCCGCGCGCATCTGCATCCATTCATCAAGACGCGCGATCTGCGTCTCGTCCATTCGCAGGCCCAGCTTGCTGCGGCGCCAGACGACGTCCTCTGCGCTGAGGGCATATTCCTTGTTCATCAGCCAAGCGGCCTCGCGCGCGGTGAGGGTGGCCCCGAAATGCTCGCCCATATCCGCCAGCGTCTTGGCCTCGCCCGCCATCGCCCAAGCATCCGTACCATAGGCGCGGATCAGCCGTGCCGCCCAGCTTTCATCCAGAAAGTCATAATCCGCTTTCAGCCGCGCGATCAACTGCGCCACGCCGTCCACCGGGAAATCACCGCCGGGCAGGGCAACGCCCGCAGTCCAATGGCCCGACAGCCCGTCGAAATGCGGCGCGATCAACTCCAGCGCGTCTTCGGCCAGTTTGCGGTAGGTCGTAATCTTACCGCCAAAGACATTGAGGATCGGCGCGCCGCCGGTCTTGTCGACCTTGAGGGTATAGTCCCGCGTCGCCGCCGTGGCGCTGCTGGCGCCATCGTCATAAAGCGGTCGCACGCCGGAATAGGTCCAGACGATGTCTTTACGGGTGATGTCCTGCTTGAGATAGCCGTTCACGAAGTCGATCAGGTAGTCCTGCTCTTCGGGCGTGCATTCCGGGGTGACGGACGGATCAGGATGATCGGCGTCGGTGGTGCCGATCAGGGTGAAATCCTGCTCATAGGGGATCGTGAAGATGATCCGCCCATCGGTGCCTTGGAAGAAATAGCATTTGTCGTGATCGTAGAGCCGCTTGGTCACGATATGGCTACCGCGCACCAGCCGCACCCCTTCGGAGGAGTTCAGCCGCGCGGTGTTGTGGATAATGTCGCCGACCCACGGGCCGCCCGCGTTGACCAGCATCTTGGCATGGATCACCTCGCGCTGGCCATCCGCGCCATGCTCTACCGTGACCGCCCAGCCATCGGCGCTGCGGTCGGCAGAGACGACTTTGGTCCGTGTCATGATGCGCGCGCCGCGCAGTTCCGCGTCGCGGGCGTTCAGCACCACAAGGCGGGAGTCTTCGATCCAGCAGTCGGAGTATTCAAAAGCCTTCTCGAACCGGTCCTCCAGCGGCGCCCCTTCGGGCGTGCCGCGCAAGGACAGGCTGCGTGTGGAGGGCAGGATTTTACGCCCGCCGAGGTTGTCATAGAGAAACAGGCCCAGTCGGATCAGCCATGCCGGGCGGCGGCCCCGCATCCACGGCATGAACAACCGCAGCAGCTTAGAGGTCGGCGTGTCGCCCTCGAACCGCATGTCGCGGTGATAGGGCAGCACGAAACGCATCGGCCAAGAGATATGCGGCATCGCCTTCAGCAGCACCTCGCGCTCGGTCAGCGCGTGGCGCACGAGGCCGATCTCGAAATACTCAAGGTAGCGCAGCCCGCCGTGGAAAAGCTTGGTCGAGGCCGAAGAGGTCGCCGAGGCCAGATCGTTCATCTCGGCCAAGGTCACGCTCAGACCCCGGCCTGCCGCGTCGCGCGCAATCCCGGCGCCGTTAATGCCACCACCGATGACGAATAGATCGACCGGGGCAGCGGCCATATGGCTATCGGGCTGTTGGTTCACGATCCGGCCCTCCCCCAGCTCAGACTGTCCAATTTGGGGCAGTGTTACGAAACGACTCTCATCTGCACAAGAATTATTTTCGTTTATGTTCGTTTCTCCAGCATAGCGAACATGTTAAACGTGTCTTGCTGCGCGATTGCTTGCGTTAGCCAAAACACTGGAGATAATGCGCCAACAGCAGGCAGGAGCGACGCCCATTTCACAGACATTCCGCCATCCCGACATCCTTGAAATCGCCCGGCGCGAAGGCAAAGTCACCGTCGATGGGCTGGCCGAACATTTCGGCGTGACCCATCAGACCATCCGCCGTGACCTTACGGAACTGGCCGACAGCGGTAAGCTTGAGCGGGTCCATGGCGGCGCGGTGCTGCCCTCGGGGGCCAGCAACATCGGCTATGCCGAGCGGCGCAATCTGCATGAAGAGGCCAAGAATCGCATCGCCCGCGCCTGCGCCGAACATATCCCCGACGGCTGTTCGGTTTTTCTAAATATCGGGACCAGTACCGAGGCCGTGGCCCGCGCCCTGCTTCACCACCGCGATCTGATGGTGGTGACGAACAACATGAACGTGGCCAATATTCTGGTCGACAATCCCGAATGCCGCATCGTGCTAACCGGCGGCGCACTGCGCCGGATGGACGGCGGTCTGGTCGGCAATCTAACGATCGAGACGATCCGCCAATTCAAATTCGACATCGCGGTGATCGGCTGTTCGGCAATGGACGCGGATGGTGATCTGCTCGACTTCGACATCGAAGAAGTCGGCGTCAGCCAATGTATCATCGCGCAGTCGCGCAAGACTTTTTTTGGTGACCGATCATTCCAAATTCAAACGCTCCGCCCCCGCGCGCATTGCCTCGGCGCGGGAGGTGGATATGTTCTTTACCGATCTGGCGCTGCCTGCGGGCCTTGCCGAGAAATGCAGCGGTTGGGAGACCGCGGTGGTCTATGCGCCGGAAGAGTGACCCCCGCCGCTAGGCGTCTGTCCATTCCCGCGCCCGGGGCTTGACCACGAGCGTCGGCTTGCAGGCTTTCAAAGCGTCGACGAAATGCTGGCTCCAGAGGTTCACATCCGTGGCCCGCACCTGCGCCATGCAGCTGGCATGGCGGCGCTTGCGCTCTTCCAGCGGCAAGGCGAGCGCGGTCTTGAGCGCTTCGCTCATGTCTTCGATGTCATAGGGGTTGACCTGAATCGCATCCGTCAGGTCCTCGGCAGCGCCGGCCATATGCGACAGGATCAGCACACCGGGGTCTTCGGGGTCCTGCGCGGCGACATATTCCTTGGCCACAAGGTTCATCCCATCGGCAAAGGGCGTCACGATCCCGACCCGCGCCCGGCGATAGAGACGGGCCAAAAGGTTGCGATCAAGGTTGCGGTGGATATAGCGCAGCGGGGTCCAGTCGATCTCTCCATGCTCCCCGTTCACGCGACCGACAAGCTCTTCCAACTCGTAGCGCAACTCGCGATAGGCAGCGACTTCCTCCCGGCTGGGCGGGGCGATTTGGACCATGCTCACCCGGCGTTCCCGCTCATCCCGGGTTTCGAGATAGCGGCCAAAGGCGCGGAAGCGGTTGGGCAGACCTTTGGAGTAATCCAGCCGGTCGACGCCGATCACGATGTCACCCGCCATATCGTCGGCCAGACGGTCCTGCGCGCTGCCGCCCTGCGCGGCCTTCACAAAGGTCTCCACGTCGATGCCGATGGGGAAAGACCGCAGCGCCACCGCGCGGGAGCCGCATTTGATCGTGCCATCCATTAGGAATTCGGAATCAGTTTCAGCCCGGAACATTTCAAGACAGCGGGCCACATCGGCGCGGGTTTGCAGGCCCACAAGGTCATAATCCGCCAGCCAATGCGCCAGATTGGCCTCCCGCGGGAGGGCGCCCATATCGCCCAAGGCGGGGAAGGGAATATGCAGGAAAAACCCGATCTTACCGGTGAAGCCCAGCTTGCGCAGCTCTGTGGCGAGGGGGAAGAAATGATAGTCGTGAACCCAGATCATATCGTCCGGCTCGGCCACCTCCATCACCTGCCGGGCAAGGCGCGCGTTGACGGCGCAATAGCCCCGCTCGAACCCGCGGTCGAGCTTGACCAGATCGCCGCGGCGGTGACAGACGGGCCAAAGCACCGAGTTCGAGAAGCCGAGGTAGAAATTCTTGTAATCTTCGGGGGTTAGGCTAAAGCTTAGCCGGGTGTAATTGCCCTGATCGCCATATTCGCTGAGACTGTTGGCGGGGGTTTCCGTGGTTTCGGGGTGCGACCCGATCCAAATGCCGCCGATCTTGCGCAGGGTTTCATGCAGCGCATAAACCAGCCCACCGGAAGGGGCGGCCTCCGATGGGATGCGATTTGAGATTACAATTAATCTGCCAGCCATTTTATGCCTCGGGAACAATCATTTTCGGTCGCCGAGCCTGATTAGGCGGAACGCCGACCACCACTAACGGTTTAATGGTTTAGGTCGGTAAAGGTTCCCAGCTTGAGCGCCTTTGGTCAAATCTTTTGCAGGTGCAGAATGGCCTAGGGCCGGAATTAATTTCTCAGCGCCCAAGAAAGAACCACGCGACCCCCACAGGCAGCAGCGACATCAGGATCATCGACAGGATCACCACCCGCCCGTCGCGCATCAGATAGCCGGCCGCGAAGATGGCGATCATCGCCGACGCGATGGAGCCGGAAGTGGGCACGACCTCCATGAAGGGCATGAACATCGAGAGGGCCATCACCATGAACAGGGGCAGGTAAATCCACGGGCGGTGCAGGATGAAGGTCGAGCGCTCATGCAGATAGCGGTCCACGAAATCCACCGGGCGGCGCAGCCATCGCACCCCCTCGCGGAGTTTCTTCGCGGCGATGTCGCGGCGCATGACGAAACCGGGCAGCCAGAGGCTGTCGCGGCCAAAGATCATCTGCACCACCAGAAACAGCACCACCAATCCGATGAAAGCCGTGATCCCCGGAATGCCGCTGGCGGGTGAGGTTGAGATCAGGCTGAAAGCAAGAATAGTCGAGGCAAAGGAATGTTTGCCCAGACAATCAATGATCTCTTCCACGGTGATTTGCCGATCCGCGCCGCCGGAAAGATGCTCCATTTCATCTAGGACGCCGCTGAGGGTTGGCCGACCTGTATCGCTCATGAAATTCTGGTCCTTCTAACGTCGGGCGACAGCGCTACTCATGTTAACAGCGCTACTCATGTTAACAATGCGTGAGCGCGGTGAAAGTTCGCCCGAATTGTCAATTCAAGTTCACGTCTTCGCGCGCAGAAAGGCCAGCAGCCCCCGTTCGGCTTGGGTCATATCGTCGATATCGGGCGGGTCCGGCAAGTCTTGCGGGGTCTGGCAAAGTTCGATCACCTGCGGATGGATATAGCTGTTACGCGCGATGGTGGGCGTGTTGTGCAGCCGTTCGGCGGCGGCTTCGGCCATGGCTTTGATGCTGGGCTTGTCCTCTTTCAGCGCCACGTCGAAGGCGGCGACGGACCCGGCCCAAGTGCGAAAGGTCTTGGCCGAGAAGCCTTCGGTGCCAGCGGCCTCGGCGATGTAATCGTTCAGCGCGGTGGAGGTCAGACTGCGCGGCTGCCCCTCCTCGTCGAGCCATGTCAGCAGGTCCGCGCCGGGCAGGTCGCGAATTTTCTCCAGCGCACGCATCAGGGTGCGGTTGGCGATCTGGCGGCGGACCCGTTTGCCGCCCTTCGCCATGAAAGACGCCTGCAACTTCCCATCGCGCAGGACCAGATGCCGCCGTTTCAGGGTCAGCGTGCCATAGGTCCGGTTGGTTTCAGCATAGACCTGATTGCCGACGCGCAGCGACAGCCGGTCGATCATCGCCACGGCGGCGGCCAGCGCAAAATCACGTTCGCCCAACTCCTCCTTGAGATCACGGCGCACGCGGCGGCGGATGCGCGGCAGGGTCTCGGCAAACTCGGGCAGGCTTGCGTATTTCTCCTGCGCCTGCGCCTCGGACCAAAGCGGATGGTAACGGTATTGCTTGCGGCCCCGCGCATCGAAGCCGGTCGCCTGAAGGTGACCGTTGTCATAGGGGCTGATCCAGACCCGCTCATATGCCGGGGGCACGGCCAGTTTCACCAGCCGCGCCCGCTCGGCCTTGTCCTTGATGCAGCGGCCATCGGGCGCGTGATAGGAAAAACCCCGCCCGCAGCGCCGCCGAGCGATGCCGGGTTTGCTGTCGGGGTAGTACCTGAGCGTCGACGGTGCGGTCATCTGGGGTTCCGATTGCGATAGGCGGGGTGGCGTCTGGGGCCTGCCCCCGTTTTGATCAACGCGGGCGCATCGGCTGGGTTCCCGCGGCGCACATCGCGCATCTCTGCGCAGTTGCAGCATAAATCCGTTGATTTCGCTGCGCTGGCGCATAGGTTTCTGGGGGAACGCCCGTGCAACGAAACGGATAGACCGGCCCCTATGGATAGCACCACCCTGTCGCCCCGCAATCTGCCGCCCGTGATCCCGGTCGAGCGCCATGCGTTCTTCCTTGATCTCGACGGCACGCTCGCCCCCATTGTCGACAACCCCGAAGACGCCTGTCTGCCGGAGGCGACCCGCCATCTGCTGACCCGTCTCGTCGCAAAGACCGATGGGGCGGTGGCGGTGATCTCTGGCCGGGCCATGGCGGATGTGGACCGTATCTTGGGCGCGCTGCGCCTGCCGGTCTCGGGATCGCATGGGCTGGAGCTGCGGCTCAGCACCGCGGACGATCACGCGCCGGAGCAGAGCGCGGGCATCCCCACCCCGGTCATCGACCGGGTCGAGGAATTCGCCGTGCTGCATGGGGTAACATCCGAGCGCAAGCCCGGCGCGATCGCGCTGCATTACCGCAAGGCCCCGGATCAAGAAGACGCCTGTCGCGGCTTCGTCGATACGCTGGTCGGCGAAGACTCCAGCCTGCGCGGTCTGCATGGCAAGATGGTCAGCGAGGTCGCCTTGAAAGGTGTCGACAAGGGCGGCGCAGTGGCGCGGTTCATGGCCTCTCCCGCCTTTGCGGACCGCCTGCCCGTGATGGTCGGCGATGACGTGACGGATGAAGACGGCTTTCGCGCGGCGCAGGCCATGGGTGGCTTTGGCATCAAGATCGGCCAAGGCCCGACCGAAGCCCAACATCGCATCGAAGACGTGGCCGGTTTTGCCGATTGGCTGGAAGAGATTTTGCGCTGATCCGGCCCGCCCGGCAGGCGCATCATGAATAGAAAAGAGGGACTTATGGATCTGGGTGTCATCGGGAATTGCGCGGTTGCGGCGCTGGTCAGCCGCGAAGGGGCCATCAACTGGTTCTGCCTGCCGCGTTTCGACGGCGATCCGGTTTTTCATAGCCTGATGGGCCATGGCGCGGGCCAAGAGGGCGACGGGGAATTTGCCGTCGAACTCGAAGACATGACCGAGAGCGAGCAGAGCTATCTGCCCAATACCGCGATCCTGCGCACCGTGTTGCGCAGCCCCAAAGGCGCGGTCGAGATTGTCGACTTCTGCCCCCGTTTCACCGCCTATGGCCGCAGCTTTCGCCCGCAGATGCTGGTGCGGCAGGTGCGGCGTATCGAAGGCTCTCCCCGTGTGCGGATGCGGCTGAAGCCGCGCTTTCAATGGGGGGAAGTGGCCCCCACCCTCACCCGCGGCTCCAACCATGTGCGTTTCGTCGGGCCAGAGCAGAACATGCGCCTGACCACCGATGCGCCGATTGATCATGTGCTCGACGGGCGGATGATCAATCTCGAAGGTGAGATGACCTTCATCCTCGGCCCCGATGAGACCCTGTCGGACAGCCCTGAGCAGATCGGCACCACCTTCCGCACCAAGACGACCCGCTATTGGCAGCGCTGGACCCAGCGTTTGGCGATCCCTTTCGAGTGGCAGGAGGCCGTCATCCGCGCCGCGATCACGTTGAAACTGTGCAGCTACGAGGCCACGGGCGGGGTGATCGCCGCGATCACCACCTCGCTGCCCGAAGCACCGGATTCTGGGCGCAACTGGGATTACCGCTATTGCTGGGTCCGCGATGCGTTTTTCACCGTGCGCGCCCTCAACAGCCTCGCCGCCACCCGCACGCTGGAACATTATTTCCAATGGCTGATGAACGCCGTGGCCGATGCCGAGGGCGGGCATATCCAGCCGGTGCTGGGGCTGGGGCTTGAGACGGCGCTGACCGAACGTATCTCGCCTAGTCTACAGGGATTTCGTGGCATGGGTCCGGTGCGGATCGGCAATCAGGCGCATGAGCATTTCCAGCATGACACCTATGGCAATATCATCCTCGGCGCCGCCCCGGCATTTTTCGATCACCGGCTGCCGATGAACACCGGGCGCACCGCCTATGAGCAGTTGGAGCCGCTCGGCGAACAGGCCTGGGAGCTGCACGACCAGCCCGATGCGGGCATCTGGGAATTGCGCAGCCGGGCGCGGATTCACACCTCGTCGTCGTTGATGTGCTGGGCCGCCTGCGACCGTCTGGCCAAGATCGCACGGCATCTGAAATTGGACGACCGCGCCGCCCTTTGGGCCGAGCGGGCCAAGGTGATCCGCGACAAGATCCTCGACAACGCATGGTCCGAGGAACGCGGCGCCTTTGTCGAAAGCTTCGGCGGCAGCACCCTCGACGCGAGCGTTTTGCTGATGGGCGAGGTCGGCTTTCTGCCGCCGAAAGACCCGCGATTCATCGCCACGGTCGAACGTCTTTCCGAAGTGCTGGGCCGCGGCCCCTTCATGTTGCGATACGAAGAGGCTGATGATTTCGGCGTGCCGGAGGTGGGCTTTAACGTCTGCGCCTTCTGGCGCATCGACGCGCTGGCGCGGATTGGCCGCGAAGAGGAAGCGCGCAAACTGTTCGAAGAGCTGCTGGAGGCGCGCAACCACCTTGGCCTGATGTCCGAAGACACCGCTTTTGCCACTGGTGAGGGCTGGGGCAACTTCCCCCAGACCTACTCCATGGTCGGCATCATCAACGGCGCCATGCGCCTGTCGCGCCGGTGGGAGGCCGAACTTTAACGCGCAAGCAGCAGCCGCAGCCCCAAAAGCCCCAGCACAGCCGAGGCGATGCGGTCGAAATAGACCTTCGCGTGCAGGTAGCCTTGGCTGACGGCAGGGCGGCTCATGCCGAAGGCCAATGCGGTGTAGAAGGCCAGTTCGATGATCAGGTGATTGGCGACGATCAAGAGGTTCTCGCTCAGCCGCATCCCTTCGGGGAAGATGACGACCAGCACCGCGGCGGCGAAAAGCACCGATTTGGGGTTCAGGATATTGATCATCAGCCCCTGCCGAAACGCATGGCGGGCGGGTGTCACCGTGCTTGTCACCGGTGCCCGCGCCCCGCGCCACATGCCGTAGGCCACATAGAGCAGGTAGGCTGCGCCCACGGTTTTCACGATGGCATAGGCCCATGGGAAGGCGAGGAAGACGGCCTCCAACCCCAAGAGCGCGGCGAGGGTCCAGAACGACGCCACAAGGCCGAGGCCAGCCCCCACGGCAACGCCCGCCTGCCGCCCCGAACTCAGCGTCGTTTTCAACGCGATCAGAAAGGCCGGGCCGGGGCTGAGGATCGACGCGATGAGCGCGATGTTGAAGGCGATGAGATGTGATAGTTCCATGGCAGCGGTCCCCTTGACTGCGCCCAGCTAGGCGCGGTGCTGACCTTTGGTCAACTGCGATGCGGGCGCCGGAGGCCGCTCTGCGCATGATCCGCCCCGCGACCGCTTAGAAAACGGGCATCTCACACGAAGGATCGAACGGTCGCGATGGCCCCGTCGAGCGCCTTGCCATCCGCATCCTGCAACGCCGCCTCGCGCAGCCGCGCGATCCACTCCGCCGCGTCGTCACGCCCGCGCAGCAGGTCGACGGCATTCATCACCCGGTCGAACTTCCCCAGACCCCGCGCGTGGGTGTCAGAATAGCCCTTGATCAGGCGGCGGCATTTCAACAACTCCACGGCAAGGACGTAGTCACTCTCCACCTCGGCCAAACAACGGCGCAGCCAGTTCTCCAGATGCGCGACCTCGAGGGCATGGCGGTGGGTGCGCAACCGGTAGCCCTTCAGGCCGCCGAGGAAATGCAGCATCAGGAAGGCGGGCAGCCGGTCGGTGCGCAGACGGCGGCCCTTGTCGAACCAGCGGTTCAGCCGGGCCATCCACGTCTCGCTCGCCTCCACCTTAGCGCCGAGCCGCGCGGGCATGAGCCCCGCGATCTCTTCGGCGCGGGGGTGGAAATATTCGGTCAGTTGCAGCAGGTTCTCGTCGCCCGCGCGCATCTCTTGACGGATGTGCGACAGACGCGGGGCGCGGGTCTTGAGGTCCGCCACGCGGATGATGTCGTCATAGGCCATGGCATTGGCGATGTATTTCGCCGCCGCCGCCGAGAGCGCCCAGCCCTGCGCGGCATCATCGCGGGCCAACACGGTATCGAGCCGGTCGAGATACAGCGCGCCATAGGCGCAGTCCTGAAAGTTCACCACCTTGGCCAGCCCGGCGAGCGCGAGGTCCCGCACCGGCTCGGGCAGGCGGTCGGCCCGGTCCACCAGCGCGGCCCATTCGGCCTGCAACTTCTCCGGCCCGACGAGGCTGAACGGTTTGATCTCTTCCTCGGGGGTCTGCGGTGTTTCGGGCAGCTTGCCCTGCGCCGCGTCAAAGCCCACGGCGAAGGCGCGCAGCGAGGGCTCCACCCCCTTGCCGCCGGCACGGATCGCATTCTCATAGGCCTCACGTGGAAACGGCAGCGCGCCGGAGCCTGCAAGCGCGCCGAAGAGCGAGGCCGAGATGACCGAACCCGCGCCGACGGCCAGCCCCTCCATATCTTCAAGCACCAGCTTATGCGCCGCGATCTCGGCCGCCGCGCGGACTTCATCGGCGTCGGCGATGCCGTCGCCGGGTGCCATCTTCTCGCTCACCGCCAGCGCGCGGTGGGTCGAGCCGATCAGCGTCGTCCGGTCCGGCGTCACGAAGCCGCGCATCACGGCGCGGCCCACTTCCATCATCTCGGCGGCGACCAGCACGTCCACGTCGCCCGCCGCCGGGGCCAGCGCGAAGACCGGGTCCAGCGCGCCCTTGGGGGCCATTTCGACGTAGTAGATCGTGGCCCCCGTGCGCTGCGCCACGCCGGCGACCGAGGTCGCCTGACAAACGTAGCCCTCGGCCCGGGCCATCGCCTCGATCCAGCCGGTGAGCACGCCGCCCCCCTGCCCGCCCACGGCCATGACGGCAAGCTTGATGATCTTCTCGACCCGCGCATCGGGGGTCTTTTGCGGCAGCACCATGTTCATGTCGCCACTCCTTCGTTGCGCAGCCGTTTCGCATCGCGTCGGTCTTGCAACCAGCGAATGATTTGGCCGGTCTTTTCGGCCCGCCAACGCTCGAACTTCGTCGGGTTGTGCACCACGTCGGCCTGATAGAAGGACGGGCAGAGCACGGCGGTATCCGCCACCTCACCACAGTTGCCGCAGCCGACGCAGGTCTGGTCGATATGCGCCACCGGGTCGTCGCGCAGCGGATCATCGAGCCGTTTCAGCGACAGCGAGGGACAGCCCGAGAGACGGATACAGGCGTGATCGCCGGTGCAGACATCCGCATCGACGCCAAAGCGCGGCACCTCCATGCGGCGGCCGTCCCTAATCGCCTGATTGCGTTTCGGCTTCTCGCGGCGCTGCTTGTTGAGCATGCATTCCGAGGAGGCCACGATGACCTTCGGCCCCTTGTAATCGGTGGTCAGCGCCTCGCGCAGAACCTCGCGCAGCTTGCCCACGTCATAGGTCCGGTCGATCTGGCGCACCCATTCCACGCCGACGCCCTTGAGCGCCTTGGAGATCGGGTTGTTCGTGCTTTTCGTGTCGTTATGCGCGCGCGACGACATCACGTCCTGCCCGCCGGTGGCGGCGGAATAGTAGTTGTCGACGATCACCGCGACGCTGTCGGACTTGTTGAACACCATGTTGCCGATGGAGGTCGACAGACCATTGTGCCAAAACCCCCCGTCGCCCAAGATCGAGATCACCCGCTTGTCGCCGCCGCCATCAAAGGCCGCATTGGAGGCGGGGCCGAGGCCATAGCCCATGGTCGAGCCGCCGATCTCGAAGGGCGGCAGGCAGCCGAAGAGATGGCAACCGATGTCGCCGGTGATCTGGTGCTTGCCCAATTCCTGCTCGGTCAGTTTCATCGCCGCGAAGATCGGGCGTTCGGGGCAGCCGGTGCAGAAGCCCGGCGGGCGGATCGGCACGGTTTGCGACAGGTCCGGGATCGCGGGCGCCTCGGCATTGGGCGCGCGCACGGCACCGGGCAGCATCTCGGGCGCCGCGATCTTGAGGAAGGCCGCCAGACCATCCAGCAGCACCTGCCCGGTGTATTCCCCGGCCATCGGCAGCACGTCCTTGCCGTGCAGCTTCACCCGGCGGTCGAGCTTGTAGAGGTAGGAGCCAAGCTGCTGTTCGATGTGGTCGGGCTGGCCTTCCTCGACCACCAGCACATGCTCCTTGCCCGCGCAGAAGTCGTCGAATTCATCGCGCAAAAGCGGGTAGGTGACGTTCAGCACGTAGAGCGGCACCTCGGTCTGGCCGTGTATGTCGGCGAGCCCCAGCCGCTGCAATGCCCGGATGACAGAATTATACATGCCGCCCTGCACCACCATGCCCAGGGGCGCCTTCTCGGGGCCGAAGAATTCGTTGAGCTTGTTGTCGCGGATGAATGTCTCCGCGGCCGGCCAGCGGTTCTCGATCTTGTCCTTCTCGTGGAGGTAGGACATCGGCGGCAGCACCACGCGGTTGAAATCCGACTGCGGGTTCGCCGCCGCTTCGGCCACGGTGAGCGGCGGGCGCTGGTTGTCGCGGGTCTCGAAACTGCCCGTGACGTGGCAGGACCGGATGCGCACCATCAGCATGACCGGGGTGTTGCTGGCCTCGGACAGCTCGAACCCGTCCTTCACCGCCTTGGTGATCGAGGGCAGGTTCGGGCGCGGGTCGAGCATCCAGAACTGCGATTTCATGGCAAAGCCGTGGCTGCGCTCCTGCATGATCGAGGAGCCTTCGCCGTAGTCCTCGCCCACGATCACCAGCGCGCCGCCGGTCACGCCCGACGAGCTGAGGTTCGCGAGCGCGTCCGAGGCCACGTTGACCCCCACCGGCCCCTTGAAGGTCACCGCCCCCCGGATCGGATAGTGAACGGACGCAGCCAGCATCGCCGCCGCCGCGGCCTCGGAAGCATTGGCCTCAAAGCGCACGCCCAGCTCGCCCATCAGCTCCTCGGCGTCGGCCAGCACGTCCATCAGGTGGCTGATCGGCGCACCCTGATAGCCGCCGACGTAGCCCACGCCGTTCTCCAAGAGCGCCTTGGTGATCGCAAGGATGCCCTCGCCGGTGAAGACGTCGCCGTCTCCCTTGCGCAGATGTTCCACCTCTGCCTTGAACGAACGTTCGGCCATCGGACCCTCTCAGAAATCGTGTTTTCGAATGTTGCGCAGCATGGTCTGCAAGGTGGCCACAAAGGCCGCCTTCTCCTCGGTACCGATGCCCTTGAACATCGCCTCATAGGCCTGCGCCATATGCGGCCAGAGCCGCGCATATGCCTCGCGCCCCTGATCGGTCAGGTAGACCCGCGTGGCGCGGCTGTCGTTGGCATCGGTCTCGCGCCGGACCAGACCGTCGCGCACCAGCGCGTCGAGCGCGCGGCTCAGCGTCGATTGCTGCACCACCGCGTAAACCGCCAACTCGCGGATCAGGATGCCGTCGGTCACCGACAGCACCGCGAGCGAGCGCATCTGCGGCGTGGTCAGGCCAAGTGCCGCCATCTCCGCCGACAGGGCGGCATTGTACCGCCCCATGATCCGGTTCATCAGATAGGGCGCGAAGTTATCGAGCCCCATCCGATCCAGCGGCGCGTTCTCGGCCCCGGAAGGTGGTGTATCCGTCACCGATCAGCCCTTCGGCACCAGTGCCAGCGCCCGAATGGGGCTGCCGGTGCCGTTCTTGATCTTCAACGGCGCGGCGATCAGGATCGCCCCCTTCGGCGGCAGTTTGTCGAGGTTGGCCAGTGACGCCAGACCAAAACAATTGTTCTTATGCAGCAGGTTATGCGCCGGATAGGGCGGCTCCATCCCGCCCGCTTGCCCCGCATCGGTGCCGATGCACTGCGTGCCCCAGCCGACGATCTTCTTCTCCATCAGGTACTGGATCGCATCCGGGGTCGGCCCGGGGCTGTGCGGCCCGGTCTCATCGGCGTTGAGGAACCGCGCCTCGTCATCGACGCGCGCGTCCCAATCGGTGCGCATGACGACCCATTCGCCTTCGCCGATCTCACCATACTCGGCTTCCCATTCCTTGATGCCCTTGGCATCAAGCAGGAAATCCGTGTCTTCCTGCGCCTGCTGAGAGCAGTCGATCACATTGACCGGGGCGACCAGACGCTGCACGTCGAGCGTATCAGTGAAGCCGTCGTCGTAATCCTTGCCGGTGATCCAATGATGCGGCGCGTCGAAATGCGTGCCCGAATGTTCACCCAGCACCATCCAGTTCCAGGCAAAGAAGGGGCCGTCTTCGTCATACTCGCTGATCTTGTGAATCTCGACCTTCGGCGTCGGCTTGGCGAAATCGGCGGGCAGTTGCAGGATCGGCGTATCCGGCCCCAAAACGCCTGAGCAATCGACGACCTCAACCCCGCCCGAGGCGAGCATCGCGCCGAAATCACGCATTAAATCCGTAGCACTCATTTCAATTAATCTCCCTCAAATGGCGCACCCACTCCCGATGCGTTGTCCCTGCAAAGATGCTAGTCACATTTATATGCGTTTGCAATTATCTTCTTCGAAAGGCTTGCTACGAACGCAAAAGGCCCGCCGCAAATGCGACGGGCCTGCCCAGCCGGGGAGAGGTGGCTAAGGAGATTAAGCGGCGTATTCGGCGACCGCCCCGCCCTGCTGGCTCCAATCGGCATACCATGTGCGGAAAAGCTTATACTGCGCCTCGGCATAGCCGCGCTGGCTGTCGGTCAGCGCGTCGGTCTCATTAAAATGCAATGCATATTCCGCATGGCCTTCGAGCACCATCAGATGCTTATAATAAAGCACGAGGTCCGGCCCCTCGTCGAAGGAGGACAGAACACCAAGGGCCGCATCAAGCTCCTGTGCCCGCTGGCGCGCTTCGGCATCGCCCGCTGCCGCAGCTTGGCTGAGGGCAACCAGATGCAACACTTCGCGCGGCAGCACATTGCCGATCCCGGTGATCGCGCCAGTTGCGCCGCAATTGACAAAACCGTGGAAGACGGTGGTATCCACACCGATCATCAGCGTGACCTCATCATCCCGGCTGGTGATGTTCTCCGCCGCATAGCGCAGATCATCCGCGCCGCCGAACTCCTTGAAGCCGACAAGGTTGGAATGTTCGGCCCGCAGCGCAAAGAACAGATCGGCCCGGGTGGCGAAACCGTAATAGGGGCTGTTGTAGATCACGGCAGGAAGCTCAGGCGCCGCCGAGAGAACCTTTTTGAAGTGATCCTTCTGCGCGGCAACCGAGGTGCCGCGCGACAGGATGCGGGGGATCAACATCAGCCCCTTTGCGCCAACCTTTTGCGCATGGGCCGCATGTTCGGCGGCCAGCTTCGTATTCACGGCCCCCGTGCCCACAACCACCGGCACGCCCGCCTCAACAAGGCGCTCGACGCCTTCCATCCGCTCTGCATCGGTCAGCAGCGGCCAATCACCCATGGACCCACAGTAGACCACCGCGCTCATCCCATCGGCGATCAGCTTTTCGCCCATACGCACCAAAGCGTCGAAGTCAGGTTTCCGGTCTTCGGTGCAGGGGGTCATCAGGGCCGGGATGCAGCCGGAAAAAATCGAAGGGGTCATATATCTCTCCATCATAGAAACCGGCCGCGATACCGCCGGGCTTGGCTGCATCTTAGCTATTGTATTTTATTTGTCGACATAAAATCTGCACAGCCCCTATGACGGCCCGATAAAGGCGCGTTTACCTATAATTAAAGGTCGATCTGCTGCCGCCGATCCCGCGAAATCAGCGCCTGAATCTGCCGCACGATCTGATCCGCATGGGTCGCGGCCAAAGAATCCGCTAGGCCGATGTCGCGCGCCTCGATGGCCGCGATCAGATCCTCATGCTCCTGCACATACTCACTGGGAAGCTGATCGTCGAAGGACTGGTAATACATCCGCAGCAACCGGCGCCCTTCATCCAAAAGCCGCAGACAAAGCGATTCGTAATAGGGGTTTCGCCCCGCCCGGGCGATCTCGGCATGGAACTCCCGGTTCGTCGCGATCATCGACAGCGCGTCCTGTGCCGACACGGCCTTGGCGAACTCCACCTGCCGCGCGCGAATATTGGCCATATCCGCCGGCGTATGAAACTGCGCCGCAAGACGCGTGGTGACACGGTACATCAATGTCATCGCGTCAAAGAAAGTGTGCAGGTTCATGAAGTCGATATTCGACACCACGGTCGAACGGTTTGGCAGCGTGGTCACCAACCCCTCGCTAGCCAACCGCACCAAAGCCTCGCGGATCGGCGTGCGCGACATCGACAGCCGCTCGGAAAGACGAATCTCGTCAATCGGACTGCCCGGCAAGAGGGTCAGATCGAGTATCTCATCGCGCAGGATGGAATAGACAAATTGCGCCCCGGACCCGCGCTTGCGTTCCGCCGTTTTAGGTTTGCTGGTCATGCGGGGATGCCGCCCTTTCGATGTTCATGGCTCCCCCTCGATAAAGCAACAAATCCCCCGCCCTACAATAGCGCTATAGCCCCCAAAGCGCGCCACCCCCCTTCATTTCATCCTTTCTCAAATACCTTCCGCACTCTCCCCAAGCGCCACCCCGCGCCAACCGCGCACCCAACCGCCGCAACAAATCGCCCAAAAATCAGGCGCCAACGCCGATATATCAGGCACAATTCCCGCCAAAAGACTGACCTCAAATGGCTTTTTCAAAAACTGCAATCGCCGGATTGACAGCAAGAAAGTTGCAACCGCATACTCGACCAATCTGATATTGGTTCAAGAAAGCGGTCCATTGCCCAGCCCCGACACCGGTCCCGACAAGGTTTTGCTCGAAGTGCGCGACTTCAGCCTGCGCTTTCGCGGCGCGCCGAGCGACCAGATCAACCATGTGAATTTTACCGTCCACCCGGGCAAGACGCTCTGCGTCGTCGGGGAAAGCGGTTGTGGGAAAAGCGTGACCTCGCTGGCGATGATGGGCTTGCTGCCGGCCGGTGCGGCGACCATCCGCTCGGGCGAGATGGTTTTCGAAGGTCAGAAGCTCGACATCGCCGACCACACTGCCATGCGCAAGCTGCGCGGCAGTCGGATGACAATGATTTTTCAAGAGCCCATGACCTCGCTCAACCCCGCCTTCCGCATCGGCGACCAGATCACCGAAGCCGTGCTGGCCCATAGCGACGCCAGCAAGTCCGAGGCTGAGGACAAGGCGCTGGCGATCCTCAAGCGGGTCGGCATTCCGGCGGCAGAAAAGCGAATGCGCGACTACCCGCATCAACTCTCCGGCGGCATGCGCCAGCGGGTGATGATCGCCATGGCCTTGGTCAACGACCCCGCGCTCTTGATCGCGGATGAGCCGACGACCGCCCTCGACGTGACCATTCAGGCGCAGATCCTCGAATTGATCCGCGACCTTCAGGCCGAGACCGATATGGGCACGATCATGATCACCCATGACCTTGGCGTGGTGGCCGAAATCGCGGATACCGTGGCCGTCATGTACGCGGGCACGATCGTCGAAACCGGCCCTGCGGAACGCATCTTTAACGACCCGCAGCACCCCTACACGATCGGCCTCATGTCCTCGATCCCGCAACTCAGCGGTCCGCGTGGACGGTTGGCGACCGTGCCGGGCATGGTGCCGACGACGCAGAACATGCCCCAAGGCTGCCGTTTTGCCACGCGTTGCCCCTTCGCCCAGCCCATCTGCGCGCAGGAGCCGCCGCTTGCGCCGCTGGAGGGGGGGCATGCCGTGGCCTGCCATTTCGCCCCGCTGGAGACACATCTGGAGCAGAGCGCATGAGTGACACAATCCTGACAGCGCGCGGGCTGAAGAAACATTTCAAAACCTCGGGCGGCGGATTGGCCAAAGGGGCCACGGTCAAGGCGGTCGATGACGTTTCCTTTGACGTGCGCCGGGGCGAGACCTTTGCCATCGTCGGCGAATCCGGTTGCGGCAAATCGACCCTTGCGCGGCTGCTGATGCGCTTGCTGACGCCGACCGAGGGCGATGTGAAGTTCGACGGGGCGGATGTGCGCAGCCTTTCGGGGCGCGATCTGACCGCCCTGCGCCGGGACATGCAGTTCATCTTTCAAGACCCCTTCTCATCGCTCAACCCGCGCATGAGCGTCGGCAAGCTGGTCGGTGAGCCGCTGGAGACCCATTTCCCCCAGATGTCCGCTGCCGAGCGGCGCGGCAAAGTGGCCGAACTGCTGGCCAAGGTCGGTTTGCGCCCCGAACATGCCGAACGCTACCCGCATGAATTCTCGGGCGGCCAGCGGCAGCGAATCGGGATCGCGCGGGCGCTGGCCTCGGCCCCGAAACTGGTGATCGGGGATGAGCCGGTCTCGGCCCTCGACGTTTCGGTACAGGCGCAGGTGATCAACCTGCTTGGCGATCTGCGCGATGAATTGGGGCTCACCTTGGTCATCATCGCCCATGACCTCGCCGTGATCCGCCATATGAGCGACCGTGTGGCGGTGATGTATCTGGGGCAAATCGTCGAACAGGGCGATGTCGACACGGTCTATAACCATCCGCGCCACCCCTATACCCGCGCGCTCTTGTCGGCCATTCCGGTGGCCGCCCATGGCGCGCGCGCGCCGCAGACCGCACTTGAGGGTGAGATGCCCAGCCCGGCGAACCCGCCCGCAGGCTGCCGCTTCCACACCCGCTGCCCCTTTGCCAAAGAACGCTGCGCGAGCGAGCCGCCCTCATTGCGCGAGACCCGCGCGGGCGAGGGCCATGTCGCCGCCTGCCATTACTTCGAAGAGATCGCCGCCGCCACGCCGGACCTCGGCCTTGCCGATGCGCCCGAACGTGCCCCCGGGGCCGCCGCGCGCTTTGCGCTTTACCAAGACGCCATGCGGGACCGGACCACGCTCCGCCCCCGCCAAAACCAAGAATAACAGGCTGAACCAGACTCATTGAAACGACAGGAGAGTTCGACATGACACTGACCAAAATGACACTTGCCGCTGCATTGCTGGGGGCCACGACCCTCGGCGCGCAGGCGGCTGACCTGCGCATCGCGCTGCAATCGGACGCCGATGTGCTGGACCCCGACCAGTCGCGCACCTTCGTGGGCCGCATCGTCTACGCGTCGCTCTGCGACAAGCTGGTGGACATCACACCCGACCTCAAAATCATCCCGCAGCTGGCGACCGAATGGTCCTTTTCCGAAGACGGCAAACAGCTGACCATGAAACTGCGCGACGATGCGGTCTTCCACGATGGCACGCCCTTTGATGCCGAGGCCGTGGCCGCCAACATCGACCGCAGCCAAAACATGGAGACTTCGCGCCGCAAGTCCGAACTTTCCTCCATCACCGGCGTCGAAGTGCTGGGCAGCCATGAGATCCGCTTTGATCTGGCCGATGCCGATGCCACGCTGATGGCGCAATTCGCCGACCGCGCAGGCATGATGGTCTCCCCCACCGCTGCTGAGGCCGCGGGCGATGACTTTGGCCTGAACCCGGTCTGCTCTGGCCCCTACCAGTTCAAAGAGCGTGTGGCCCAAGACCGTATCGTGCTTGAGAAATTTGCCGAATATTACGATGCCGAGGAATACCACTTCGACACCGTCACCTATCTGCCGATCCCCGACACCACCGTGCGTCTGGCGAACCTGCAATCAGGTGACATCGACATGCTTGAGCGTCTGGCCGCGACCGACCTCGCGCAGGCCGAAGGTGACGACAGCATCAACGTGGAAAGCGCCGTGTCGCTCGGCTATCAGGGCATCACGATCAACGTGGCCAATGGCGAAAAGGGCGACAACCCTTGGGGCAACGACAAACGTCTGCGTCAGGCGCTGAGCTATGCGATCGACCGCGAGGCGATCAATCAGGTCGTCTTCAACGGCGCCTTCGCCGCGGGCAACCAGCCTTTCCCGCCAAACTCCCCTTGGTACAGCACCGACTATCCCGTGCCTGAGCGTGACGTGGAAAAAGCCAAGGAACTGCTGGCCGAAGCGGGCTTTGCCGATGGCATCGACCTTGAGGTACAGGTGCCCAACACCACGATTCCGCTGCAACTGATGCAGGTCGTCCAATCCATGGCAGCCGAGGCGGGGATCAACATCTCGATCACCTCCAAGGAATTCGCGACGCTGCTGGCCGACCAGTCGGCGGGTGACTATCAGGCGAGCCAGATCGGCTGGTCGGGCCGGGTGGACCCCGATGGCAACATCCACCAGTTCATGACCACCGAGGGCGGGATCAACGATTCCAAATATTCGAACCCCGAAGTGGATGAGCTGCTCGACAAGGCGCGCAAGTCCAACGACCAAGACGTGCGCCGCGAGAGCTATACCGCTGCCCGCGCGATCCTGAACGAAGAGATGCCGATCGTGTACCTCTACCACCAGACATGGATCTGGGCGCTTGATTCCGACATCACCGGTTTCACCCCCTATCCTGATGGCATGATCCGCCTTGCGGGCATGAAAAAAGAAGAAGGCTAACCCTTCTGCATCCGCACCGCCGGGCCGGTCCCGGCGGTGCCCCTCCCCTGAGCGAGACGTTTCAAAATGCTGTCCTTCATCCTGCGCCGTCTGGTGATCGCGATCCCGACGATCATCCTGATCTCGGTCTTTGTCTTCACCCTGCAAAAGCTGCTGCCGGGCGACCCGGTGCTGGCCATGGCCGGCGAAGAACGCGACCCGCAGGTGCTGGAGTTCCTGCGCGAGAAATACCGCCTGAACGACCCGATCCCGGTGCAATATTTCACTTGGATCGGCAACGCGCTGACCGGTGACTTGGGCATTTCGCTGCGCACCAACCAGCCGGTGCTGGAGCTGATCGGAGAGAAACTGCCCGTGACCATCCAACTGGCCACGATGGCAATGATTTTTGCCCTGTTGATCGGCGTGCCTGCGGGCATCTTCTCTGCCGTCAAGAAGGGCACCGTGACCGATTATGTGGCCAATGTCGTGGCGCTGTCGGGCCTGTCGATCCCGAACTTCTGGCTGGGCATCATGCTGATCCTGCTGGTCTCGGTGAAATGGAAACTGCTGCCCGCCTCGGGCTATGTGCCGCTGAGCGAAGACCCCATCCGCTCCATCACCGTGATGATCATGCCCGCTTTCGTGCTGGGCACGGCGCTCGCGGCCACACTGATGCGCCACACCCGGTCGGCCATGCTGAGCGTCCTGAGCAGTGACTACGTCCGCACCGCCCGCGCCAAGGGTCTGGTCGAGCGGCGGGTGATCCTGAAACACGCCTTTCGCAATGCGCTGACGCCGATCGTCACGCTGACCGCCCTGCTCTTTGGTGAGCTGATCGCGGGCGCGGTGCTGACCGAACAGATTTTCACCATCCCCGGCTTTGGCAAGCTCGTGGTCGATGCCGTGTTCAACCGCGATTACGCCGTGGTCCAAGGCATCGTCCTCGTCACCGCCGTCGGCTTCATCTTCATGAACCTGCTCGCCGATGTCGCCTATGTGCTGCTGAACCCCCGCCTGAGGAAGCAATAATGGCTCAACCTGCCACCCCCATCACCATCGACGCCGAAAGCACCGCCGATCCGGTCCTCTCCGCCCGCCCGGAAAACCGGGTTTGGAAGAAGTTCCGCACCCATCGCAGCGCCATGCTGGGCGGCGTGCTGGTGGTCTTCTTCTGCGCCATCGCGCTTTTGGCCCCGCTGCTGCCGATCCCCGACCCCGCCGCCACCGATTGGGGCGCGGTGCGCAAGGGGCCTTCGGCAGCGCATTGGATGGGCACCGATGAGTTGGGCCGCGATGTGCTGAGCCGTCTGGTCTGGGGCGCGCAGGCCTCCCTGCTGGCCGGGGTCGTCTCGGTCGCCATCGCCCTTGGGCTTGGCGTGCCTTTGGGCATCGTGGCGGGCTACTTCGGAGGCTGGACCGACGCGGTGATCTCGCGCTGCACCGAAGCATTGCTCGCGGCACCTTTCCTGATCCTCGCCATCGCGCTTGCGGCCTTCCTCGGGCCGAGCCTGACCAACGCGATGATCGCCATCGGCATCTCGGCCACGCCGATCTTCATCCGCCTGACCCGCGGTCAGGTGCTGAGCGTCGCCGCCGAGGATTACGTTGAAAGCGCCCGCGCCATTGGTCTGAGCACGCCGCGCATCCTGCGCCGCTATATCTTCCCCAACGTGCTGCCGCCCGTGTTGGTGCAGGCCACGCTGACCGTCGCCACCGCCATCATCGCCGAGGCGTCGCTCTCCTTCCTTGGTCTTGGCCAGCAGCCGCCGGCGCCCTCTTGGGGGTCGATGCTGAACACGGCGAAGAACTTCCTCAATCAGGCGCCTTGGATGGCGCTTTGGCCCGGCATCGCGATCTTCATGGTTGTGCTTGGCTTCAACCTTCTGGGCGACGGGCTGCGCGA
This sequence comes from Sulfitobacter sp. 15WGC, assembly GCF_005068605.1. Classification (NCBI taxonomy): domain Bacteria; kingdom Pseudomonadati; phylum Pseudomonadota; class Alphaproteobacteria; order Rhodobacterales; family Roseobacteraceae; genus Sulfitobacter; species Sulfitobacter sp. 15WGC. The sequence continues at coordinate 106,103 of NZ_SZNL01000007.1, read as the reverse complement.
CGCGCTCGACCCACGCGAACACTGACCGGAGACGACATGACCCCCTTCACCACCCGCCCCGAGATCCGCGGCTCCTTTGGTGTCACCACTTCGACCCATTGGATCGCCTCGACCGTGGGGTTCGGCATCCTTGAAAAAGGTGGCAACGCCTTTGACGCCGCTGTCGCCGCGGGCTTTGTCCTGCAAGTGGTCGAGCCGCATTTGAACGGCCCGGCGGGCGACCTGCCGATCATCTTTCACGACGCGGAGAAACAGACGACCAAGGTTGTCTGCGCCCAAGGGGTCAGCCCCGCCGCCGCCAAGCTGGAGCATTTCGAGGCTCTGGGTCTCAAGTTGATCCCCGGTTCGGGTCTTCTCTCTACCGTGGTGCCGGGGGCATTCGACGGCTGGATGCTGATGCTGCGCGACCATGGCACGATGGGTCTGCGCGAGGTGATGCAACCGGCGATCGACTATGCCCGCGACGGCATCCGGTGCTGCCGCGCGTGTCGAACACCATCAAGGGGCTGGCCGAATATTTCGCCGCCGAATGGCCCAGCTCCGCCGCGGTCTGGACGCCCGGCGGTGCGGCGCCTGAGCCGAACGCCAACTTCAAGAACCCCGATCTGGCCGCGACCTATGAGCGTTTGGTCAGCGAGGCCGAAGCCACAAGCGAAGACCGCAGCGCACAGATCGAAGCGGCGCGCAAAATCTGGTCCGAAGGTTTCGTGGCAGATGCGATTTTCGACTATCTCGAAGATGCCTGCGTGCATGACGTGTCCGAGCAAAAGAACAGCGCCCTTCTGGCGCGCGAGGACATGGCCAAATGGCAGGCCAGCTACGAAGACACGCTGACCTACGAATACCACGGCTGGACGGTGCATAAGACCCACGCTTGGTCGCAAGGCCCGGTGTTCTTGCAGACCCTCGCCATCCTCAAACATTTCGATCTTGCCGCGATGGACCCGATGGGCGCCTCCTTTACCCATACGGTGATCGAGGCGATGAAACTCGCCTATGCCGACCGCGAGGCCTATTACGGCGACCCCGAGCAGAGCATCATCCCGATGGAAGAACTGCTTTCTGATGCCTATAACGCGGAACGCGCGAAGCTGGTGAACGGCAAGGCATCGCTTGAGCAGCGCCCCGGCGTGATCGCGGGGCTGGAGCATCTGGCCGAGCGCTATATCGAACGCGCGGCCCGTGATTTCGGCGTTCAGAACGCAGCCCCGCAAGAGCCGACGATGGCGCATTTGACCGAGAAACGCGGCGATACCGTGCATCTCGATGTGATCGACCGGTGGGGCAATATGGTCTCGGCCACGCCCTCGGGCGGGTGGTTGCAGAGCAATCCGGTGGTGCCGGGGCTTGGCTTTCCACTGAACTCCCGCGCGCAGATGTTCTGGCTTGAGCGGGGTTTGCCCACCTCCCTCGCCCCCGGACGGCGTCCGCGCACCACGCTGACCCCCTCTTTTGCCGAACATGCCGATGGGCGGCAGTTGGTCTTTGGCACGCCGGGCGGCGACCAGCAGGACCAATGGCAGCTGATCTGGTTCCTGCGTTTCGTGCACCACGGCCTCGACCTGCAAGAGGGGATGGACGCACCGCTGTTCCACACGCTGCACTTCCAAAGCAGTTTCTTCCCCCGCCAAGCCCTGCCCGGCGAGATGATGATCGAACCCAATGTCGGCCCCGCAGTGATCGACGCGCTGCGCGCCCGGGGGCATATCGTTACCGTGGCCGAGCCATGGTCGGTGGGCCGAATGACCGCTGCGCTGCGCAACCCTGATGGCAGCCTTCACGCCGCCGCGACCCCCCGCCTGATGCAGGCCTATGCCGTAGGACGCTGACCCATGACCTATTCCATCATTGCCCGTGATCCGGACAGCCAAGAGATTGGCATCGCCGTGGCCAGCCGTTTTTTCGCCTGCGGTGCCGCCGTGCCCTACATCGGGCGGCGCGTCGCCGTGGCCACACAGGCTTTCGTCAACCCGCTCTGGGGGACCGAAGGCCGGCGCATGCTGGAAAGCGGCGACCCCGCCGAAGCACTGCTGAAGGAATTCGCCGCCCGCGATGCGGGGCGCGACATCCGCCAGTGTCACATGCTCGATGCCCAAGGAAACTTCGCCGCGCATACCGGCGCGGGCTGTGTCGATTGGGCCGGGCACCGTGTGGGGACCATTCACTCCGTCGCGGGCAATATGCTGACCGGGCCGGAGGTGGTGGAGGCCACGTTCGAGACCTACGCCGCGCGCCATGACCTGCCGATGGCCGAACGTCTGCTCGCCGCCATGCGCGCGGGCGAAGAGGCGGGCGGCGACATGCGCGGGCGTCAAGCGGCGGGGCTGGTGATCCACCGCGGACAGGACCACGCTTATCTCGACCTGCGCGTCGATGATCATGGCGATCCGCTGAGCGAACTTGACCGGCTGTTCGACGTCGCCGGAGAGCGCTATCTCCATGTGGCCGAAGCGATGCCGAGCCTCGACAATTTCTCGGGCACCTCGGACCGCGCGCCGATTGATGCGGCGATCACCCGCGCCGAAGAGGCCCGCAAGGCGGCGGGCAAGCCCAGCCGGTCGCTGGCGACAGATTTAGAGACAAAGAAAGATTAACCATATGAACGCGCTCGATTTCAGCCAGCTTCTGCCCCTTCTCGCCATTGCGGTTTCCGCCGGGGTCTTTGGCGGCATCCTTGCGGGGCTGCTTGGTGTGGGCGGCGGCATCGTGATCGTGCCCGCGCTTTATCTTGCGCTGTCGACGGCGGGGATGGACCCGGCGATCACCATGCAGGTGGCGGTGGGCACCTCGCTTGCGACAATCGTCTTTACCTCGCTGTCCTCGGGCTATGGTCACTTCAAACGCGGCGCGATTGATATGGACCTTTTGAAACTCTGGGCGCCGTCGCTGCTGATCGGCGTCGTGATCGGCGCGCTTCTGGGGGGCTATGTCTCGGGGCTGATCCTTGTCGGCGTCTTTGCCACCGTGGCCGCACTCGTTGCCCTCGATATGATCTTTCGCAAAACCAAGGACGACCCCACGCCGCGCGGCTTTGCCAAACCGATCTGGGCGATTCTCGGCGTCGTCACCGGCGGGCTGTCGGCGATGATGGGCATCGGGGGCGGCACCATTGGCGTGCCGTTGTTGAACTTTCTGGGCTACGACATCCGCCGCGCCGTGGGCACCTCTGCCGCGATCGGTTTCATCATCGGCCTGCCCGGTGCGGTGGTCTATGCGCTCACCGGCCTCGGGGCCGAGGGGCTGCCGCCCTTCTCGCTAGGCTATGTGAACCTTGCGGCGGCGGCCATCATCATTCCGCTCACTTCCAGCTTTGCCCATGTAGGTGTGAAACTAGCCCATAGCATCCCGCGCCGGGCGCTTCGGTTTGCCTTTGGAATTTTCCTAATGGTAACCTCTCTGCGTATGTTCATTGATTTATTTGAAGCGTTTTCCAACTCATGACACAGACCCCCCAGTCCGCCCCAAGTGAAGATGAATTGGCCGAGCGGCTGCGCGGAGCGATCCGCCAGGGGGACATCCTGAACGACGGGCGGATGCCGCCCGAACGGGCGCTGGCCGAGCATTTCAGCGTGAGCCGGGCGCGGCTGCGGCTGGCGCTTGGCCTGTTGCAAGAGGACGGCACGATCTACCGCCGCCACGGCCAAGGCACATTCGCCACACCGCCGCCCGCGACCAATGCCGACAGCCTGCGCCACCTTGCACGACAGGTCACGCCAAGCGACGTGATGGAAGTGCGGCTAGAGGTTGAGCCTGCCCTTGCCGCCCTCGCCGCCGACCGCGCCCGCCCGCAAGAGATCGAGCGGTTGGATCAGTTGATGCGCGCCACGCTGAACCTCAGCGACCCGGACGCCTATGAGGCGGCGGATGACATGTTCCACTACAAGATCGCCGAGATGGCGCGGAATCCGCTGTTCCTTACGGTCTACGAATCCATCCGCGCGGTGCGCCGCGAAGTGGCATGGACCTCGCGCCGCCGCACCTATCACGCCCCCGAAACGCTACAGGTTCTGGGCGAGCAGCACATGACCCTGAACGACGCCATCGCCCGGCGCGATACGCTTGGCGCTGCCGCTGCGATGGAGCAGCATTTGCTGACCGTTTCCAAAACCCTGCTGCGCGACCGGGTGCGCAAGATCGAACTCGATCTCTGAAGCCCCCGTTTCGACTGGTTAAACCGCGCACTGGCCTTCCTCGCTTTGCGGTGGGAGATGTTACAGCTTTGAGACAATTTTGTCCGCCGACGCGCCGGAACAGCTTGCAAACGAAACTGTTCGATGTTCGTATCTGCGCATTATTGTATTTCGCGCCAGATGCGCGGATTCTCAGGGAGGAGAACGCAATGTCTCATAAATACCTATTCGCCGCAGGTCTCACCGCGGCCTTCACACTGACGGGCAGCCTTGCCTTCGCGCAAGAGGATTGCGAGCGCGGCGCCTTGGACAAGATGTTCTGCGACGCCGATGGCGATCTGGTCGCCGATGCGCCGACCGATCCCGATATGCTGAAAGACCCGTCGACGCTGGTCTTCGCCTATACCCCCGTCGAAGACCCGGCGATCTACGAGGACATCTGGACCCCCTTCATCGCGCACCTTGAGGACGTGACCGGCAAGGACGTGCAGTTCTTCGCCGTGCAGTCGAACTCCGCCGAGGTCGAGGCGATGCGTTCGGGCCGCCTGCATATCGCCGGTTTCTCCACCGGTCCCACGCCCTTTGCCGTGAACCTCGCAGGCGTTGAGCCCTTTGCCATCATGGGTGCCGAGGACGGTCAGTTCGGCTACAAGCTGCAGGTCTACACACAGGCCGACAGCGACATCAAGGAGATGAAGGATCTGGCCGGCAAGCGCATCGCGCATACCTCGCCGACCTCGAACTCCGGCAACCAAGCGCCGCGCGCGCTCTTCCCCGATCTGGGCGTCGTGCCGGGTGAGGATTACGAAGTGACCTATTCGGGCAGCCACGACCAGTCCATGCTGGGCGTCGTCGCGGGTGACTATGACGCGGCCCCGGTGGCCTCCGAAGTGGTCGACCGTATGGCCGAGCGTGGTCTCTACGACCCCGAGGACGTGCGCATCGTCTGGGAAAGCGATCCCTTCCCGACAACCTCCTACGGTGTCGCGCATGACCTCGCGCCCGAGCTGAAGGAAAAGATCAAGGAAGCCTTCTTCTCCTTCGACTTCGAAGGCACAGCCCTGGGTGAGGAATTCGCGGGCGTGAGCAAGTTCGTCCCGATCACCTACAAGGACCAGTGGGCGGTGATCCGTCAGATCCAGAAGGCGAACGGCGTCGAGTACACGCCGCAGGGCCTCGCGGCTGAATAATCGTTCAACACCGGGGGCGACCAAGCGGTCGGCCCCACGTTTAAGGTACATTAAATGCTGAAAATCTCCGACCTCGTGAAACGCTATGGCAGCGGTGATCCGGTGCTGAAGAACCTCGACCTGACGATCGAGGGCGAAAGCGTCGTTTCGATCATCGGTTCCTCCGGCGCGGGCAAATCGACGCTGCTGCGCTGCATCAACCGACTGGTGGAGCCGACCTCGGGGTCGATCATGCTCAACGGCACCGAACTGACCAACCTGCGCGGCAAAAACCTGCGCGCCGCGCGGCGCAAGATCGGCATGGTGTTTCAGGGCTTCAACCTCGTCGACCGCCTCACGGTGATGGAGAACGTCCAGTCCGGTCGCTTGGGCTACATCTCGACATGGTCCGCCGTGACCCGCCGCTATCCCAAAGCCGACATCCGCCGCGCCTATGAGCTGATGGAGCGTGTCGGCATCGCGCAATATGCCAACACCCGCGCCGACCAGCTTTCGGGCGGTGAACGCCAGCGCGTCGGCGTGGTCCGCGCGCTGATGCAAGACCCGGACATTCTGCTGGCGGATGAGCCGACCGCCTCGCTCGACCCCAAAACGTCAGAGCAGATCATGGGCCTGCTGCGCGATCTGGCCGGGGAGCTGAAACTGCCGGTGCTGATCAACATCCACAACGTGACCGAGGCCAAGGAATACACCGACCGTATCGTCGGCATGCGCTATGGCCGGATCATCTTCGACGACAAGCCGAGCAAGCTCGACCAAGCGGCGATGGATCAGATCTACGCGGGCAGCCCCCATGCGGACCGCGCCAAAGATGGGGCCGCGGCATGAGCGCGCCGCGGGACAGTTGGAAAAAACCACCCTTCATCGCCAACCCGGTGCTGCGGTGGGCGGTGATCTTGGGCGCGGTGGCCTATTTCGGTTGGGTCGGTCTGACCATGCCGATTGACTGGAACCGCGTCGCCGAAGGGCTGGGGCGCGCCGGGCGCATCTTCGGCGGGGCCTTCCCGCCCAGTTTCGAACGCTCGGGCCTGTTGATCGACGGTTTTCTTGAGAGCCTCAAGATCGCCATCCTCGCCACCGCGGGCGGCGTGCTTTTGTCGATCCCCATCGCTTTCATGTCCGCGCGCAACGTGGCACCCAAGCCGATCTTCTACCTTGGCCGCGCCATCATCATCGTGGCGCGCAGCTTTCACCCGGTGATCGTGGCGATCCTCTTCGTCAAGGCCGTGGGCTTTGGCCCCTTTGCGGGTGTGCTGACGCTGATCGTCTATTCCATCGGCTTCGTCGCCAAGATGCTGGCCGAACGGATCGAGGAGATCGACTTCGGTCAGGTGGAGGCAATGCGGGCCGCCGGTGCGCCCTATTTCTCGACCCTCGTCTACGCGATCTTTCCCCAGATCATGCCGCGGCAAATCGGTCTCACGATCTATCAGCTCGACAGCAACCTGCGCGCCTCAGCGGTGGTGGGCATCGTCGGCGCGGGCGGCATCGGGGCGACGCTCGCCAATGCCTTTGGCCGCTACGACTATGACTTCGCGCTGGCGATCACTATGGTCATCGTCGGTGTCATCCTTGTTTCCGAAGCCGTCAGCGGCGTGATCAGAAAGCGCATCCAATGACGACGATTGCAGAGAAATTCGGCCGCGACGACTGGACCCGTTTCACCCTGCGCCAACGCCTCACGCGCTACGGCGTGCTTCTGGGCTGCGCCCTCGCCATCGCATGGGCGCTCACTTCGATCGAGGTCATTTGGGCCTGGGTCTGGGGCGCGCCCGAGCAGATTGGCGACCTTTTCGGTCGCATGTATCCGCCCGACCCCAGCAACCTCGACACCATCCTCAAGGTGCTTTGGGACACGGTGAACATCGCCACTTTCGCGACCACCTTTGCGGTGCTGCTGTCACTGCCGGTGGCCTATATCGCGGCCCAAAACACCACGCCCAATCGGGCCACGCTCTGGCTCGGGCGGCTCATTCTCGTGACCTCGCGGTCGGTGAACACGATCATCTGGGCGCTTCTCTTCGTGGCGATCTTCGGCCCCGGCGTAGTGGCGGGGATCCTCGCGATCATGTTCCGCTCCATTGGCTTCATCGGCAAGCTTCTGGGCGAGGCGATCGAGGAGATCGACCGCCGCCCCGTGGAGGCTCTGGAGGCCACCGGCGCATCACGCTTCAAGGTCATCGCCTATGCCATCGTGCCGCAGGTCATGCCGACCTTCTGGGCTGTCTCGATCCTGCGGTGGGACATCAACCTGCGCGAATCAACCGTTCTGGGCCTCGTCGGCGCGGGCGGCATCGGGATCATCCTGCAAGGTGCCATCGACACCTTCAACTGGCCCGAGGTCGCCACGATCCTCATCGCGATCATCGTGTTGGTGATCATCGGTGAGGTGATCTCGGCCTTCCTGCGCCGCCGCATCCTGTGAGTCTCGCCATAGACTCTGCGCAGGCGCTGGCCGAATACCAGCGCCTGCGCCCCCGCCTGCCCGCCTGCGACAAGCTTGGCCATGGGGCGGAGGCCGCCCGTTTCCTCGATATCGTCGCGCCCTATGAGTTGATCCTGTTCGACGCCTATGGCGTGCTGAACGTCGGCGAAACCGCGATCACGGGGGCCGCGCAGACCATCGCCGCTCTGCGCGAGATGGGCAAATCGGTCATGGTCGTCAGCAACTCCGCCGCCTATCCCAAGGGGCATATGATGGACCGCTACGCGCGGCTTGGCTTTGATTTCGCAGCCGACGAGGTGGTCACCAGCCGCGAGGCGCTGCTGCACCGCGTCGCCGAAGAGCCCGCGCGCCGATGGGGCGTGATGCTGAATCCCGATAAGGACATGGGAGAGATCGCCGACCTCGGCGCGACCGTTCTGGCGGATGATCCGGCAGTCTATGACCGGGCCGAAGGGTTCCTCCTCGTCGGGGCGGATGGGTGGACTGAGGCGCGGCAGGCCCTGTTGGAGGCCAGTCTGAAACGCCAGCCCCGGCCCGTCTTCGTCGGCAACCCCGATCTCGTCGCCCCGCGTGAGGATGGTCTTTCGCTCGAACCCGGCTGGTTCGCGCATCGTCTGATCGACGCGACCGGTGTGGCGGTGCATTTCTGCGGCAAGCCCTTCCCCGATATCTTCGATCTGGCCCTCGCTCGGGCAAAGCCCGTCGATCCGGCGCGCGTGCTGATGGTCGGCGACACGCTGCACACCGACATCCTCGGCGGCGCGCAGGCGGGTTTCGCCACGGCACTGGTCACCGGCCACGGCTCCCTCTTGGGGTTGGAGGTTGCTGCGGCGATCCAAAGCTCGGGCATCGCGCCCGATCATATCGTCACGGAAATTTAGCGGCGCTTTGCTGTGGATTCATTGTCCACAAAGCGCCCCACCCCCATTGCCATTCTGAACATCCGCCGCTAGCAGTTTTCGTGACCTTGTTAATAAGATCGCTGGAGGATACAAAATGTTCAAAATCACCAAGCCCACCGCAATTTTCGCCACTTTGGGCGCGCTCACCGGAGGAGCCCTGAGCGCCGAGACCGAAGTCAAGATCGGCTACGCCCTTGCCCCCGACAGCCACTACGGCGTCGCGGCGCAGAAGTGGCAAAAGGTCGTCGAGGCCGAGACCGACGGCAAGTTCAGCTTCCGCCATTTCCCCTCCTCCGGTCTGGGCGGTGAGCGCGAGGTCGTCGAAGGCCTGCAACTGGGCACCGTCGAGGCGACCATCGTCTCCACCGGCACGCTGAGCAACTTCGTCCCCGCCACCGGTGTGACCGACATCCCCTTCCTGTTCCGCAGCCTCGACCACGCGCGCCGCGTGCTTGACGGGCCGATCGGTCAGGACATCTTGGCTGAGTTCGACGGCGCGGGCATGGTGGCCTTGGCTTGGGGCGAACAGGGTTTCCGCCACATCACCAACAACCGCAACGCCATTGAGACACCCGAAGACATCGCGGGCATGAAGCTGCGCACCATGGAAAACCCGGTGCACCTCGAAGCCTTCAACGCCGCTGGTGCCGCCCCCACGCCGATGGCCTGGCCCGAGGTGATCAGCTCGCTGCAACAGGGCACCATCGACGGGCAAGAAAATCCGCTCTCGGTGATCGTCTCCGTGAAGCTCGACGAGGTGCAGAAGTACCTGACCCTCTCGGGCCACGTCTATTCGCCCGCCATGCTGCTGGTCTCCAAACCCTTCTGGGAGGGTCTGTCTGATGAAGACAAAGCCGCCTTCGAGAAAGGCGCGACCGAGGCCGTCTCCGCCATGCGCGCCTTCGTCGATGACGTGGAGCAAAGCGGTGTCGAGACGCTGAAAGAGCGCGGCATGGAAGTGAACGAACTGAGCGAAGAGCAGAAGGCCGCTTTCCGCGCCTCCATCGAGAGCGCCTATGAGGGGTACTACGAGACCTACGGCAAAGAGCTGATCGACCAGATCGCCGCGACCGAGTAAGCGCCGCGACGGAAAGACGGACGGCCGGGAGCAGTGCTTCCGGCCGTTTTGCACGGGAGGGAAACCATGCGCAGATTGGAACAGCTATTCGTCAAGGTGAACGCCGCCGTGGTGATCGCCTGTTTGACGGGGATGGTCTTGGTCGTGGGGGCCAATGTCGCCCTGCGGTTCAGCACCAACCATTCGCTGTCGTGGTCCGATGAATCCGCCCGTTACCTGATGATTTGGATGGCCTTTCTGGGGGCTGGCCTTGCCCTGCGGCAGGGCGGCCATGTGGCCATCACCAATCTGCATGATGTGATGAACACGCGGATGCAGCGCATCCTGCGCGGGGTCATCATTTTGATTTTGCTGTTCTTCTTTGCCTTCATGGTCAAAGTCGGCTGGGACTATATGCAGCGCGCACAGTATCAGATGACCCCGGCGATGCGCCTGTCGTTCCGCTATGTCTATGCCGCCATGCCGGTCGGATTCACGCTGCTGATCGTACATCTGTTGCTGATCGCACGGCCCTTCATCATGGCGGGCCGCTATCACCAGCCCGAAGGTCAGACCGAAAACATGCCGGGAGCCGCCAATGGCTGAGATCCTCTTCATCTCGCTTTTCGTGCTCATGGTGCTGGGGCTGCCCGTCGCCTTTGCCATGGCCATTTCCGTCTTTGCCGCCATCGGTCTGGGCAGTTCCTACCCGCAGATCGTGGTGGTGAAGGAGATGTTCTCGGGCCTCGACAGTTTTCCACTGCTGGCCGTGCCCTTCTTCATCCTCGCCGCCGAGATCATGACCGGCGGGGCGATCACCCACACGCTTTTGCGTTTCGCGGCGCAATTCGTGGGCCATCTGCGCGGGGGGCTGGGCTATGCCAATGTGATCTCTTCGACCATGTTCGCAGGCATCTCCGGCTCGGCCCTGGCCGATGCGGCGGGCCCCGGCGCGATGATGATCCGCATGATGGAGAAAGGCGGCTACGACCGCTCCTACGCCGGGGCGTTAACGATCTCTTCCGCCGTGGTGGGGCCGATCATCCCGCCTTCGATCGTGATGATTATCTATGCCTTGCAGGATCAGGAAGTCTCGGTCGGGTCCCTGTTCATGGCGGGTGTCATTCCGGGGCTGCTGCTCGCCGGAGGGAGCCTTGCGGCCAACGGTTGGGTCAGTTGGAAACGCGATTACCGCAGCGATGAGGCCCGGCCCGAGCGTGCGCAGATGTGGCGCAACAGCCTGATGGCGCTGCCCGCGCTTGGGCTGATCGTGCTGATCGTTGGCGGTATCCGGGGTGGCATTTTCACCCCGACCGAAGCGTCGGTCATCGCCGTGTTCTATGCGCTGTTTTGCGGGTTCTTCGTCTACCGCGCTTTGCGCCTGCGCGATTTGCCGGGGTTGATCCTACGCGCGGCGCTGATCTCATCCGCGGTGTTGCTGATCCTTGGGGCCGCGCGGGCTTTCGCATGGGTCTTGGTGATCGAAGGCGTGCCGCAGTTTCTGGCCGAGACGATCATCGCGTGGGAGCTTTCGCCGATCCTGTTTCTCTTGGCGGTCAATGTGCTGTTGCTGCTCTTCGGCCTCTTCATGGATCCGCTGCCGGGGGTGATGATCCTCGTCCCGATCCTCGCGCCGATCAGTCACGCGCTCGGCATCGCGCCGGATCATTTTGCCATCGTGGTGATCGTGAATCTGACGCTGGGGCTGACGACGCCGCCGGTGGGGAGCCTGATCTTCGTGGTCTCCTCGGCGGTGAACCTGAAGCCCGCCGCACTGATCCGCGAGATGCCGCCGTTCTTTTTGGCGAATTTCGTCGTGTTGATGTTGCTGACGTTTGTGCCAGCTTTGAGCACTTGGCTACCGAGCATCAGCGGCTTCTAACTAGGTTCCGCCCGGCTAAAAGCCGGGCAGCACCACCCCGCGGGCCGGCGCTGCCCTCAGCGTTCAATCACTCCGTCTGAATCCAAACCGCCTTGGTATCCAGATACGCCTGCAGGTGCTCCACGCCACCCTCCTTGCCGTAGCCCGACATCTTCAGCCCGCCAAAGGGCACCGCCGGGTCGATCGCGTGGTACATGTTCACCCAGACCGATCCGGCCTTCAGCTTCTTCACCGACCGATGCGCCACCCCGAGATCGCGGGTGAAGATCCCCGCCGCCAGCCCGTAGGGCGTGGCATTGGCGCGGGTCACGACCTCCTCCATCGTGTCGAAGGGCAGGACCGAGATCACGGGGCCGAAAATCTCCTCCCGCGCGATGGTCATCTCGTCTTTCACATCGGCAAAGATCACCGGTTCGAGGAAGTTGCCGCCCGCGTAGCCCGCCCCCTCGGGCCGACCACCGCCGGTGACCAGCCGCGCGCCCTCGGCCTCGCCCTTGGCGATATAGTCTTCGACCTTCTCGGTCTGCACGGCATTGATGAGCGGGCCGAGATCGGTGCCTTCGTCAAGGCCATGCCCGATCCTCAGCCCCCGCGCGAAGGCGGTGAGCTTCTCGATAAACTCATCCTGAATCTCCCGCGCCACGAAGAGCCGCGAGCCCGCGATGCAGATCTGGCCCGAATGCGCATAGACCGCCATCGCCGCCACCGGCACCGCCTTGTCGAGGTCGGCATCCTTGCAGATGATCAGCGGCGACTTGCCCCCAAGTTCCAACGTGATCCGCTTGAGGTTCTCCACCCCGGCCCGGGCGATGGTCTTGCCGGTCGCGGTCGAGCCGGTGAAGACCACCTTGTTCACGTCCGGATGCTCGGCCAGCCGCGCCCCGGCCTCGCGGCCCGTGCCGGTGACCACATTGACCACGCCATCTGGCACGCCCGCCTCTTGCATTAGCCGCGCGATCATCAAGGGCGTCAGCGGCGCATCTTCGGAGGGTTTCAGAACCACGGTGCAGCCGGTGGCCAGCGCCGGGGCGATTTTCCAGATCGAGGCGGCGGTCGGGGCGTTCCACGGGATGATCGCGCCCACCACGCCGACCGGCTCGCGGGTGGTGAAGGACAGCATAGACTGCGAGATCGAGTTTTCGATCACGTCACCATGCAGCGCCACCGCCTGACCTGCGTAGAAGCGCAGCATCCCGATCACCCGCCGCTTATTCCCGAGCGTCCGTGCCAGCGGCAGCCCCATGTCGGCGGTGTCGGAGACACAGAGCTTCTCCCAATCTCGCTCCATCACATCGGCGATGCGCAACAGCACCTCCTGCCGGTCGTAGGGGGTGAAGGTGGACCAGACGCCTTCGAAGGCCCGGCGCGCGGCATCCACGGCCAGATCGACATCCCGCGCCCCGCCGCGCGGCACTTCCGCCAGCTTGCGGCCAGAGGCGGGATCTTTCACCTCGATCACCGCGCCGGAGTACGCGGGCACGTCCTGACCGTCGATGAACATCGGGCAGAACTGCCCGTGGTAAAGCGTTTCGGCAATCTGGTGGGGGTCGCGGGTCAAAGTCATTTCAGCCTCATTCCATTAATGCGCCATTCCTATCAATCGAATTGTCGGTTTCAAATATACAAAGCCCTGTTTGACCAAGAAAATCCGGCCCTGCCGCGTTGCACCGTGCCGGGCGGATCGCTAGAACTTTCCCCAAGGGAACCGCCGCAAGTGTGGCGGTGGCAAGCGAAGGAAAATCCATGAAAATCGGTATGATCGGTGTCGGCCTGATGGGCCACGGAATTGCCCGCAACGTGATGCGGCGCGGGGGTTTTGCGCTTGGCTATTTCGACCACCCCGGCAACCAGCCGACCGATGAGTTGGACGGGCTGGGGGCCACCGCCTTTGACAGTCTGAGCGATCTGGCGGCCGCATCCGACGTGATCATCCTCTGCGTTACCGGCTCGCCGCAGGTCGAAGGGATCCTGACCGGAGAGGGCGGCGTCATCGTGGGGTTGAAGCCGGGTGCTGTGGTCGTCGATTGCTCGACCTCCCTGCCCGCCTCGACGTTGAAGATGGCCGAGGCGGTCAAGGCGGCGGGGGGCGATTTTGTCGATGCGCCGATGACCCGCACCGCGCAGTTTGCCCATGAGGGCAAGCTGAACCTGCTCGTCGGCGGTGACGCGGCCACGGTCGAAAAGGTCTCTCCGGTGCTCGCCGCCTTCACCGAAGAGGTCAAACATGTGGGCGCGGTCAGCGCGGGCCATCGGCTGAAACTGCTGCACAACTATGTCTCGGTCGGCTTCATGTCCCTGCTGGCCGAGGCGGCTGCGCAATCGGCAGATGCGGGGATCGATCCGCAGAGTTTCGTGGATGTCTTGGCGGGCGGCGGCGGTGCCAGTGTCGCGCTTGATCGGCTGTCGCCCTTCATCACCAGCGGCGACCGCGAGGCGCTGCCCTTCGCGATCAGCAATGCGCTGAAGGATTTCGACTATTACCGCCAGATGTCCGCCCAAGCGGGCGCGCAGGTCGAGATTGCCGATGGGGTCTATCGCGCCCTATCCCAAGTCGTCGAAAAGGGCGCGGGCGATGCCTATGTCCCTGAATTGGTGCAACATTTCCGCAAGGGTTAAGCTTGAGGGGTCAGAGCGTCAGCGTCCCGATGCTCGACCCGCCGCAGACGAAGAGCGTCTGGCCGGTGACGAAACTATTGGCCGGATCGCAGAAGAAGAGGAAGGCGTTGGTCACGTCCTCCACCTGCCCCAACCGCCCCACGGGGATGCGCTTGGCCAGCGCCGCTTCGCGTTCGCTTTCTTTCGGGATGATGCCCCAAAAGTTATCCGTCTGCACCGGGCCGGGGGCCACCACATTGACGGTGATGCCATGCGGCGCAAGCTCCAGCGCCCAAGTGCGCGCCATGCCGATCATCCCCGCTTTAGAGGCTGAATAGGCCGTACGCGTCGGCGCACCCAAGGCGGCGCGAGAGGCGTTGAACATCACCCGGCCAAAGCCGCCTTCTTTCATCGCGGGCAGGAAGGCTTGCAGCAGTGTCAGGGCCGAACCGAGGTGCAGTTGGGCAAGGCCGGTGATGTCTTCGGGCTTGGCCTCCTCAACCAGATTGGGCCAGATCAGCCCCGCGTTATGCACCAGATGGGTCACCTCATGGCGCGCGGCGATATCCGTAGCAACGGCGGCGACGGAGGCGGGGTCGAGCAGGTCGGCTTCGATATGCTCGCAGCCTTCCGCCTCCCATTCCGACTTGCCTCGGGCGATCGAGATCACGCGATAGCCGCGTTCCAGCAGGCGCTGCGCCAGATCGGCGCCGATGCCCTTGCTGCCCCCGGTGATGACGGCGGTGTATTCGGTCATACTCTTTCTCCCGGTATCAGCGCCAGTACCCGCAAGGGGCTGCCGGTGCCGCCTTTGATCTTAAGCGGCGGTGCGATCAGCATGGCCCCGGTGGGCGGCAGTTGGTCGAGGTTGCACAGGCATTGCAGCCCATATTTCCCCGCCCCATGCAGCAGGTAATGCGCCGGGAAGGGCGGGTCGTAATGCATCCCCTGCCCCGCGTCGGTGCCGACCGTTTCCGTGCCAAAGCCGCGAATGCCGCGCTCTAGCAGCAGTTCGATGGCGGCGGGGGTGGGGCCGGGCGAATGGGCGCCATCTTCGCGCATGTTGAGGTAATCCGCGCCGCTGCGTTTCGACCAATCGGTGCGCATCAACACCCAAACGTCGGCGGGGATCGGCCCGTGCTGGGCCTCCCAATCGCGGATGATCTCGGGCGTCAGCTCAAAGTCGTCGTTCTGCGCCGCCCCCGCCGAGCAGTCGACCACCACGACAGGGCCGATGAAGGCTTCGGGCGGGATTTCATCCACCGCGCCATGGGCCACGTCCTTGCCCGAGACCCAGTGAATGGGCGCATCGAAATGGGTGCCGGTGTGTTCGTTCAGCGTGAGGTTATGCCACTTCCACGCCGGTCCACGGTGATCATAGGCCGAAACCTCCTCCATCCGGAACCGCGCACATTGGCCGAACTCTGGCGGCAGGACGATGACCGGGAAGTCCGGGTCGAGCCGATGGGTCAGATCGACGACCTTTGCCGCACCGCTTGCCAGTGCTTCGGCCAGTGTCGTAATTGCATCGCTCATGCGCCGCCCCCCCGCGTTTCGCGTTCCATCAAGGCCGGATCGTCCAGCCAGCGGGCCAGCGCATCTTTGGCCACGTCACCGCAGGCTACCTCTTCCAACCCATCGACCAGCCCGCGAACCACTGTCCGCGCCAGCGCGCGGGGGGCGACTTTGGGCGGCGGCAGAGGTTGGTGCCATTCGTCATCAACGGGGCCGGTGTAGACATTCATCACCCGCAGCCCCGATCCGGCAAATTCCGCCCGCATCGTCTGGCTGAGCGACCGCGCCGCCGCTTGTGAGGCATCGAAACCGCCGAAACCCGCCTCGGGTGCCAAGGCCCCGACCGACAAGAGATTGACCCAAGCCACCGCCGAGTTCACCCCATCTGCCGTGCGCGCGGCCATCGCGGGGCCAAAGCCCTGCGCCAATCGCATCAGGCCCAGCACATTGGTCTCCATCCCCTCGCGGGCAAAGATCGTGTCACTGCCCAGCACCCCGCCGGGGCGGATGAATTGGGCGGTGTTGATCAGGATGTCGACCTTGCCACCGATCTCTGCCGCGAGGCGCGAGACGGAGGCCCCATCGGTGACATCAAGCGGCATGAGGCTGACGCTCTCCATCCCCTCGAAGGCCGCGCGGCCTTCCCACCGGCGCCAATGTTCCGGCTCGCCCAGGAATATCTCCGCCGCGCCAGCGCTCAAAAGCGCTTGGGCCAGCGCCAGGGCCAAGGGCGAACGGGCATCGGTGATCAACACCCGCCGATGTTTCGGATCGCTCGACATTTCGCGCAGCATTGGATCGTCTTGCATCAATTCGCTTCCCTCTCGCGGCAGGGCCACCATGACCCCCTGCCCGGCCCGGTCCAGTTTCAACGCCAGCCGCACCGCATCACCGCGCCCGACTTCGCCATGCAAATGGCACACCGCCACCGGCCCCGCGGCCAGTTGCACCGTGCCGATGCGCCAGGGCAGCCGCTCGCGAAAATACGGGTCGGGCGAGACGCGGATCGTGGTTTCGGCCAAGACCTCGCCCGCGCGGTCCGTCTCGCGCCAATCCAGCGCGACGGACAGGCATTTGCAGCAGGCATCGCGCGGGGGGTATTGCACCGCCCCACAATCGGCGCAGTGTTGCAAGGCGAAGGTGCCGCGCCCGGCGGCGATGGCAAGGCCGAGGGCCGCGCGCGACCGCTGCGCGGGCGGCAGCGTCGGCACCCTGCTGCGCTTTTGCGGGTTCTTCTTTCGGGGCGGGGTCAGTGGGTCAGTCATGGCGCGCCCCCTTCGATGATCGCCGCGGCAGAACAGACGCCCCGGTCATAGTTGATCATACCAAAGCCCGAGACCAAGGCCCGCCGGGCGTTGGCCACCTGTGTGCCCTCGGCCTGACCGGTCACCTGCCGGATCGCCTCGACCAGCCCCAGATAGCCGCCCGCGGCCCCGGCTTGGCCGACCGACAACTGCCCGCCCGAGGTGTTGTGGGGGAAATCGCCGTGGATCGTCAGATCCCGCCGCCGGGCAAAGGCGGCCCCCTCCCCCTTGGCGCAGAACCCGAGGTCTTCGAACTGCATCATGGAGATCACTGGGTAGTCGTCATAGGTTTGCAGCAGATCGACCCCCTCCGGCCCATGGCCCGCCATCTCGTAGAGCTCACCGATATCCACGCCCCAGCCGCCGCGCAGTTGCATCGGGTCTTCGGGGTAGGCGTTGTGCCCCTCGATGGTGCCGCTGATCCGCGCGAAGGGCAGGTCGCGGCGCAGGGCCTCATCCTCGCGCATGACCAAAAACGCCTCGGCCCCGGCGCAGGGCATGACGCAGTCGAACAGCGCGATGGGGTCTGAGATCATGCGCGCATTCAGGTATTGGTCAAGCGTCAGCGGGGTTTTCATCAGCGCATCGGGATAGCAAAGCGCATTGGCGCGTTGCGCCACGGCAATTTGGCCAAAGTCCTCTCGCGTGGCGCCGTATTCCTGCATGTAGCGGTCCATCAGCAGGGCGAAACTCGCGTTCGGGCCGCCGAAACCATAGGGAAAGGTTGCGTCCATCGAAAAGCGCGAAAAGCCGCTGAGCAGGCTGCGAAAGCTGTCGATCCGGTTCGCGTCCCCCGCCACGCAGGCCACCAGATCCACGTCGCCCGCCTGCACCGCCCGCGCCGCGCGGCGCAGCGCGATGAGCCCGCTGGCCCCGCCCGTCGGCACGGTATCAAGCCAACGCGGGCTGAGCCCCAAATGCTGGGTCAGCCCGACCGGCGTGTCCGGCGCAAGCGAGAAGCTGGAGACCGAGAACCCGTCCAGTTCGCCCGGCGCGATCCCCGCCTTGCCCAGCATCGCGCGCAGCGCGCGGGCGATCCACCAATGGGCGGTCTCATTGCTGTAGCGGGCATAGGGCACCGAGGTGGGCGCCGCGAGGACGACGCCGTCATAGCCCCTGCGCCTCATGCCGCCGTCCGTTTCTTTAGCCCGCGCAGGTCTTGCGTGGCGGGATCGTCCAGCAGGTCGGCGGCCAGCGTTTTCAACACCCCGCGTTGGAGTTTCTGCGTCGCCGTCAGCGGCAGCGCCTCAACAAAGGCGATGAAGCCGGGGGCTTTGTAATAGGCAAGTTGGGTCAGGCACCATTCGGTGATTTCACGGGCCAAGACGGCAGGGTCAGCACCGGCGTCCTTTGGCACGATACAGGCGAAAACCTCATCCCCGCGCACCGCGTCAGGCACGGCGGCCACGGCGGCGCTGGCCACGGCGGGGTGGCGCATCAGGGTCGATTCCACCTCGACCGCCGCGATGTTCTCGCCCGAGCGGCGGATCACGTTTTTCTTGCGGTCGACGAAATACATCGCACCATCCGGCGCGCGGCGCACGATGTCGCCGGTGTGGAACCAACCGCCCGCCCAAACCTCATCCGTGGCCTCGGCATTTTTGAAGTAGCCCGCAAAGAACCCGCGCCGGGGTTCGGCACCGGCGCGGCGCACCAGCAATTCGCCTTGATCGGCCTCTTGCCCGGCATCGTCGAGCAGCCGGACCTCCAGCCCCCCTTCGGGCGCGCCGAGGCAGCTTTCGCCCACGCGGCGCGGTTCGCGGTTGGCGCAGATCACGGCCCCCGCGCCGGTTTCGGTCATGGCCCAAGCCTCGACCAATGGAAAACCGAAACGCGCCTCGAAGGCGGCGTGCAGTTTCGGGTCCACCCCCGCGCCGAAGCCAAAGCGCACGGCATGGTCGCGGTCGGCTTCGCTTGCTTCGGCCCCCATGAGCATCGAGGGCATCACGCCAAGGTAGTGCAGACAGGTCGCCCCCGAGGCCCGGACCGAGGCCCACCAGCTGCGGGGGTGGAAGCGGTCGAGCGCGGTCAGGCAGCCGCCCACGGCGATCATCGCCATGAAGGAATAGGCCATCGCGTTCATGTGAAAGATCGGCAGCGGCGTGATCATCCGCTCGCCGTCTTGCGAGAGGGCGCAAAGCCCGCCGGTGTCAGCGTACCACCGCCCGGCGTCGAGGAAATAGGTGTTCGTCAGGATGCAGCCCTTGGGCTGGCCGGTGGTGCCTGAGGTGTAGAGCAATGCGGCCTCGGCCTCCTCTGCCCCGCCTTGCCGTGTCGCGATGGTCTCACGCGTTGCGGGCGCGGGCAAGGGATCCCCCGGTGCGATCACCGGCATGTCGCGCCCCGCTTGCCGTGCCGCCGCGCGCAGATCCTCACCCCGCGCGGGGATCGCCACGGCCAAGACCGGCTCGGCATGGTCGATCATATAGCTCAGCTCTGCCGCGCGCAGATCGGGGTTCACCGGCACGACCGACAGTCCCAGACCGTTCAGCGCCAGCCACCAGAGGAAGAAGACCGGGCGGTTCTCCATCAGCAGCATGACACGTTGGCCGGGCAGATAACCCGCCGCCGAAATGCGCTTGCGCAGGGCGGCAACCTCGCGCGCGGCTTCGGCATAACTCACCTCCCCCGCCGCGATGCCGTAGATATCCGCCGTTTCCGGCAGGACATTCAGAAAGCCCCGTTCGGGGTGCCGCGCGGCGGTGTCTTCAAAGGCCGCGTGGACCGTTCCAGTCTCTGCCCCGATCATGGCAGCAACTGGATGTTGCGGAAGGCCGCGTCGCAATTCACGATATCGACCCGTTTGTTGGCGATGCGGAGCCGCCCCTCGACCAGCGCTAACTCATGCCGCGCGGTGACGGCGAGCAATTGCTGCTTGTCCAAACGGGTTTCGACGTAATGCATGAAGGTGGTCGTGACGAAACGCCCTGCCTCCGTGTCCATCTCATCCACGAAAGGGCGCTGGATCACATGGTGGCAGCGGCTTTTGGGTTTCTGGCTGAAGGTGCGCGCGCCGTTCAGACGTTCGACGCGCAGCTTGAGCATGAACATATCCTCATACATCAACGAGGTCTCGTTGATCGGGTCTTTTTGCTGATAGTCCAACGGCATCCAATAATGCCCATCCGGCAGCCAGAGGTTGAGCCATTCGGTATAGCGCCCCTCGTCCAACATGCGGACTTCACCATAGATGAAGTCGATCAGGCTTTCGCGCGTCACAGTCATTCCGCCGCCTCCGTCTTTTGGCCCATGGTCATGAACTTGACCCACGCGTGGAATTGGTTGCGCATCTGGCGTTCGGTTGTGCCGTTCTCGACTGCTTCGACCTCGAAGTCTTCGTCCTCTTCGATCAGGCGCTGGATGTTCACCCATTCCAGCCCGTCGACCATCAGCCCTTCCTGCGCGCGCTCGTACATCTCCAGATCGTCATGGCCGACGATGGAGGTGGGCGCGTTGATCATGCGGTTGTACATCGCGGTGCGTGCGGTCAGCTCATCGGGCGCGTCGACGAGGCGGTAGATGTAGCTTTCCACCACGGTCCGGTCGGCGGCGATGGGGATGAAGACCCGCAATTGCTGGATCGGCCCCTTGATCATGATGTTGGGGAAATAGACCGTGTTGTGGCGGTTCTCATCGAGGATCGCCTTGGCCTTCTCCTCTCCATAGCTGTCGCAGAGCGCTTCGAAATAACCGGGGATGGCGGAATAATCCGAGTGGATAGAGTGGTTTACGCCAGTGTGCCCATGCCCGTTGGGCCATGTGCGGATGCCCATGCCTTCGAAGAAATCGTAAGGCGACATGAAGGGGGCGATGATCTCCATCGCGGGGGGTTTAGGCGCGTCCTCGGGCAGGCCCAGTTCTTCGTAGAGCTTCACCGCTGTCCCGGCAGAGCTTTCATGCGCCACCATCGGGTGACAGGTGTCGGTCTGGTTTTCGACCAGCATCTTCCAGTTGCAATGATGCATGTAGCGCAGCGGCGGGCCGACCACTTCGAGCCGTCCGGCGGGGGAGCGGTCAACCATATTGTCGAGCGAGGACAGGCTTTCGCCAAAGAACTCTTCAAAGCTCATACCCTCTTCGGCCAGCCGCGCAAAGATGAAGCCGCGGTAGTTTTTCACATCGCCGACGCTGCGCATCCCCTTGCCGCTGTCGGTCTCTTCCAGCCCGGTGTTCTGGTAGCCCTTCTTAAGCGGGATCGCCAAGAGGCAGCCATCGGTCTTGAAGCTCCATGCGTGATAGGGGCAGCGGAAGAATTTGCCGGTGTTGCCCTGCCGGTCGATCACGATCTTGGTGCCTTTGTGGGGGCAGCGGTTCAGCAGGACATGGATGTCGCCCGTGGAATGGCGCACCTGAATGACGGGCTGGGTGCCGATATGGGTGCTGAAATAATCGCCCTTGTTCGGGGTCTGGCTTTCATGGCCGACAAAGACCCAGGCATTGGCGAAGAGATGCTTCATCTCCTGCTGGAACACCTCTGGGTCGGTGTAGATATCGCGGTGCACCTGATGTGGCTGCACGAGGGCGGCCAAGGCCGCCGGGCTGTCGTAACGTCCCATGAGTTCCTCCCTCAGATGTCGAGCACAAGGCGCGGAGATTTCGCGCGGCTGACGCAGATTTGCATGACATTGCCCGCCGCGCGCTCGGCCTCGGACAGGACCACGTCGCGGTGATCGGGGGTGCCGCTGAGCACATCGCATTGGCAGATGCCGCAGTCGCCGCGCTGGCAGTCGTACATGACATCGACACCGCCCGCCTCCAGCACGTCGATGATCGACTGGCCGGGGGGGGATGGTGAAAACCTCCCCGCTTGAGGCAACCTCAACCTCAAAGGCGCTGTCGCCCTCTTGCTCCTGCGGCGCGTCGAAGAGTTCGAAATGGATGCGCTCGGCGGCGACGCCCGCGGCTTCGGCTTTCGCCTTGGTCGCTTCGATCAACCCTTTGGGGCCGCAGACATAGAGATGCGCTTGGGGCCCAAGGCTGTCGATCACCGCGCCGAGGTCGAGCGCCGTCGCGTCATCATCGCAATGCAGATGCAGCGCCTCGCCGAAACTCTCGCGCAGGGCATCGCGGTAGGCCATAACGGGCGCGCTGCGGCCCGTATAGTGAAAGGTGAAGTCCTGCCCCGCGGCCTTGAGCGTCGCCGCCATCGAGATCATCGGCGTGATGCCAATCCCCCCCGCCAGCAGCACGGCGGGCGCGTCCGGGGACAGGGGGAAATCGTTCTTTGGCGCGGCGCAGGTGATCTCTGCCCCCGGTTTCAGCCCGTGCATATGGGTCGAGCCGCCCTTGCCCTCGGGCTCGCGCTGAACGGCGATGCGGTAGCTTTCGGGGGCCTCGGGGATCGGATCGAAGGTGATCAGGGAATAGGCGCGGCTGTCGCCATCGGGCAGATCGAAAAGCACATGCGCCCCGGCGTCCCAATGCGGCAACGGGTTGCTGTCGGCGGCTGCAATCTCGAATTCGCTGATGCGATCGGTCAGCGCTGTGACCCTGCGCACGATGGCGTTGATCTTCGACATGTGATGTCCTCCCCTGCCAAACAATATGATTTTTCATATAGTTTTGGTCAAGGGTTTTCTTGCCAAGCGCGAATTTGCCCGCCATTTAGAGAGGCCGAGGCGCAAGGAGCCCTCTTTCCATCAAAGGGTTAATTGGTGTGACGCAGCAAAAGACCGACGCAACCGCCCAAAAGGAGACGGGTCAGGAGGGGGGATTCGTCTCGGATTACCTGCTGTATCTGTTGGCGGCGGCCAGCGATGTGGCGAGCGCGCAGTTCCACGCGCAGGTGCGCAAGGCGGGGCTGCGGGTGCCGGAATGGCGCGTGTTGGCCTGCCTGTCGGACACTGATGGCGCGATGATCACGCAACTCGCGCGCCGGGCGCTGGCCGAACAATCCCGCCTCACGCGGATCATCGCCCAGATGGAAGAACGCGGCCTGCTGCTTCGCCGCAGCGATCCAGCCGATGGCCGCCGCGTGCGGGTGTATCTGACCGACGCGGGCCGCGCGCTGGCCGCCGAACTGGTGCCGCAAGCGCGCCGCCATGAGGCGGCCTTGATGGAAATGCTGAAGGGCAACGAGGGGGCGCAGTTGAAACCGGCGCTGAAATCGCTCCTCGCCGCCTTGGACGACACGGGCGATCTTCGCGGCTGATCAGCGCCCTTGCCCCGGGCGCAAAAAATGGTTCCAATCGTGCTGTAAATGTGAATACATGAAAAAGCATATACTTGGCTATACGGGTTTGGGAGAACCCCGCCAAGGCATATCGAACGGTATGGGGAGGAGCCCAAAATGACCAAATTCACCAAGTTTCTCACGACGAGTGCGCTTGCGCTCTGCACCGCGACCGGCGCTTTCGCCGCCGAGACGCTGACCATTTCCACATGGCTGCCGCCAAGCCACCCGGTCAACACCGGCATGTTCACCCAATTGACCGACATGATGGCCGAGGCCAGCGATGGGCTGATCGAGACCGAGTTGAAAAACGGCCTCGCCCCGCCGCCCGCGCAGATGGACCTGCTGCTGGACGGTGCCGCCGATATCGCCATTCTGTTCCACGGCTACACGCCCGGTCGTTTCGTCGGCACGAAACTGGTCGAAATCCCCGGCTACGAAGGCAACGCCGAGGCCGCATCGGTCGCCCATTGGCGCCTGCATGAGGCGATGCTGTCTGAATTGGACGAGCACCGCGGCGTGAAGGTGATCGCGCTCACAACCCACGGGCCGGGGCAAATCCACTCCAACAAAGAGGTCAACACCCTCGACGATCTGCAAGGGCTGAAAACCCGCCTCGGCGGTGGTGTCTCGGCGGATGTGGGGGCGGAGCTTGGCCTCGTCGGCATTCAGGTGCCCGCGCCCAAGGTTTACGAAACACTCGATTCCGGGGCCGCCGATGCCGTGGCCATGAACATGGGCGAGCGGATCAGCTTCAAGCTCAACGAAGTGGCCAAGAACGTCTATGAGATGCCCGGCGGCTTCTACCGCGGTTCCTTCTCGGTCATCATGAGCCAAGAGACCTTCGACAGCCTGCCCGAAGACGTGCAGCAAAAGCTCGACAGCGAAGTCTTTGGCGAGACGGCGAGCCGCATGATGGGTGCCGTCTGGGACCAGAGCGACGTTGACGCGCGTGAGGCGACCGAGGCCGCGGGCGACAACAAGATCGTCACCGCCTCGGAAGAGGATCAAGCCCGCTTTGCCGAGATGGCCGCCAAGGTGCGCGACAAGGTGATCGCAGAGCTCGACGAGGCCGGTGTCGATGGACAGGCCGCCTATGAGATGATGCGTGAGGAAATGGCGAAGGCCAGCCAGTAACCCCCACCGCCAAAGGGGCCGGGCGCAAACGCGGTCGGCCCCCAGCCAGGGAACCGCCATGCGCTCTTTAATCCGCCTAACCACCGCCCTCTCGGCCCTGCCGATGACGATGGCCTCTCTCGCGCTCTTCGCGCTGATGGTGCTGACCTTTGCCGATGTCATCATGCGGTCGGTCTTCAACGCGCCCATCGAAGCTGCGACCGAGCTGATCCGTATCGGCATCGCGCTGATCGTTTTCTCTGCCCTGCCGGTCCTGTCGGGCCGCGAGGGGCATATCGCCGCCGATCTTTTGGACCGCCCCTTTGAAAACTGGGGGCTGCAACGCTGGCGCGACGGGCTGGTGACTTTGGGCTGCGGGGTGATGCTGTGGTTTCCGGCGGGGCGGGTCGTCGACCTCGCCTACCGCGCGCTCAGCTATGGCGACGTGACCGAATATCTTGAAATCCCGACCTTCTACATCGGCATGTTCATCGCGGTGATGACCTATCTCACCGCTGTCGTGCTGATCCTGCGCGGGCTTCTGCGCCTCTTTGCGCCGCAACTTCTGGACCCTGCCACATGATCGCCTCTGCCATCGGCTTTGCCGCCGTTTTCGTCCTCGTCTTGCTGCGCTTGCCGATTGCCTTTGCCATGGGCCTCGTCGGGATGATCGGGCTGGTCTATGAGACCAGCTACCGCGCATCGATCTCCATGGTGTCGCGGCTGATCATCGACACCAGCCAAGACTACGGGCTGTCGGTGATCCCGCTCTTCATCCTGATGGGGCTTTTCGTCAACAAAGGCGGGATCAGCCGCGAGCTTTACCAAGTCTCTAACGCCTTTTTGGGCCACTTCCGGGGCGGTCTGGCGATGGCCACCATCGTCGCTTGCGGGGGCTTCGCCGCGATCTGCGGCTCATCGCTCGCCACCGCCGCCACGATGTCCAAGGTCGCCATGCCGGAGATGCGCAAATACGGCTATTCCGACAGCCTCTCGACCGCCTCCATCGCCGCCGGGGGCACGCTCGGGATCCTGATCCCGCCGTCGGTGATCCTCGTGATCTATGGCTTGCTGACCGAGACCTCCATCGGCGCGCTGTTCATCGCGGGCATCGTGCCGGGGGCATTGGGCATCCTGCTCTATCTCTGCGCGGTGCGCTTTTCCGTCGCCATGAACCCCGAAGCCGGCCCCGCCGGCCCCCGCGCGACATGGGGAGAGCGGCTGCGCGCGCTCAATCACGTCTGGTCGGTGCTGGCGCTTTTTGCGCTGGTCATCGGCGGGCTCTATGGGGTCTTGGACTTCTGGCCGATCCACCTCGCCTTCTCCCCGACCGAGGCCGCGGGCATGGGGGCGGCGGGGGCCTTCCTCATCGCTTGGGCGCGCGGCGGGCTCAGCTGGCGGGGCCTGCGTGAAGTGCTGGAGGAGACGACGCTCACCTCGGCCTCGCTCTTCTCGGTGTTGATCGGGGCGTGGATCTTCTCCAACTTCGTGAACCTCGCGGGGCTGCCCGAAGGGCTGCTGGCCACCGTCACCGCGCTCGACCTCGGGCCTTGGGTGGTGATGGGGCTGATCCTTCTAATCTACATCGCGCTCGGCTGCATTTTCGAGAGCATGTCGATGCTGCTGCTGACGGTGCCGATCTTCTTTCCGCTGGTCACGAGCCTTGGCTTCGATCCGGTCTGGTTCGGCATCATCGTCGTCGTCGTGACCGAGATCAGCCTGATCACCCCGCCGGTCGGCCTCAATGTCTTTGTCCTTAAAGGGGTGGTCGGCGATGTTTCCACCGGCACGATCTTTCGCGGGGTCACCCCGTTCTGGCTTGTCGATATCCTGCGGCTGATCCTGCTGCTCGTCTTTCCCGCGCTGGTGCTGTTCCTGCCGGGTCAGATGTAACCCCCTGCCCTCTCAGCCTCATCGCGCGCGCCTGTTTGCACTTCGACAGGCGCGGCGCGATAGTGCGGCCAAATCACCAAGGATGAGGCCAGCATGAACATCGACCTACTCAAAGACCTTTGCGAAACCCCCGGCGTTCCGGGGCGCGAACACCGCGTGCGCGATCTGATCACCCGTGAGATCGAAGGGCTGTTCGACCATGTGGAGACCGACGCCATGGGCTCCCTCCTCTGCCGCCGGGATGCGACGGCGGGCGACGGCAAGGCGCCCAAGATCATGCTGCTCTGCCATATGGACGAGATCGGCTTTCTGGTCAGCCATGTGTCGAAAGACGGGTTCCTATACCTCCAGCCCGTCGGCGGTTTCGATCCGCGCAACCTCTTCTCGCGCCGGGTGCTGGTCTGCACCGATCAGGGCGATCTGAAGGGCGTGATGAACCCCGGCGGCAAGCCCATTCACATCTCCTCCCCCGAAGACCGCAAGAAGATCCCCGAAGTCTCGGAATTCTTCGTCGACCTCGGGCTGGGCGAGAAGGCGAAGGAGATCGTCAAGGTCGGCGACTTCGTCGTCATGGACGAGCCTTTTCTTGAGATGGGTGAGCAGTTCGTCTCCAAAGCGCTCGACAACCGCGTGGCCTGCTGGCTGGGGATCGAGGCGATCCGCAAGCTGGCCGATAAGGGGCGTGGCGCGGAGATTCATGTGGCCTTCACCTGTCAGGAAGAAGTTGGCCTGCGGGGCGCGCGCACGGCGGCCTATAAGGTGCAGCCCGACATCGGCCTTGGCATCGACACGACGCTGGCCTGTGACACGCCCGGCGTGCCCGAGCATCTCTCTACCACGCGGCTCGGTAAAGGCTTTGGCCTGCACGTCCGCGACAGCAGCTTCATCGCCGATGTGGACCTCGTGCGCGACATCGAAAAACTGGCCGAGGCGCGCGACATCCCCTTCCAACGCACCATGCTTGCCGCAGGGGGACAAGACGGTGCTGCGGCGCAGCAAGCTGCCGCTGGCGCGCGGGCCGTGGGGATCGTGGTCGGCACCCGCTACATCCATACGGTGACCGAGATGGTGTCGAAAGGCGACCTGCAAGCCGCACTCGACATCCTCGTGGCCTATCTTGAGGGCTTCGACGGCAAGGCAGCCTAAAGCCCCCTGCCCCCCCCTGCGCATCACGCGTGTTCAGGGGGGGGCCGCATCCTCGGGGGCTTGCGGCAGCCAAACGGTAAAGGCCGCGCCCCCTTCCGCCCGATTGCGGACCGTGATGATCCCCCCGGCCCGCTGGATCAGCGTCTGAGAGATCGACAGGCCCAATCCCGTCCCCTCCCCCGGTTTGGTGGTAAAGAAGGGATCGAAAAGCGAGCCGAGCAACGCCTCAGGCACTCCCGGACCGCTGTCATGCACCGACAACGCCACACCGGCCACGCCGTCGCGGTCTTCAGGGCTAAGGTACAATGCCAACCGCCCTGCCCCCTGCATCGCCTGCACCGCATTGACCACAAGGTTCACCACGACCTGCTGAATCTCTCCGGAGTCCGCACGCACTGGCGGCACCACTTCCAGATCGCAATGCACCTCGATCCCGCCCCGGCTGATGAGGTGATCGACCAGCACGAGACAGTCCTGCACCAGAGGCCGGAGCGCAATATTATGTTCACAATCAGAAAACTCGGATGGCGCGGCGAACTTGAGCAATTTGCCGACGATGACCTCGATCCGTGACAGCTGCCGATCGATCAGGCCGAGTTCCGTCGCCACCAGCTCTGCATCCGGGCCGAGCGTCTCCCGGATGACATCGACATTGCCCATGATGACCGCGACGGGGTTGTTGATTTCATGCGCCACCCCCGCGGTGATTTCCCCGATGGAGGCGAGTTTCTCGCTCATCACCAATTGGCGAAAGGTCTGCTCCAGCTTCTCGTTCGCCTCGCGCAGTTCAGCAGTGCGCTGATCAACCCGCTGGTTCAACGCATCATTCCAGCTGCGCAGCTGCCGGTCGCGTTCCTGCACCTGCTCCAGCAACCAATCGAGGTGATGCGCCACCGCCCCGATCTCATCCCGCGCAGGGACCGCGCCGATCCGCGCCGAAAGTTCCCCCTTGCCGACCCGGTGCATGACTTTTGTCATCCGTTCAAGCGGCGAGAAGATACCGCGGGCCAGCCAAAGGAACACCGGCGCCGACAGCGCCAGCACGGCAAAGAACGCGGCCAACATCCACCAGAACGCCTCCCGCTTTGCCTGCGCGAAAGGTGCTTCGAGGAAGCCGACGTAAAGCATCCCCACCCGCTCGCCGAAACTGTCCGTGATCGGCTGGTAGCCAGAGATGTACCAATCGTTCACCACGAAGGCCCGGTCGAGCCAAGTGCGCCCATCAATCAACACGGCCTCCCGCACCTCTGCCGAGACCCGCGTGCCAAGGGCGCGCACATCTTCGAAAAGACGCACATTGGTCGAGATGCGCAGGTCATCTAGGAAAAGCGTCGCTGTGCCCTGCCTGTCGCCACCGGTCACCGCGTTGAGATAGACGAGGTCATTGATCGTATCGATAAAGTTGAGGTTGCGGTTCAACAGCATCCCGCCGACCAAGACCCCCTGCCTGCCGTCCAAATCAACCGGGCTCGCAGCGTGAACCACCATGCCGCGGTCTTCGATCTTTCGGTCCGTGGGCACGGCGGCGGGGGTATCGATCACCGGAACCTGCGCGCGGACCGCGAGGGCGTCGTTCAATCTTGTCAGCCGTGCGTTGCTGAATACGTCGATCTCCGCGCCGCTTTGACCCCGCGCGGCGCGGGCGATCACCGGCCAGTTCTCACCGTCTCCGACGGCGACGTCGATGGGGAGGAATTGTAGAAAATCCAAACCCAGCCGGTCCTGTATCTCGGCGAAGAACGCGCCCCGGTCTGCGTTCGGGTCGTCCAACTGCTGGGCGAATTCGACGGACCCGGCGACGGCGTCCAACTCATTGCCCGTCTGCGCCAACAACCGCGCGAGATATTGGTTGGCGATCCTCAGCTCGCTTTCAACATTCGCGATGAGGACTTCGTCATAATCCGCCGTCCAGCGTGACATGCCCAGAACCAAGAGAAGCGGCATCAGCACAATGAGCGGTGTGAGCGCGAGGACAAGCAGGCGGAGGCGGACAGAGGTCATGGGTTTTCCCGGAGAGCTTCACCTAAGTTAGCGGTTGAACCGAGGAGGGTGAAGCATATGGAGAGATTTTGCCCGCTAGAAAGCCCAATTTCGGAAATTGCCAGGCGTCATTTAACCTAAGTCACTGTAAAAACTATGATTTTCAAATTGTCAGCTGACAATTTCGCCGGTTTGCCAAGGCTGAGACCATCGGACCAAGGGAAAAGGCACCATTTCGAGCCATCTGCGTCAAACGCCTTAGATAAGCTCCGGGGCTACGGATCGTCGCGGCTTTCTCAAGCAAGCAAAGGACCGTCACAGCAGCGCTCTCCGGGCCCATGTCTCGTTTTGCCTCATTTAGCACAGGCGGGTCAATCCCCAGCATTGGAGCAATCTGGTCTCCGACCCGAACAACGTCTCCCCAGTTTCGCATCACATCCGGGAAAAAGCTGCGAACCTCTGTGCAGGCATCCACGACATCCGCGAATGATACGCCTTCTTCTTTCGCAGAATAATCAGGTTCGGCTTTGTCAGGCGTACGCGGGGCCACATCACCGTGATCGCGTTCTTCAGAGCCAAAATAGGATTTATCTGAATCCTGTATGTGCCGCTCATTTTCGCCGTCAGTTACGCTCATTTGACCGGTAAGCGGGGCAGGGGAGAGGGGTGCTGTTTCGCCCACAGGTTCTTCTCCACGGGCATTTTCAAGTGTCATACGGAGCGCCGTCTCAAGCTGAGACAATGCTATTTCATTCGGTTTGCGCCGCAGAATCCGGCCCGCCTCATCAGCCAATCCCTCGCCGCAACCCTTCCTGATCAGCCCATGGCGGAGGACCAGAACGCGATCCCTCAGCGCCTGCAAGCGCTCCTGCTCTGCCTCGGCTGCCTGAGCTGCCGTCTCAATCATCGCTGCCTGCACCACGAGGGGGGCGAGGTCAAAGCCAAAGGCCAGCGCAATGGCGCCCCCGTGGTTCCGTGCAAAACGCTTTCGGTTGGGGCTATCATGTCGCGCAATCAGGCCCACGCGGACCAACTGTGCCAGATGCCGCCTCAGAGTGCTCTCCGGCATACCGTGAAGCCGTTCTGAGAGCCGGGCGTTTGAGGCGAATACAATGCCCGCCGCGCCATCTGGAATATGCCGGCTTGGCAGAAAACTCAGCAAAGCCTTCAATACGGTGAGAGTGCGGTGCGACAGCTCGAAAGCCTCTGCCGCGGTTGTCAGCCGGTCGAGCAAAGCCCATTTGTCCGGCCCCTCGCATTCCACTTGGGCAGCCGATTTCGGCCGCCCGAACGCAGTTCGGAACGTGTTTTTCATTTGAAATCACGAAAGACAACAAAATACCGGCCCTATCCCATCGGGTAGAGTTGACATCGATAAATCTTTGGGGCTATCTCGAAGGTGCAAAGTTTGAGAAGGGCCTTCCGGGATTTATCCTGGGGGGCTTTTCTTTTGTGGTCTTGGATGTGCCTCCTGTTGCTACTTCCTCAATGTCTCACGCGCGGGTCTTCTGCCAGCGGTCGTGAATCTCCTGCAAAAGCTCTTCTGCATGTGCATCGAGCCATTTATCAAAACCCTCCGCTGCGCGCGCGGGAACGGTGACCGTGATACCGCGTTTGCCGCTGCGAATGTCCGCCAGCGCCTTGCCATCCCGGCTCCGCAGCGTGCGGGGCTTGGCCGATGGGGCAGGGGAGGTGGTAGACTTTTCAGGGGTCGCGAGCCTCGGCGAAAATCGCCTCAAACCGCTCATCCGAGGTGAATCCTTCCCAATCGGCCCGCGCCATTCGTTTTTCTGCCCGTTCTTTCGCGCCCGGTTGTTCAAACAATTTGACCAGCGCCATCCAGCGATCCCGCCCGATGGATGGCGCTGACCCGATCTGCCGCAGAAAGGGCAGATCGAACGCATGGCCAACCTTGAGCATCCTGCTGACCATTGGCAGGTCGATCGAAAGCGCATCCGCGATTGTCTGCCGGTCATGCCCCCCCGCATCGAGCTGAGCCGCAAAACTCGCTTTCTCGATGAAAGAAAGATCTTGGCGGGCCGTATTCTCTTGGCCCTGCGCCATTACCAAAGCGTGGTCATCCAACTGACGCACCATCGCTTTAACCGGCATCCCAAGCGCTTTCAGTGCCTGAAGTCGCCGCCGCCCGTAGACAATCTCGAACCGTCCCGGGGATTCCGGATGCGGCCGAACCAGAACCGGGACCTGCTGGCCATAGGTCTTCAGACTATCGTGAAGCTGTTTCTGAGCCTGCGTATCAGTCCCTAACCGGTCTTCGACGCCAGCCATATCAATCAGGCTGCCGTCCAATTCTTGAACTGCATTCTCTTGCATCCGGTTCAACGACGACTGAAGCGCCCCAACTGCCCCGCGGGGCATGAGGCTAGGCTTGCTCCGGCTCTTATTCGGCTCTAACGCAGGCTGTTTCGGCAGCTCCGTGTTTGGAGACTTCGTCGGCGCAGATGACAGAATACCTTTGCGTGCCATTATCGCCCCCATGCTTTCTGGATCATGCTTTCGATCTCATCATTCACAAGATTGAGTGAATCCACCGCACGGTCATAGGTCGTTCGATGAAACTGCGACCGGTCAACCTCATAAATGGTCTGATGGGTCAGCCCCGCGTCAGAAATCGCAGTGGATTTCAGCATCGGGGCCACCATGACTTCCTCGTCAAAGAGTTGCCGCAAGAAGGATAGAACCTGCTGCTGCGGCCCGTCATTCGGCTCATAGCGATTGATAAGGAAGCGCAGGAAGTCGAACTCCATGCTTGCCCCCGCATTAGAGACGACATCAAGCAGATCGGCGCTCATCTGAAGAAATTGCGACATCGATGCAACGTCAAGCATGTTCGGAACCACCGTGATCAACACACCCGTCGAGGCGCAAAGCGCGGACATGGTCAAATAGCCCAATTGCGGCGGGCAATCGAAGATCACCACGTCGTAATTCTGCTCTACATCCTGCAAAGATGTCGCCAAACGCGCGAAAAACGGTGGTTGCGTATTGTTGAGCAGTGCCTGAGGCGTTTCGTGCTCGAACTCCTGCAGCATCAACCCGCCGGGGGCCAAATCAATGCCCGTAAAGAAGGTGTTTTGGATCACATCGGCCAAGGGGACGGGATCATCATAGCGGATCGCATCGTAAATGGTGCCGGAGTTCAGGAAATCATACTCAGGCCGATAGCCAAACAGCGTTGTTAGAGACGCTTGCGGGTCGATATCGACACAAAGCACGCGATAGCCTTTGAGGGCCAACCGCTGTGCCGCGTGGATCGCGCTCGTGGTTTTGCCGCTACCGCCCTTGAAGTTCAGAAAGGACAATACTTGCAGTTTATCCCCTTCACGACGGCCGCGTTGATAGGCGCCGCGGGTTTTGGCGGTGGATTCCAATGTCCGCCGGATCGAGAGCAGATCGTCCGCACTGTAGTGCCGCCTCCCGCCGGGGCTGGTCTGGACATCGACGATCTTATTATCGAAGTGGAGTTTGCGAAGGAAGCTCGTGGAAATGCCAAGCAATTCAGCCGCTTCCCCGGCGGAGAACCGGCGCAACTCCTTGCGCGCGTCGGGCGCAAAGACCTTCAGCATGTGACTTTCCAACGCCTCGGAAAGCGTTTCCGCATTACGGCGGATCCGTGTATTGATGTGTACCGTGTCCGTCACATCTGCCCTCGCTCTCAGTAACGCTATTATTCGGTAGCGCTTTTGTTTCCGTTACTTAATGCGATTGGAGCGAAGCTTGCAATAGATTCTTGCGGAAGGAGAGGGCAAGACGGCATTAATTATCTGGGCCAGACGCAAAGATAGAATGCCGTATTCTGCATAATAGATTGTAAATAAACAGTAAAACTATTCTTGCGGCTAGAGGCACTTGCCAGCCACGAGTTGGCCCCACGGGCGAGTTCGCTTGCCCTTGTTAGAGCCACATCCTTCCTTTTGCGGGAATCGCAGGTGGGTCAAGTTGACCTTCCGTCCTTCTGAGCGAGGTAAAATCAAACCCAGCCTGTCTTACTAGGTATTTTCACGCCCACAGGCTCTGGCGTCCGAAGGATAGTCCTGACACTCTGCGCGGGCGATGGGGCCGCGGGCTCCTATTCGGAGGAGGCCTCCGCGAGATGGTCGATATTTGGAGCGGTATCACGCAGGCCTTTTGGCTTGTCTTCACCTTCGATGCCGAGCTGGTGGAGATCGCCGGCCGGTCCCTTCGTGTGACCCTCTCTGCTTTGGCTTTCGCCTGCCTGATCGCGCTGCCCCTCGCCGCTTTGGTCGCCGTCAAACGCTTCCGCGCAAGGCGGTTGGTCATTGCCATGTTGAACGCGCTCATGGGGCTGCCGCCGGTCGTGGTGGGGCTGATCGTCTATGTAGTTCTCTCCCGCTCCGGGCCGCTTGGGGTGTTTGGGTTGCTCTTCACGCCGACGGCGATGATCATCGCGCAGGTGATCATTATCGTGCCCCTGATTGCTTCCATCGCGCATCAGTCGATCCGTGAGCTTTGGCAGGAATATCATGACCTTCTGATTTCGATGAATGTCACGCAGGGCCAGAAGATACGAACTCTGCTCTGGGACTCGCGCCGCGCATTGCTGACTGCGGCACTTGCGGGGTTTGGCCGCGCGATTGGCGAGGTCGGAGCGATCATGATCGTCGGCGGCAACATCGACCATGCAACGCGCGTGTTGACCACGGCCATCGCGCTTGAAACTGGGAAGGGGGAGTTCGCCTTGGCGCTCGCCCTCGGGTTCGTGCTCATCGGGCTGGCGGTGGCGGTGAACCTCGCCATCCATTGGCTGGGCCGGACAGAGCGGGAGGGCCGGTGGTGACGCAACTTTTCCCGATGCGGGCCAAAGCGATCGAAAGCCGCAGGCGGGGGCAGCGGCTGGTGGGGCCGATTGATCTGACGCTGGACGGTCAGGGCGCTACGGTGGTGATGGGGCCGAACGGCGCGGGGAAGACCACGCTGTTGCAATTGCTGCACGGCACCGCCCGGCTCTCGGCGGGAGAGATTGAGTGGGCCTGCTCGACCGAGGAGGCGCGGCATCACCAAGCATTTGTCTTTCAGCGCCCTGTTATGCTGCGGCGGACGGTGCTTGAGAACCTCATCTACCCCTTGCGCCTGCGCGGGGTGTCAAAGGCCCACGCGCGAAAAGAAGCCAAGGAATGGGCCAACCGCGTCGGGTTAGAGCCGCTTTTGAGCCGCGCGGCCCCGGTGCTCTCGGGCGGTGAGCAGCAAAAGTTGGCCCTTGCGCGTGCGCTAATCTGCAAACCCAAATTGCTGTTTCTGGATGAGCCCTGTGCCGCATTGGACGGGCGTGCCACGCGAGAGATCGAGGCGATTTTGCAATCGGCGAAATCGACCGGCACGCGGCTGATCCTATCGACACATGACCTTGGCCAAGCCCGCCGTTTGGCCGATGACGTTTTGTTTCTGCTGGGGGGCCGTCTGCATGAGGCCGGTCCCGCGGCTGAGTTTTTCAACCAACCTGTGACCGCAGAGGCTCAGGCATTTCTAAGAGGAGATATCGTAGAATGAAACATTGGATGATCGGCGCAATTTCCGCGCTGGCGATGAGCAGTGCCGCGCAGGCCGCGGATGTGATGAAGATGGCGGTGACCACCTCGTTCAACAACTCGGGCCTTGCTGATGTGCTCCTGCCCGAGATCGCTGCGGACCTTGATCTGGACGTGCAACTGCTGGTCGTCGGCACCGGCCAAGCGATCAAACTGGGCGAGGCGGGCGACGTGGATGCGATCCTCGTCCATTCGCGCAAAGCAGAAGAAGCCTTTGTCGAAGGCGGCTATGGCAGCCACCGGACCGAGATCATGTATAACGATTTCGTCTTCATCGGGCCGAAAGACGATCCGGCGGGCATCGAAGGGTCAGAGGCGGCCACGGCTGCCTTGGGCGCAATTGCCGAGGCGGAATCTGCCTTCGTGAGCCGGGGGGACGACAGCGGCACCCATAAGAAGGAACTGTCCCTCTGGGACGAAGCGGGCCTTGACCCGGCGACATTCGGGGATTGGTACAACGCTGTCGGCGCGGGCATGGGCGCCGCGCTCAACACCGCGTCGGGGATGCCCGCCTATGTCATGTCGGACCGCGCGAGCTGGCTGAACTTCGGCAATAAGGGCGATCTGGCGCTGCTCTACGCGGGCGATCCGGTTCTGTTTAACCAGTATGCCTATCTGCCGGTGAACCCTGAAATGCATGGCCATGTGAAAAACGAACTGGCCTTGAAGTTGGAGGTTTGGCTGACATCAGACCGCGCGAAAACCCTGATCAATGACTACAAGATCAACGGTGAGACGCTCTTTGTCTTCAACGCGGCAGAGGCTGAATAGCCTTTGTTAGAGACCATCCGCGCCCGCCGGGGCGCGGGTGGTTCAGTCGGGCAGGTCGCCGTGGATGGCGAATTGCTCGAGGCCTGCGTCCTGCGGCTGGATCATGCGGAAGCTCTCGCGCACGCCCGCCTCGGTCAGTTCGCGCGCCACGGTGAGCAGGCAATTGGGCGCGTGGTCGGCGCAGAGATCGACCATCTGCGCCAGCTCCTCTTTCGCCACGGGGCGCGCGGCATCGACCGAGGGTGCGCCGTAGTAGGTCACGAAATGCTGCGCCAGCAGGGCCGTGAGCGCTTCGACCTCGGCCTCTTCGATCTGGGTGACGGCCGCGAAGGTGACGCGGCCAAAGGTTTCCAGCCCCAGCCACCCGTTGGCAAAGGCTTGGCGCGCCTTGCCGGTCAGGTCACCCTCGGTCCAGTCCGAGAACTCGAAGCCGCCCGAGATGCACCATTCGCCGGTGCGGGCGGGGGAGGCAAAGACGTTGCGGTCGCTTTCGTCGAAATGGATCGCGCGGGCGAGTTTGAGGGTCATGGGGCGGGCTCCATTAGGGTGGTGAGCGGGATCAGGCGGGTGGTCTCTCCGTCCCGCAGTAACATGCCGAAATCCTCGTCGACACCGATGAATCTACTGCTTTGGCCCTGCACGGTCACCTGTGTGTCGAGGTTGAAGACCAACCCGCGCCATTCACTATGAAGCGCTTTCGGGCCGAGGTCTTCCCAGCGGTTGATCCAATGCAAGCTGTGCCGCGCCCAGGATTCCACGAGGGCAGGGGGCTGGACCTCGGCACAGCCTTCGGCATAGAGCGCGGTTTGATCGGGGGTGAGGCCGGTCCGGGTCATCTCGGGATCGTCGGCGGGGTAGAGAGGCAGGGTGAAGCCCACGACGAGCCAGTCGGGGACCGCCTGAGCGTCATTCGTGGAGGCCGCCATGCGAAAGCGGCCACAGGAGGCGCCGTTGAGGCGGATGCCGCCGTCCCAGTCGAGCTGCACCGCCACCTCAGGCGGCGACAGCGCGCCGAGGGCGTTTTGAAATCCGACGCCGCAGAGCGGCAGCATCGCCACGGCGCGCGCCAGCGGCACCTCGGGGGCAAAGACCAGTGCGGCCTCGATCTCGGCCCCGTCCAGCCGGTAGCAAATCAGCCCCGCGTCGCAGCCCTCGGCCGCGCGGGCGCAGGCGGCGGCGAGGGCATCGCCCGTCACCGCCTCGCCCGACATCAACGGGGGAAAGGACAGGGTCTCGCTCATGCCGCGCCGCTGTCGACCAATGTCTTGGCGATGGCATGGAAGGCCGCGGCCTGCTTGCTGTCGGGCTGGCTCACGGTGATCGGCGCGCCACCGTCGGAGGCGAGGCGGATCTGCAGGTCGAGCGGCACTTCGGCGAGCAGCGGCACGCCCCATTTCTCCGCTTCCGAGGCGACACCGCCGTGACCGAAGACATGCTCTTCGTGGCCACAGTTCGAGCAGACATGGGTCGACATGTTCTCGATCATGCCGAGGATCGGGACCTTCAGCTGGTTGAACATGTCGATGCCCTTGCGCGCATCGATCAGGGCCACATCCTGCGGCGTAGAGACGATTATCGCGCCATCGACCCGCGCCTTTTGCGCCAGTGTCATCTGCACGTCGCCGGTGCCCGGCGGCAGGTCCACGATCAGCACGTCGAGCGCGCCCCATTGCACCTGCGTCATCATCTGCTGCAACGCGCCCATCAGCATCGGCCCGCGCCAGACCACGGCCTGATCCTCGTTGGTCATGAGCCCGATCGACATCATGGTGACGCCGTGGTTGCGCATCGGCAGGATGGTCTTGCCATCGGGCGAGGCCGGGCGGCCCGTGACGCCGAGCATCCGCGGTTGGCTGGGGCCGTAGACATCCGCGTCCAGCAGGCCCACGCGGCGCCCTTGCGCGGCCAGCGCACAGGCGAGGTTCGCCGAAACGGTCGATTTGCCGACACCGCCCTTGCCCGAGGCCACGGCGATGATCCGGTCAACACCGGGGATCTTCTGCGGGCCCGAAGGCTCCGTTTTGCGCTGCGGCTTGAGGTCCGGGGGCGGAGCCTTCTCGCTGTGGCCGGTCAGCACGATGGAGACTTTCGAGACCCCCTCGACCTTTGCCAGTGCGGCTTCGGCCTGCGCCTTGGCTTCCTCGTAGGCCTTGGCCTGCGCGGGCGGGATTTCCATCACGAAACGCACCGCGCCTGCGTCATCCACGTTGAGCGCGCGCATCACGCCGCTGGCCACGATATCGGTGCCCGTGGCCGGATCGGTCACGGTCTTCAAGGCGGTCAGGACCGCGTCTCTGCTGGCAGTCACGTCGCTTATGCCTCGCC
Organism: Sulfitobacter sp. 15WGC; assembly: GCF_005068605.1. NCBI lineage: Bacteria > Pseudomonadati > Pseudomonadota > Alphaproteobacteria > Rhodobacterales > Roseobacteraceae > Sulfitobacter > Sulfitobacter sp. 15WGC. The sequence goes on along the minus strand of NZ_SZNL01000007.1, from coordinate 68,112 downwards.
CTTATCCGCGCCGGCGATGGTGCCGTCGATGGTATGTTCCAGTCCCAGTTCCGGGATCGAGATCACGGCCTTCACCGGGAAATTTTTGCCGGCGGTGTCATGCTCGCGCATGGCTTTCTCGATGGCCTGCTGCGAGGTCACGCCGACCTGTTTGAGAAACTTGCGCATCGACATGTTGAAGTCTTCGCTCATGGGTGGCTCCTGTGCTTGGGGGCGGCCTAGTGGTCGCGCCGTTTGGAGAGGTAATCGTCGGTGGTGCGGGGACGGGGGCGTTCGCCGCCCGTCATCGGGTTGTTCGTGCTGTGATACTGCGCATTGATGCGGCAGTCATCGCACATCTGGATCATCCGCAGCTTGGCCTCGTCGGCAAACATGGAATGGCTGCGCAGCTTGTCGGTGATCCGCTCGACGGTGGATTTCACGCCGAAGAGGCTGCCGCATTCCACGCAGGCAAAGGGTTCTTCCTCGTTCAGCACGCGCTGGCTCAGCGCCGCCTCGGTCAGGTCGAGGCGCGGCGCGAGGGTGATGGCATCCTCGGGGCAGACATTGGCGCAGAGGCCGCATTGCAGGCAGGCGTCCTCTTGAAAGCGCAGTTGCGGGAGGTCCGGGTTGTCGCCAAGCGCCCCTGAGGGGCAGAGCGAGACGCAGGAGAGGCAGAGCGTGCAGGCGTCCTTGTCCACGAGCACGGCACCGTAGGGAGCACCGGCGGGCAGGTCGAGCACCTCCGCCTCGGGGTTCAGCGCGCGGGCGGATTGGCGGGCGATCTGGCGGCGGCTGCCCATGGGGCGCACCGGCTGGGCGACGGGGGCAGGGGCCGCGCCATCGTAGAGGAGATCGGTCAGCGCCTCGGGATCGGGCGTGTCGATGAGGGACATCCGCGCCTCGCCCGCGATGGCGCGGGCCAGCGCGGTCTGGGTCTCGATGGCGTCGCGGTCGGCCTTGGGGCCGAGGAGTAGCGAGACATGGGCGAAACCGGCGGAGAGGGCGGCGAGTGCCTCGGCATGGCCGAAGGCGGCGAGCGCGTCGAGTTCCATCGGCACCACGTCCGCAGGCAGCCCGCGCCCGTGCCGCGCGGCGAGGCGGATCATCTCGGCGCCGTGGGCGTCGTGGACCAGCAGGCGCGGTGCGTCGCCGCCAGCTTCGAGATAGGCGCGGGCCAATGTCTGCACTCGGCGCATCGTGAAATCTACGGGCGGCGCGTCATAGCTGATCGCGCCCGAGGGGCAGGCCGAGGAACAGGCGCCGCAGCCCGCGCAGATCATCGGATCGACAGTGACGTGATCGCCGTCGGGGGTGATCGCGCCGGTAGGGCAGAGGTCGAGACAGGCGGTGCAGCCGGTCTGCCCGGCGCGGGAATGGGCGCAAAGAAGCGGCTCGATACGGACGTAGAGCGGTTGCTCGAAGGTGCCGGTGAGATGCGAGGCGGCGAGCACGGCAGCGGCCACGGCGGGCGGGTGGCCCGGATCAGCGCGCAGGTAGCCTTCGCGTTTCTCATGCGCGGGGAAAAGCGGCGTTTCGCCGCGCAGGTCGAGGATGATGTCGCACTGGCTGCGCGCGCCGTCGCGCGGCGCGGTCCAGGTCAGCGGGCCACGGCCGCGCGGGTCGACCTGCCGCAGCGCGTCGATCACCACCTCGAACTGGCCAAGCGCACCCTTGGCGCGGCGCAGCTTGCCGGAGATGAGATCGAAATCGCGGACCTCGGGCAGATTGTCCTCGGCCTCGGTCACCGCGTCGTCCATCAACAGCGTGACGCTGAGGTGGTCCTTGAGTTGCGCCGCTGCTTCCAGAGCCGCCGGGCCTCGACCGACGATCAGGCACAGACCTCCCGAGGCGACGTCGATGGTTTTTTCAGCCGGAACGTCCAGCAGCGCTTCCGTCGCGAGGGCGGACATTTTGGGTAGTTTGTCCCGGGGGTCATCGGACCATCCGGCCCGGTCGCGCAGGTCCAAGAGGGGGGCAGGGGGCAGGCCCAATTCCTCGGCCAATTCGGTAAAGACCCGCTCTTCTTGGGTGCAGCATAAAATCGCATCGCCCGCGGTGAGCGCCTTGGCCGCGCGGTCGATCTGGGTGGTGCAAAGGGCCGAACAGGGGGGGGAGACCGCCAAACCGCTACGCTCGGCCAATGCATCGGAATCGATACGCTGCGACCCTGCGCAATCGCATGTTATCAATGTCTTGGCCATGAATTTTCCCTTATCTCGCCCGTCAATCCGCGGCCTCTCCGGCGGCGGCTGAGGCCCCAAGCTAGACGGGATTTGCCACCCCCTACAACCGAAATTCGCGCCGCGCCCGCCCCGCGACAGGGGCGATCGGCGGGGCGGCGCGGCTCCTTGCCGCCCGGGTGATTCGATATCGGCGATTCGACTGTTTTCCGATCAAAATACTCAAGTTAGACAAATAGGCCGAGGCGCCATTGACGGGCAGACCCGGCGGGCCATCTTGTCTCGAAAGCCGGGTTTTTCGGGCCTCGGCGCGGATTAGCGCTTCCCCCGGACCGGGCTTTCCGGCGAAGGTCTTCGAAACGGAGGAGCGACTTGATTCACAACCCGACAATGTATCGGACGATGCCCTTGGGCATTGTACTGCGGCGCGCGCCTGGTGTGACCCGTTGGGCCAAGTGGAGCTGGAAAGCGACCGCCGTGCTGCCCGGTGCTGAAAAAGCGGATTGGCGTGAGCTGCGCCGCGAGGGTGAGACCGTCGAATACCACGCCGCGACCCTCAAGCTGGAGCTCCACGGCGCCGAGACCGAGGCCTATGTGCACGGGCTGGGCGCGGATGTGCCATGTGTCTATGTCGTCATGCGCCCCATTCCCGGCGCGACAGACCGACCCTTCAAACTCGCGCTGGTTACCGCCTCGCCCTATGAGGCGCAGGACTATTGCGACAGCGCCGAAGAGGTCGTGGAAAAGGTCGCGATGACGCCGGGGTTGATCGCTTGGGTGCAGGAATTCGTCGAAGAGTTCCACCAAGAGGAAGCCTTCGTCAAACGCCGCCGGGATCGTCTGCGCACCGATCGCAAGCAAGACGGTATCGGCGACCCGCGCATCGAAAAGCCCGCCGACATCTACGCCTCGCCCGCGTTAAAGCGAAAGCGTCTGGCATGAGCGGTTTCTGGCAAAAGCGCCGCGCCGCCGTCGCCGCCGAGGCGGAGGCCGATGCGCGCCTTCACGAAGCCCGCGCCGCTGCCGCCGAAGAGGCCGCCTTGGCCGAGCGCAGCGATGATGATCTCTTGGCCGAGTTCGACCTGCCCGCGCCTGAGGATCTGGTAAGCGGCGAACAGCTGCGTGCCTTTCTCAAGGCGCAACTGCCGCAACGGCTCAAGACCCGCGCGCTGCGCAGCTTTTGGAAAACCAACCCGGTGCTGGCCTGCCTTGACGGGTTGAACGACTATGACGACGATTACACAGCGGCGGCCACCGCTGGAAAGCCGGTCAACACGATCTACAAAGTGGGCCGGGGCATGGTCGCGAAGGTCGAAGAGGTGCTGACCGCCGAGGCTGACGCGCCGGAAGAGATGGCTGAGGCAGAAGCGCCTGCGCTAGCGCCGACCCATGATGTCGTCGTGCCGGGCCCGCGGCGGACCGAAACCGCTCTGGCTCAAGACGCGCCCCATCAGGCGCAAGCCGCGGCCCCGGAAGAAGACGCCGAGGCGCAGCCTGCGCCGACCCACCGCCGCATGCGGTTTCACTTTGCCAGCGATCTGGCACAGGACATGGAAGGTAGCAGCGCATGACCCAATTGGCCGCAACGCCCCTGCCCGAAGAAGACCGCCTGCGCGCGGACCTCTACAACTTTATGGGGCTGATCCTTTCCGGCCCGCCGGATCAGATCCTGCTGGATCAATGTGCCGCCCTGTCGGGCGACGACAGCGAATTGGGGCAGGGGTTCAAAGCGCTCTCCAAACTGGCCGCCAAGACCAAACCCGCAGGCGCCGAGAGCGAGTTCAACCGGCTCTTTATCGGTTTGGGCCGGGGCGAACTGTTGCCCTATGCCAGCTTCTACCTCACCGGCTTTCTCAACGAAAAGCCGCTCGCGGCGCTGCGCCAAGACATGGTCGCCCGCGGCTTGGAGCGGGCGGCGAATGTGTTCGAGCCCGAAGACAACATCGCCTCATTGATGGAGATGATGGGCGCGATGATCGCAGGCCGTTTCTCGGCCCCCGCCACGGTGGCACAGCAAAAGACATTCTTTAACCGGCATATCGCCCCCTGGGCCGGCCATTTCTTTGCCGACCTCGAAGGCGCGAAAAACTCGGTCTTCTACGCTCCGGTGGGCAAGATCGGACGGGCCTTCATGCAGATCGAGGCCGAAGCCTTTCGGCTGAGCAAAGACGACTAGACCGAGCGGGATGAGACAGGCGGGGCCGCGCGCCCCTGAACCAAAGACGTAACAGGAGAGAGAAGATGACACGCAAGCCAGAGGGATCCACCGACACAGCCGTTCGCAAAGATCGGCGCGACTTCCTGAAATTCGCGGGCAGCGCCGCGCCTTTGGCCGCCGTCGCCGTGGCCACCACCGGGACCGAGGCCGAAGCGGCCAAGGCGCCCGACCTGTCGTCGGACCGTATCCAAGACACCGAACACACGCGCGCCTATTACGCCGCTGCGCGGTTCTGACCAGATAACCGGGGCGCGGCCCCGAAAATTGGCAGGGCGACAACGCCCGCCGTTCAATAGCCACCTCAGGCGGGGCCAGCCCGCGCATAGGGAGTGAAGATATGTTGAGGAAAAAGACCAATGGGGTCGCGCGGTCTGCGCAGCGGACAGGCATCATGTCCGATGTGGCGCGCAGCGGTATTGACCGGCGCGCGTTCCTGCGCGGCTCGGGCCTTGCCATCGGTGGGCTTGCCGCGATCGCGGGCACCGCGGGCAGCGTGCAACAGGCCAGCGCCGCCACCGCCGCTGTCAGCGGGAAGATGGAAGTCAAGAAATCCGTCTGCACCCATTGCTCGGTCGGTTGTACCGTCATCGCCGAAGTGTCGGACGGTGTCTGGCTGGGTCAGGAACCCGGTTGGGACAGCCCCTTCAACCTCGGCGCGCATTGCGCCAAGGGCGCTTCGGTCCGTGAGCACGCCCATGGCGAGCGCCGCCTGAAGTACCCGATGAAAAAGGTCGGCGGCGAATGGCAGCGGATCTCTTGGGATCAGGCGATCAACGAGATCGGCGACAAGATGCTGTCGATCCGCGACACCTCTGGCCCGGATTCGGTTTACTGGCTGGGCTCGGCGAAACACTCCAACGAACAGGCCTATCTGTTCCGCAAGTTCGCGGCTTACTGGGGCACCAACAACGTCGACCACCAGGCGCGGATTTGCCACTCCACCACCGTGGCGGGCGTGGCGAACACATGGGGCTACGGCGCCATGACCAACAGCTACAACGACATCCACAAGTCGCGTGCGATCTTCATCATCGGCGGCAACCCTGCCGAGGCGCACCCGGTCTCGCTTCAGCACGTGCTGAAGGCGAAGGAAGAAAACAACGCGCCGCTCATCGTCTGCGACCCGCGTTTCACCCGCACCGCGGCCCATGCCGACGAATATGTGCGCATGCGTCCCGGCTCGGATGTGGCGCTGGTCTGGGGCATCCTCTACCACATCTTCGAGAACGGCTGGGAGGATGAGGAATTCATCCGCACCCGCGTTTGGGGCATGGATGAGATCCGCAAGGAAGTCGCCAACTGGACGCCCGATGAGGTCGAGCGCGTCACCGGCGTGCCGGGCGAGCAGCTCCGCCGCGTCGCGCGGACGCTGGCCAACCACCGTCCCGGCACCGTGATCTGGTGCATGGGTGGCACGCAGCACACCAACGGCAACAACAACACCCGCGCCTACTGCATCTTGCAGCTTGCCCTTGGCAACATGGGCACCGCGGGCGGCGGCACCAACATCTTCCGCGGCCACGACAACGTGCAGGGCGCCACTGACCTTGGCGTTCTGGCCGACACGCTGCCGGGCTACTACGGTCTGTCCGATGGCTCTTGGGCGCATTGGGCGCGCGTTTGGGGTGAGGATCTGGAATGGATCCAGAGCCGTTTCGCCGCTTGGACCGATGGCGCAGGCGAAGAGCAGCGCATGATCAACCTCACCGGCATCCCGGTGTCGCGTTGGATCGACGGCGTGCTTGAGGATCGTGAGAACCTCGAACAGCCCGACAACACCAAAGCGATGGTGCTCTGGGGCCACGCGCCGAACTCGCAAACCCGTCAGGGCGAGATGAAAACGGCGATGGAGAAACTCGACCTTTTGGTCGTGGTCGACCCATATCCCACCGTTTCCGCCGTTCTGCATGACCGCACCGAAGACACATATCTTCTGCCGGCCTGTACGCAGTTTGAAACCTCCGGCTCGGTCACCGCATCCAACCGCTCGCTCCAGTGGCGCGAAAAGGTCGTGGAGCCGCTGTTTGAGAGCCTGCCCGACCACACGATCCTCTATAAATTCGCCAAGAAATTCGGCTTTGAAGATCGCATGTTCCGCAACATCGAGGTGAATGGTGAAGAGCCGCTCATCGAAGACCTGACGCGCGAGTTCAACAAGGGCATGTGGACCATCGGCTACACCGGGCAGTCGCCCGAGCGGATGAAGATGCACATGCAGAACCAGCATACTTTCGACAAAACCACCCTGCGCGCCGTCGGCGGCCCGGCGGATGGCGATTACTACGGCATGCCGTGGCCCTGCTGGGGCACGCCCGAAATGAAGCACCCGGGCACGGCGAACCTTTATGACATGTCGCTGCCGGTGGCCGATGGCGGTCTGACCTTCCGCGCCCGTTTCGGTGTGGAACGTGATGGTGAGAACCTGCTGGCCGAGGGCGTCTATTCCAAAGGGTCCGAGATCAAGGATGGCTATCCCGAATTCACCATGCAAATGCTGATGGATCTGGGGTGGGACAGTGATCTGACAGCGGATGAGCGTCGCATCATCGAAGCCGTCGCCGGTTACGAAGCGCCGCAAAACGCCGATGACGGGCAGGCGGAAGTCGGTGAAACCTCGCAACAGGGTGAGATTGATTCCGATTATGTGGCTCAAGTTGGCGGCATCAACTGGAAGACCGACCTGTCGGGCGGCATCCAGCGGGTGGCGATTGCACATGGCTGCGCCCCCTTCGGCAACGCCAAGGCCCGCTGCGTGGTCTGGACCTTCCCCGATCCGGTGCCGAAACACCGCGAGCCGCTTTATTCCAACCGGCGTGATCTGGTGGCGGATTATCCGACCTATGACGACAAGACCTTCTGGCGGGTGCCAACGCTCTATGCGTCGATCCAAAAGAACGACTTCTCGCAGGAATTCCCGATCATCCTCACCTCTGGCCGTCTGGTCGAATATGAGGGCGGCGGGGATGAGACCCGGTCGAACCCATGGCTGGCCGAGCTGCAACAGAACATGTTCATCGAGATCAACACCCGTGACGCCAACAACCTCGGTGTGCGCGACGGGTCCGATGTCTGGGTCGAAGGCCCGGAGGGCGGGAAGATCAAGGTGATGGCCCTGGTCACCGAACGGGTGGGCGAGGGGGTGGCCTTCATGCCCTTCCACTTCGGCGGGCACATGGGCGGCGTCAGCCTGCGGGACAAATACCCCGATGGGGCCGACCCGATCGTGCTGGGCGAAAGCACCAACACCGTGCAGACCTACGGCTACGATTCAGTGACGCAAATGCAGGAGACCAAAGCGACTCTCTGCAAGATCATGCCAGCGTAAGGAGACAAGAGAATGGCAAGAGCAAAGTTTCTCTGCGATGCCGAGCGCTGCATCGAATGCAACGCCTGCGTCACGGCTTGTAAGAACGAACACGAGGTGCCTTGGGGCATCAACCGCCGCCGCGTGGTGACCATTCAGGACGGCCAGCCGGGCGAACGCTCGATCTCGGTCGCCTGCATGCACTGCTCGGACGCGCCCTGCATGGCGGTCTGCCCGGTGGATTGTTTCTACCAGACCGACGACGGCATCGTGCTGCACTCCAAAGACCTCTGCATCGGCTGCGGCTACTGCTTCTACGCCTGCCCCTTTGGCGCGCCGCAGTACCCGCAGGCCGGCAACTTCGGCAGCCGCGGCAAGATGGACAAATGCACCTTCTGCGCCGGCGGCCCGGAAGAGAACCACTCCCAAGCCGAGTTCCAGAAGTACGGTCGCAACCGGATCGCGGAAGGCAAGCTGCCGATCTGCGCCGAGATGTGCTCGACCAAGGCGCTGCTGGCCGGTGACGGGGACATGGTCTCGGACATCTACCGCGAGCGCGTGGTCGCGCGCGGCTTCGGCTCCGGCGCTTGGGGCTGGGGCACGGCTTACGAGCAAAAGGGCCAGTAACGGCTTGCGGGGGCGGCCTGATCGGGCCGTCCCTTTTCTCCATATCTGTCTAGCCGGGGGATTTCCCATGCTGCGCCACCTGATGGCTCTTTTCATTCTCGCCTTGGCCGCGCTGCCGGTCAGCGTCACGGCGCAGGACGTGCGCCTGCCTGAGAACGCGACCCCCTCGGCCATCGACCGCGCCAGTACCGGCGGCGCGCAGAACTTGGCCGATATCGAACGGCGTCAGAACGGCGCAGAGATCGACGATGGGTTCAGGCGCAACAATCTGGGCGGCGATGCGGCCACGGTGCCAAGCCTTGGCCCGCTCGGCGGACGCTCCGACCCCGACCTGTGGCGCGGTATCCGCTATAACGAATTGCCCGTGCGCGTGAGTACGATGAACAAGACGGGCCGCGTCCTTGTCCAAGACAACGGGATGTGGTGGCAGCAATTCCGCGAAGGCCCACTTGCGACCTATGGCGCTTGGCTGCTCACCGGGACGCTGGCCGTGCTGCTGCTCTTTTACCTTCTGCGGGGCCGGATCCGTATCGAAGGCGGCAAGGTCGGGCGCACCGTCACCCGCTTCAAAGCCGTTGAGCGTTTCGCGCATTGGATGCTGGCTGGCTCGTTCATCCTGCTCGCGCTGACGGGCTTGGCCACGCTTTTTGGCCGCAAGGTCGTCATCCCTCTGCTGGGGCATGAGTTCAACTCGACCCTGTTGACCGGGTCGAAGTTCATCCACAATAACGTCTCATGGGCCTTCATGATTGCGCTCGTCATGGTCTTCGTCATGTGGATTTGGCACAATATCCCGAACAAGACGGATTGGGTCTGGATCAAACAGGGCGGCGGTTTCATCGGTGACAAACACCCGCCCGCCAAGAAGTTTAACTTCGGCCAAAAGATCGTCTTCTGGGCCGTGATCCTGCTGGGCTTCTCGGTCTCGCTCTCGGGGCTGTCTCTGCTCTTTCCCTTCGAGATCCAGCTTTTCGGGCATACGTTCAACATCATCAATGACATCGGCATGGCCGAGGCCGCAGGCTTTGGTCCGCTTCAGGGCGATCTGACGCCGCATGCCGAAATGCAATATGCCCAGCTGTGGCACGCGATCATCGGCTTTCTGATGATGGCGGTGATCTTGGGCCATATCTACATCGGGACGCTCGGCATGGAAGGCGCCTTTGACGCCATGGGCAATGGCGAGGTCGATGAGCGTTGGGCCGAACAGCACCACTCGCTCTGGCTCGATGAGGTCAAACAAGACAAACGGACCCCCGCAGAATGACGGGCGGCGGCGTTCAAATCAAAGGAGTCGCGCGATGAAAGCCATGTTGGCAGGGTTTCTGGGCGTCGCGGTGATCGGCGTCGTGGCCTATTTCGGGCTGCATGAGATAGGCTTTTCCTCCGCCGAGGTCTATTCAGGTGAAAACGTCCGGCTGGACTGACACCAAAGAGGCATATCATGGCGGCAGGCGATGAATACGGCGGCACGCTCGAAGGTGCGTCGATCCTTGTGATCGACGATGAACCGGGGATGCGCCATTTCCTCACCAAGATCTTGGAGCCGCGCGTCAAACGCGTGGCCCAAGCGGCTTCTCCTGCGGAGGCCACCAAGCTCTTGGACGAGGCACATTTCGATGTGGTCGTGCTGGATAATGTCATGCCCGGCAAGACCGGTCTGGAATGGGTCGTCGAACAGCGCCGCAAGGGGTTCTACGCCGACACGGTCCTGATCACCGCCTATGCCGATCTTGAAACCGCCATTGCCGCACTCCGGGCGGGCGTGAGTGATTTCGTGCTGAAACCCTTCCGCGCGAACCAAATCCTCGGCGCGGTGTCGCGCACCTTGGACCGCAAGAACCTGCGCCGTGACAATACCCTGCTCAGGCGGGAGTTGCAGGGTGGCACGGCGGTGCAAATGCTCGGCAAGTCCGAGGCGCTGTCGAAGGTGCGCGGCATGCTCAACCGTCTTGCCCCGGTGCCGACGCCGGTGCTGTTCACCGGTCCCAGCGGCACGGGCAAGGAGTTGGCCGCGCGGCAGTTGCACCAGATGTCCGACCGTGCCGACAATCCTTTCGTCGCGGTGAATTGCGCCGCCATCACGCCGGACAGGATCGTGCCCGAACTCTTTGGCGCGGTGGAGGGGAATGAGACCCTGCAACCGGGGCTGTTCCTCTTGGCTGACGGCGGCACGTTGTTTCTGGACGAAGTGGCGCAGATGCCGGAGCAGCTACAGGCGGCGCTTTTGCGGGTGTTGGAAGACCAGCGCATCCGGCCCGACGGGGCAGAGCGGGAGATTCCGCTGAACCTGCGGTTCCTGTTTGCCACCAACGCCGACCTGCCCAAGGCGGTGGAAGAGGGGCGTTTCCGCGCCGACCTCTACCACCGCATGAATGTGGTCGAGGTCGCGATGCCGCCGCTCAAGGACCGGTCTGAGGATATCGTCGAACTGGCGGCGATGTTCATGCAGCAGTTTTCGACCGCGCTTGGCATGCCCGCGCTGCGTTTGGATGCGGAGACTTTGCTGAAACTGCGCCGTTACGACTGGCCCGGAAATGTGCGCGAATTGCGCAATCTGATCGAACGCTCGGTGATCCTCGGCAGTCTGCCCGAAGCCTTTGCGGGCCATGGCGCGGTCGATGGGCCACGGGCGATCGAAGATCTCGAACTGGTCACGCAGCGCCATATGCTGCACATCCTTGATCTGTCGAACGGCAACCGAGCCGAGGCCGCGCGCCGCTTGGGCGTGTCGCGCAAAACCGTCGACCGCAAGCTCGCCGCTTGGGCTGCCGAAGGGTTGGATATCGAGACGCTTTGACCGAGTTAAAGCTATGCGAAACGCGCATATCTGTTCCGCATGTGGGGAATCTTCTTCAGATTCGCAGAATACCATTCTGTCACGGGCGCTGTAGTGGGGAGGATGTCCCTGCCGGGGTCACTCCCCTAAACCCGTTATTCCATCTGAACCGATCCTGCCCGTCAAACGTTCCTGTTTCAGCGACGGTGTTGAAGCGGGCGGCGCCCGGTGACATCTGAAGCGCAAGCGTTAGAGGAGTAAATTCAATGCTGAAACAGATCGTTACCGCAACCGCGCTCGCCGCGGTCACCGGCACCGCAGCCTTTGCCCAAGACAATGACACGCTCCGCGTCGGCATGTCGGGCGGCTATTTCCCCTTCACCTTCGTGAAGCAGGACGTACTTCAGGGTTTTGAAGTCGATGTCATGAACGCCGTCGGCGAAGAGGCGGGTTTCGAGGTCGAGTTCGAGACCATGGCCTTCTCCGGCCTGATCGGCGCGCTGGACGCAGGCCGCATTGATACGATCGCCAACCAGATCACCATCACGCCCGAGCGTCAGGAAAAATTCGCCTTTACCGCGCCTTATGTCTTTGACGGTGCGCAGGTCGTGACCAAAGAGGGCAACGAAGAGATCGGCGGCGTCGAAGACCTGCGCGGCAAAACCGTGGCGGTGAACCTTGGGTCGAACTTCGAGCAGCTTTTGAACGAACTTGCCTTCGCCGATGAGATCGAGATCAAGACCTATGAGTCCAACATCGCCCAAGATACCGCGCTTGGCCGGGTCGATGCCTTTGTGATGGACCGGGTTTCTTCGGCGCAGCTTATTCAGGAAAGCCCCCTGCCGCTGCAACTGGCGGGCAAGCCCTTCTCTGAGATCCGCAACGCCCTGCCGTTCCAAGACAATGACGAAGGCCGCGCGCTGCGTGACCGTGTCGACACTGCGCTGGAATCCCTGCGCGAAGACGGTACACTGGCCGAAATCTCGGACAAGTGGTTCGGCACAGACATCACCAAAGCGGAGTAACCCATGCGGGCGCTAGACCTTGACTACATGCTGGGGCTGGTGCCCGTCATATTGGGCTACGTACCGCTGACCTTGTTCATGGCGGTGGCGGGGATGGTGTTCGCACTCATCCTCGCCTCGCTTTTGGCGGTTGAACGGGTTGTGAAAGTGCCCGTGCTCGACTGGTTCGTGATCGTTTTCATCAGTTTCTTTCGCGGCACGCCGCTGTTGGTGCAACTGTTCCTTTTCTACTTCGGTCTGCCGCAGGTGCTGTCGTTCCTGACCAATATCAGCGGCGTGACTGCCGCCATCATGGGGCTGACCCTGCATTTTGCAGCCTATATGGCCGAGAGCATCCGCGCCGCGATCATGGGGGTGGACCGCAGCCAATGGGAGGGGGCCCAGTCCATCGGCATGACCCAAGGTCAGATGATGTGGCGGATCATCCTGCCACAGGCCGCCCGGATCGCCGCGCCGACGCTGGTGAATTATTTCATCGACATGATCAAAGGCACGTCGCTCGCCTTTACCCTCGGCGTGACCGAGATGATGGGCGCGGCCCAGAAAGAAGCCGCAGGGAGCTTCCTTTATTTCGAGGCCTATCTCGTGGTCGCCATGATCTATTGGGTCATCGTCGAAGCGTTAAGCCAAGTGCAAAAGCGGCTTGAAACCTATCTGAATAAGGCGTTCGTGCGATGATTGATATCACTGGCCTGACCAAAGATTTCGGCGGCGCGCCGGTTCTGAACGGCATTGATTTGCAGATTGCCGAGGGCGAGCGGGTGGTCGTGATTGGCCCCTCGGGCACCGGCAAGTCGACCCTGCTGCGCTGCCTCAATTTCCTCGACGTGCCGCAAGAGGGGGTCATTCGCATCGGCGACGTGACCGTCGATGCCGCCAAGGCGCGCAAGGCGGATATTTTAGCGCTGCGGCGTCGGACGGCGATGGTGTTCCAGAACTACGCGCTTTTCGCCAACAAGACGGCGAAAGAGAACATCATGGAAGCGCTCGTCACGGTGCAGAAACGGCCCAAGGCCGAGGCCGAAGAACGCGCGCTCTCGGTTCTGGCTGAGACCGGCTTGGCCGATAAGGCCGACAGTTTTCCGGCGGCGTTGTCCGGTGGGCAGCAACAGCGTGTTGGCATCGGTCGCGCCATGGCGCTCGGGGCGGAACTGATGTTGTTCGACGAGCCGACCTCGGCGCTCGATCCGGAATGGGTGGGGGAGGTGCTCGACCTGATGCGCGCGGTGGCGGAGCGCAAGCAGACCATGCTGATCGTGACCCATGAGATGCAGTTCGCCCGCGAGATCGCGGATCGGGTGATCTTTATGGACGGCGGGAAAATTGTTGAGAGCGGAGCGCCGTCGGAGATTTTTGGCGCGGCGAAGGATGCGCGGTTGCAGCGGTTCCTGAAACGGGTCGAGGGGTAGGGGCCGATTTTGCCGCTGGCCCAGAATCAAGCCGCAGGCGCCGGGCCATCGCCTGCCCGCCCCCCGGGTAGGCGATTTGGTGAGGCTGGGTGCAACCTCGCGAAGGTACATCATGGCTGAGGGATAAAGTGGCAGCATCTAGCGTTTGATCGCCGACCCGCGGGCAGGCGATGGCCCTCGATCTTCTTCCCCAAACGGAAAAAAAGGCCCGCCATTTGGCGGGCCTATCCGTTTAAACCTGACTTCTCAAATCACTCCGCGCAGGCGCGGATCTTCTCGATGTCCGGACCATTCGGTGTGCGGCCAAGGTTGAACGGCGCCGAAGCGTCACGCCATTTCGCGTAGTCGTTCAGATATTCCAGCTGGCTCAGGTAAACCTTTGCGGAATCGGGGTTCTCGCAGGCGGTCTCTTCGATGGTCTCGTTGGCCATCTCCTGAACCTTGGTCAGCGTCTCGTCATCGTAGCGGTTGATTTCGATGCCCGCGTCGAGGAACTGCTGGTACGCTTCGGTCGCGCGCTTCTCGGTGAAAGACAGCGACCAAACGAGGTTGGCCTGCGCTGCAATCTCAAGCGCTTCGCGGGTCTCGTCGGACAGGGCGTCCCATGCGCCTTTGTTGATCATCACACCGAAGATCGAGGCGGACTGGTGCCAGCCCGGTGTCGCCCAGTATTTGGTGACCTGCTGGAAACCGCCCGAGAAGTCGACGTTCGGGGTCGAGAATTCCGCGCCATCGATCACGCCGCGCTCAAGCGATTGATAGATTTCGCCACCGGCCATAGAGACCTGCGACCCGCCCAGTTTCTCCAACAGACGGCCCTGCTCCAGACCCGACAGGCGCAGACGCTTGCCCTTGAGGTCTTCCAGCGTGACGATTTGCTCGTTGGTGCGGAAGCCGGATTCGTTGTTGGTCACGCCGTAGGGCAGATAGACCATGCCGAACTTGCCGTAGATCTCGTTATAAAGCTCTTTGCCGCCCCATTGCTCGATCCAGTTGACGTAGTCGACCGCGTTGAACAGGCTCGCCGTGGTCGCCAGCGGCGAGAAGGCAGAGTTGCGGCCCGCCCAGTAACCGGGCCAGTCCGCGCCAGCCTGCACGGTGTTGGATTCAACCGCGCCGAACACTTCGCCCGCGGGCACGAGGGAGCCACCTTCGAAGAATTCGATTGTCAGGTCGTCGCCGGTCAGCTTGTTGGCAAGATCGACGAAATGCTTGTCGATCTCGATCAGTTCCAGCGAAGTGGGCCATGTGGTGGTCATGGTCCAGCTGTCTTGGGCCGCGGCCTGCGTGGCAACGCCCGCGCAGAGTGCCAGACCGGCAAGGGTTGATTTCAATTTCATAATCTCTCTCCTCCGTTGATTATTTTGTATAGAGCGTTTCCGGCAGCCAGGTGACAAGCTGTGGGAACAGGGCGATGGCCACACACATCATCAGGATCAGACCGATGAAAGGCAGCACGCCGACGATGATATGCGACGTCTTGACCTCACGCGGGGCAATGGCGCGCAGGTAGAAGAGCGCATATCCAAAGGGCGGGGTCAAAAAGGACGTTTGCAGAACCACCGACATCAGGACGACGAACCACAACAGGCTCACGTCCATCTCCTGCACGATCGGCAGGAAGATCGGGAAGGACAGCAGCACGATGCCGGTCCAGTCGAGGAAGGCCCCGAGGATGAAGACGATGAACATCATCATCGCGATCAAGAGCCAAGGCGCCATGTCGAGGTTGCGGATGATCTCCTGCGTGGCGCGCAGGCCACCGGTGATGTTGAACACGCCGGTAAAGGCGGTGGCGCCCACGACGATAAACAGTATCATCGCCGAGGTGCGCCCGGTTTCCAACATCGCGCCGTAGAAAGAGGCCCAGCTGAACTTGCCGCGCATGATAACGATCACCAGTGCCAGCGCCGCACCGATGGCGGAAGCTTCAGTCGCCGTGGCGATGCCCGCGAGCAGGGAGCCCAGAATGCCGAGGATCAGCACCAGCGGCGGCACGGCTTCGATCAGCAGCATGCGCACAAGGGCGGGTTTCGAGATTTTCTCATCAGGCTCGACGGCGGGGGCCATGTCGGGCCGGACCACAGCGACGACGAAAACCCAGACCGCATAGAGCAGCCCCAGCACCACGCCCGGCACCATGGCGCCCGCGAAAAGCTCCCCCACCGAAAGGGGGGAATAAGAGGCCATGAGGATCAGCATGATCGACGGCGGGATCAGAATGCCCAAACAGCCCGAGGCGGCGATGACCCCGGTGGTCAGGGTCGGGCTATAGCCATATTGCAGCATCGGGCGCAGGGCCATCACGCCCATCACGGTGATCGAGGCGCCGATGATACCCGTGGTCGCGGCCAGCAGGATCGAGATGAAAACCACTGCCAACGCCAGACCGCCGCGAATGTTCGACATCAAAAGCCGCAGTGATTCGAACATCTTATCCGTCACGCCCGAATCGGACAGGAACCTTGCCATCAAGATAAAGAGCGGAATCGCGATCAGCGTGAAGTTGTCCAGCACATCGCCGAAAATTCGGTTGATGACGATGCCCAGCACCATCGGTTTGCCGGCGATGACAGCGCCCAAAACGGCGGTGCCGCCCAGAACGAAGGCCAGCGGGTGGCCCATGAAGAGGCCCAGCAGAAGCAGGCCAAACATGGTGAGTGCAATGAGTTCAGGCGTCACGGGGCAGTTCCTGACGGTTAAGTACGAGTTTCAAAAATTCCGACACGCCTTGCAGCAGCAAAAGACCGGCAGCGAGGGCCATGGCCATTTTCAGCGGATAGACCGGCAGCTGGACCGAGCCATATGTCGTCTCACCTTGGGCATAGGAGCGCATGGCGAATTCATAAGAGCGGGTGGTGAAGATCCACGCGAAGGGGAAGAAAAAGATCACATAGCCCGCCGCTTCGACCCAACGGCGCAGGCTGGGGCCAAGGGTTTCGGTGATCAGATCGACCCGCACATGGGCCTGATGGCGCAGCGCATAGCCGCCCAGCATCACGAAATAGAAGCCATAAAGTTGTTTCGTGACGTCAAAGGCCCAGCGGGTCGGGTCATTCAGCGCATAGCGCATGAAGACGTCATAGATGATGATTGCGGCGAAAATGACGGCGACGACCGACACGATGCGCCCGACGAATTCGTTCATCTGGTCGATGAATTTTATCAAGATCTGAGCCCTCCCTGGCAGCTCGCACATTATTTGCCTTTCTGCCGAAAACAAGGCAAAAGACCATTAATAATGCTGCTTTAAGTAGCACTACGTATGCGGCTTGGGGCGGGATTGTCCAGAAGGTGAGATTTCAATTTGCCTAAGCCATGGACATTTTCGAAAAGCGACGATTATCTGCTGCGCATGGCCCTCCGCGTCGACGTCGGGGGAGGCTAAGCAAATATCCGTTTGGGAGGAAAAACATGGATCGTCGTTCATTTATCCGCAAAGCCGGTGTAATGGGGGCAGGTGCTGCCGCCACGACACTTGCAGCGCCCGCTATTGCGCAGGGCAACATCACATGGCGCATGGTTACCACATGGCCCAAGAACTTCCCCGGTCTGGGTGTCGGCGCGCAGCGTCTGGCCGACCGGATCACCGCCGCCTCGGGTGGCGAGCTGACCATTCAGGTCTTCTCCGCCGGTGAGATGGTGCCGCCGCTGCAATCGCTCGACGCCGTGATCGACGGCACCGCCGAGATGAGCCACGGTGCCGCCTACTACTGGCAGAACAAATCCCCTGCGTTGTCCTTCTTCACCGGCGTGCCCTACGGCATGACCACGCCGGAACTGACGGCATGGATGCGCTACATGGGCGGTCAGGAGATCTGGGACGAGATTTATGACCAGTTCGGCGTTCAGGGCTTCCTGTCGGGCAACACCGGCACGCAGACCGGCGGCTGGTTCCGCGATGAGCTGAAGAGCCTCGACGATGTCAAAGGTGTGCGCTTCCGGACCCCGGGCCTTGGTGGCCGTGTGTGGGAGAAACTGGGCGCGACCGTGACCAACATGGCCGCGGGCGAAATCTTCCAAGCGCTTCAGTCGGGCACGCTCGACGCTGCGGAATTCGTGGGCCCCTACAACGATCTGGCGCTCGGCTTCCATCAGGTGGCCAAAAACTACTACATGCCGTCCTTCGTGGAATCGGGTCTGGCGACCGAGCTTGTCGTCGACAAGAAGAAGTATCAGGAACTGCCCGAGAACCTGCAGGCGATCATCCGTGACGTAAGCCAAGCGGAGTACGATCAGGTTGCTGCCGACTTCTACGCCAACGACCCGCGCGCGCTGAAGACCCTACAGGAAGAGCATGGCGTGACCGTGCGCAACTTCCCCGACGACATCATGGAAGCCGGTGCCAAAGCCTCGGTCGAAGTGGTCGAAGAACTGCGCAACAGCGACGACCCACTGGTCAAGAGGACCGCCGAGAGCTTTGTCGAAGCGCTGAACCTCGTCCGTACCCGGACCGAGAACATCGACAGCCCCTATGTGCAGGCGCGTCAGAAGTTCCTGAAGTACTAAGCTTCGCGCTGATTGGAAGGGCCCGGTGGAAACGCCGGGCCTTTTTCTATGAAACGACGGTCTCAGACCTGTCCCGCCCGGTGGCACACCGGGCATCGCCCTCCCTCCCCCCGGAGGGCGATTTTGCAGCGTTTCGACAGCCGGATCGGTTCGCGAAATGGGCTCCCGCGCAGCCCCATTTACGGGTTCGATCGCCCACCAGGGAGGGCGATGCCCTTACCGCTCAACCAAAAAGGCCCGGCATTGCTGCCGGGCCTTTGAACGTCGGGGGGCTATCTCACCCCGCGATCACCTTAGGCAACCAAGTCACGATTTGCGGGAAGGCAAAGAGGATCGCAATCGCCACCACCTGCAACATCACGAAGGGCAGGATACCTTTGTAAATCGCGCTGGTCGGCAGATCCGCCGGGGCCACCCCGCGCAGATAGAACAGCGCAAAGCCGAAGGGCGGCGTCAGGAAGGATGTCTGCAAGTTCACCCCAACCAAGACGCCCAGCCAGATCGGATCGATGTCCAGCATCAACAGCACCGGCGCGGTGATCGGGATCACGATAAAGATGATCTCAAAGGTATCGAGGATGAAGCCCAAGAAGAACATGATGATCATCACCACCGCCACCGCCGCCAAGGGGCCGCCGGGCAGGTTGCTGAGGAACTCATGCACCAGATTGTCGCCGCCCATCATGCGGAACACGATGGAAAAGACCGAAGCCCCCAGCAGAATGATAAAGACCATGCTGGTGATCGTGGCCGTGGCGATCATCGTCTCCCGCAGGATGCGGAAGGACAGACGCCAGCGCATGGCCGCAAGCACCATCGCCCCCACAGCACCGACAGAGGCCGCCTCGGTCGGGGTGGCGATGCCGCCGAGGATCGACCCCAGCACGGCGAGGATCAGCAAGAGCGGCGGCATCAGGGCGACAAAGAAATCCCGCACCAGTTGGCTTTTCTCATCCGCCGGAACCGGCGTCGCGGGGCAGGAGGCGGGCGCGGTCGCGGCTTTGAACAGAACGTAGCTCAGGTAAAGCGAGACCAGCAAAATCCCCGGCAGCAGCGCCCCAGCGAAGAGATCCCCCACAGAGACGGGCGTGGGGGCAAAGTTGCCCTTGGCCATCTGCACCTGAGAGTTAATGCCCGAAAGCATGTCGCCCATGAAGATCAACACGGTGGAGGGCGGGATGATCTGACCCAAGGTGCCGCTGGCGCAGATCACCCCGGTGGCAAGCTTGGGGTCATAGCCCGCCCGCAGCATCGCGGGCAGAGAGATCAGGCCCATGGTGACAACCGTCGCCCCCACGACGCCGGTGGATGCCGCGAGCATCGCGCCCACAAGCACCACCGAAATCCCCAGACCGCCGCGCATATTTCCGAAAAGCTTGCCCATGGTCAGCAAAAGCTGTTCGGCGATCTGGCTGCGTTCCAGCATCACCCCCATGAAGATAAAGAGCGGCACGGCGACCAAGACTTCGTTGGTCATGAAGCCGATATAGCGGTTCGGCAGCGAGCCGAAGTTGGAGGGATCGAACACGCCGAAGCCCATGCCCACGGCGCCAAACAGCAGCGACACGCCAGCAAGGGTGAAAGCCACCGGAAAGCCGAGCAACAAAAAGCCGATCACGCCAAAGAACATGAGCGCGGCGAGCATCTCGCCAATGAAAATCGGATCCATCAAACGGCTCCCTGCGGATGGTCTGCGGGGATTTGGTCCCGGCTGTATTGCATGGATTTGGGCACTAGCTCAGCATTGCCGCTGAGCACGAGGATGGAGCGGATGATCCATGCAATCCCTTGAATTGCGAGTAGAAATGCGAAGCCGATGATGAAGGCTTTGAGAATATAAAGCCCCGGCATGCCGCCCACATTGGCCGACCCTTCCTGATAGCCCCAAGCGCGGATCACGAAGGGGATCGAATAGGTGTAGACGATCCAGCAGAAGGGCAGCAGAAAGACGATGACGCCGATCAGGTCAATCAGTGCGCGGCGGGCCATAGTGGCGGGGCGGTAGAAGATGTCGACGCGCACATGGTCATCGCGCAGCAGCGCAAAACCGGCCACGGCCGTGAACATCGCGCCGTTTAGCCAGATATAAAGGTCTTGCATCCAAACGAAGCTGATCGCGAAGACATAGCGCTGCACAACCACGGTGAAACAGACCAACACGATGCCGAGTGCGAGCCATGAAAAGAGATTGCCGATGACCAAGTTCACCGCGCAGATCACCCTGGCAATTGCTGCTAAAAAACGCACCTTGTCCCCTCTCCCGTCAAGTTCGTTTGACCGTCAATCAAAGGGAGGGGACAAAATGTCAAGATTTAGATGGCGGGCGGCTCTTCGCGGCGGCATTTGTCGCCTTCCCGTGGCAGGAAGGCAACCGAAGGGCCGCACCGCTCAATAGATACTGGTCTCGGGCGCGCAGCCTTTACGCACCATGCCGCGGTACATGCCCTGCGAGTTAAACGGCATGGCGATATTGCCCGCCGCGTCCACTGCGATGACCCCGCCCGAGCCGTCGTTGGGTGCCAGATCCTGCATCACCACATGTTCGGCGGCGGTGGCCAGATCCTCGCCCGCGTGGCGCATCCGCGCGGCGATCTCCCCGGCGGCGTTCCAGCGGATGAAAATCTCGCCATGCCCGGTGGCAGAGACCGCGCAGGTCGCGTTGTCGGCGAAGGTGCCCGCGCCGATCATCGGCGTGTCGCCAACCCGGCCCGGGGCCTTGGCGGTCATGCCCCCCGTTGAGGTGGCGGCGGCGATGTTGCCCGCCGCGTCGCGCGCCACGGCCCCGACGGTGCCATGCCGCCGCGCCGGATCGTCCGAGACCTCGCCGCGGGCGCGCATCTCGAGCGTTTCCTGCAATGCATCCCAGCGGGACTGGGTGAAGAAATAGTCACGGTCGGCGAACTCGAGGCCCGCCTGCCGCGCGATCTCCAGCGCATTGGGGCCGATGAGGGTGACATGCTCGGTCCGCTCCATCACCGCACGCGCCAGTTTCACCGGGTTCTTCGGTCCGAAGACCCCGGCCACTGAGCCCGCGCGCCGGTCGGCGCCATCCATCACGGCGGCGTCCATCTCCTGCACGCCCTCGGAAGTATAGACCGCGCCGCGGCCTGCGTTGAACAGCGGTTCATCCTCCAGCGCGCAGACAGCGGCCACCACCGCATCCATCGCGCTGCCACCGTCGCGCAGCACCGCTTCGCCGGCTTCCAGCGCACGGGCGAGGCCATCGTGATAGGCGGCCTCCTTCTCGGGCGTCATGTTTTCCTTGAGGATGGTTCCGGCACCGCCGTGGATGGCAAGGGAATAGGTCATTTCCATCAACCCGCCACCCGGTGCAGCATCTGGCGGCCCGGGGTGAGCCCCTGCACCTTTTCCACGATCGAGCGCGCGTCGATCCCGAAATGCCGGTAGAGGTCGGCGATGGTGCCGGTCTGGCCGAAATGCTCGACCCCAAGCGGCACCGTCTGATGCCCCACGACCGCGCCCAGCCACGACAGTGTCGCCGGATGGCCGTCAATCACCGTCACCAGCTTGCAATCGCGCGGCAATTGGCCGAGCAGCGTTTCGATATGGCTCTGCGCCGCGTGGTTGCGCGCGCCCGGGCGCGCTGTGCCGCGGTCCAGCCGGCGTTCAGCCGGTCGGCGGAGGTCACCGCAAGCACACCCACGTCGCGGCGGCCCTCGGCGATGCTGCCCGCGGCCTTGATCGCCTCGGGCGCCACGGCACCTTGATAGGCGATCACCACGTCGCAGTTCGGCCCCGGCTTGCGCAGCCAATAGGCCCCGTCGATGGCGCCTTGGCGGAAGTCCTCGTCGACGCGCTTGCCGGGCTGTTCGATGGGATTGGTGGTGAGCCGCAGATAGACCGAGCCGCCGGTCTCGTCGCGCAGCCATGTGCGCTCGTCCGGGTCGCCTTCGCCATCGCGTTGCAGGTAGTCGAAGGCCCACTGCATGATGACCGCCAACTCGTCGGCGAAGGCAGGCTCAAAGCTCGCCAAGCCATCCTGGCTCATGCCGATGAGCGGCGTGCCGATGGATTGATGCGCCCCGCCCTCGGGCGCGAGCGTCACGCCCGAGGGGGTGCCCACGATCATGAAGCGCGCGTCCTGATAACAAGCGTAGTTCAGCGCATCCAAGCCGCGGGCGACGAAGGGATCATAGACCGTGCCGATGGGAATGACCCGCTTGCCAAAGAGCGAATGCGACAGGCCCGCCGCGCCCAGAAGCAGGAAGAGATTCATCTCGGCGATGCCCAGTTCGATGTGCTGGCCCTCGGGCGTGAATTCCCATTTCGCGGTGGAGGGGATCTTCTCGTTGATGAAAGTGTCGGCCTGTTCGCTGCGCGCGAAGAGCTTGCGCCGGTTCACCCATGGCCCGAGGTTCGTGGTCCCGGTCACGTCCGGCGACATGGTAACGATGCGGGAGGCGAGATCGCTGTCGCCCTTCGACAGATCGTCGAGAATTTTGCCAAAGGCCATCTGCGTGGAGATTTCGCGGTCGCTCGACAGTTCGATCCGCGGCACCGGCAGCGTGGCATCATTGTAGCGGCGGCGGCCCTTGGCGAAGAAGGGCACGCGATCCAGCGCCGCTTGCAGCGCTTGCGGGTCCTCGACGGTGGCGAAAGGCTCCCATTCCTCCCCCTCGGCCACGCCCATGTGTTTCTGCCAGTCGGCCATCTGGGTCTTGGTCATCAGACCGCCGTGGTTGTCCTTGTGCCCTGCGATCGGCGTGCCCCAGCCCTTGATGGTATAGGCGAGAAAACAGACCGGGCGGTCGTGGTCGATGGCGGCGAAGGTCTCGGCCATGGTCTCAACGCAATTGCCGCCAAGGTTCTCCATCAGCTCGGCCAGTTCGTCATCGCTGCGGGCGTCGATCAATGCCGTGACATCACCCTGATCGCCAAGCGCCTCCATCAACCGCTCGCGCCAGACCGCGCCGCCCTGATAGGTCAGCGCCGAATAGAGCTGGTTGGGGCAATTGTCGATCCAGTCGCGCAGCTTGTCACCGCCCGGCTCCTCGAACGCGGCGCGCTGCAGGGCGCCGTATTTCACCTTGACCACGTCCCAGCCGAAGGCGTCGAAAATCTGCTCAATGCGTTTGAACAGCCCCTCGCGCACCACCCCGTCGAGCGACTGGCGGTTGTAGTCGATGATCCACCAGGTGTTGCGCAGGTCGTTCTTCCAGCCCTCCTGCAGGGCCTCGTAGATGTTGCCCTCGTCCAACTCGGCGTCGCCCACCAAGGCGACCATGCGGCCCAGATCGACATCCGCGCCCCAGTCTTTCGCGGTGATGTAATCCTGCACCAGCGAAGCGAAGGAGGTCACCGCCACCCCAAGCCCGACCGACCCGGTGGAAAAATCCACGTCGTCCACGTCCTTGGTGCGGCTGGGGTAGCTCTGCACGCCCTGAAACCCGCGGAAATTCTCCATCTTCTCGCGGGTCTGGTTGCCCATCAGGTATTGCATCGCGTGGAAGATCGGCGAGGCATGGGGCTTCACCGCCACGCGGTCCTCTGGCCGCAGGGCGCTGAAATAAAGCGCCGTCATGATCGACACCATCGAGGCCGAAGACGCCTGATGCCCGCCCACCTTGATGCCGTCCACCTTGGGCCGAATGTGGTTCGCGTTGTGGATCATCCAGTGCGACAGCCACAGCAGACGTTGTTCGATGGTCTTCAGCTGGGCAGGGGCGAGAGCGGTCATGGCAGGTCTTTCATTCTGAGGATCCCTTGGGCGGTGCCCTCCTCGACACCGCCCGCGACTGGTCCGGTTCGTGCCGGATCAGGCTGCGCGCATGTTATGCGCCCCGAGCGCGGCGTAAAGGTCATCAATGATGTCTTCCGCCGATTCCAACCCGACCGAAAGCCGCACCAGCCCCTCGGCGATACCGTGTTCGGCGCGTTCCTCGGGCGAATAGGTGGAATGGGTCATGCTGGCGGGGTGCTGGATCAGGCTTTCCGCGTCGCCAAGGCTCACCGCGCGCTGAATGAGGTTCAGCCGGTTCATGAAAGCGATGCCGCCCGCCTTGCCGCCCTCGACCTCGAAGGGGATCATGCCGCCGAAGTTGCCCATCTGCCGCCGCGCAAGCTCGGCCTGAGGGAAGCTTGCCAGCCCCGGGTAGGCGACATGCAGCACCGCCGGGTGCTGCTCCAGCGCCTCGGCGACCTTGGCGGCGGTGGCGCAGTGGCGCTCCATGCGCAGTTCCAGCGTCTTGATCCCGCGCAAAAGCAGCATGGCGGTGAGCGGCGACATCACGGCACCGGTCATGTCTTTCAGACCCACGAGCCGCACCTGCATCATGTCCTCGGCATTGCCCACCACGAGGCCCGCCACCACGTCGCCGTGACCAGAAAGGAACTTCGTCGCCGAATGCAGCACGATGTCGGCGCCATGTTCGATGGGCCGGGTGATGACCGGCGTGGCATAGGTGTTGTCGACCACCACCTTGGCGCCCACGCGATGCGCGATGTCGGAGATGGCGGCGATGTCCACCAGCCGGTTGTTCGGGTTCGCAGGCGTCTCGAAATAGACCACCTTGGTCTGGTCGCTGATCACCTCGGCGAGGTTTGCAGGCTCGGTCATGTCGACCAGCGTCACCTTGACGCCAAAGCGCGGCAGGCCATGGGTCATGAAAGCGAAGGTGCAGCCATAAAGCGTCTTGTCGATGATGATCTCGTCGCCCGCCTGAAGGAAGGACCAGAGCGTCGAGGTGATTGCCCCCATGCCCGAGGCGGTGGCGAGGCCAGCCTCGGCGCCTTCGAGGTTGGCGATACGTTTTTCCAGATGGTCCAACGTGGGGTTGCTGATACGGGTGTAGAAATGCCCTTCGCGCTCGCCCGCGAACATGTCGCCGCCCGCCTCCGCGGTCTCGAAGGTAAAGGTCGAACTCATGTAAATCGGCGGGTTCAGCGCGCCCTGTTCGTCCTGCGCGTCATAGCCGTGGTGAATGGCGCGGGTGGCAAAGGATTTCTGGTTCTCGGTCATGGCTGGCCCCTGTCTGATTTTGCGGCATGATCCGATGGCGCAAGGGGCATTTGGTTGCTAATATATGCGCAAATTGCAGGAGATTTGGCATATCATGCCCCAAACGCCCCGATTGGACGCCACCGACCGCCGCATCATCCGCACCTTGCAGCGCAACGGCCGGATGACCAACCTCGATCTGGCGGAGGAGGTCGGCCTCTCGCCCTCGCCCTGCCTGCGGCGCCTGCGCGCGCTAGAGAAGAGCGGCGCGATCCGGGGCTACAGCGTGGAGGTCGATGCCAAGGCCTACGGGCTGCCGGTCACGGTCATGGTGCGCGTGACGCTGGACGGGCACGACGAGGGCACGGTGCAGCGTTTCGAAAGCCAAATCCGCGCGATCCCGGAAGTGCTGGAATGTTTCGTGATGAGCGGCCTGTCGGACTACCTGCTGCGCGTCGTGGTGGGCGATCTCGAGGACTATGAGCGTTTCGTGCGCGCGCGGCTGCATCCCATCGGCGGCATCGGCTCGATCGACACCAGTTTTGTCTACGGCGTGGTCAAACGCTCTCAGGTCTATCCCGACATCGGCGATTGAGGCGTGGAGACATTTAACCGGTTTACAATTCCGCCCCCCTTGGGAAATGTTCGCCCGAAGCCCCGAGGAGCCCCCATGACATTCGCCGCCACCCCCGCCCTGCAAGCCGTCGTCGACCATGCGCAAGCGCATGAGACCGACTGGCCCCGCTCGATGTACCATGCCGATGGCGCCTATGTCGGCAACCGCGAGTGGAACGAGAGCGGCCCCTGGACCGAGATCGTGGGGCCCGTTAAACCGCGCGGCGGCCCTGCCGGGGTGATCCTGCACCGCGGCCAGCGCGTGGCTGAGTGGGGCGATACGACGCGCGCCGACATGACATTCTCCATCGCCAAGAGCTATCTGTCGGTGCTGGCGGGGCTGGCGGTGAAAGACGGGCTGATCGCGGACCTCGACGCGCCGGTGGGCGACAGCGTGCCGGGGCCGCATTTTTCGGGCGATCACAACGGGCGCATCACCTGGCGGCATCTGTTGCAGATGAACAGCGAATGGCGCGGCGAGATTTTCGGCAAGGACGATCAGGTCGACCACTACCGCCAGATCGGCCCGGGTGCGGACAACAGCCGCAAGGGACAGTTGCGGCAGGTCGGCGCGCCGGGCAGCCACTATGAGTACAACGACGTGCGGGTCAACGCGCTGGCCTATGCGCTGATGATGCGCTTCCGCCGGCCCTTGCCGGAGGTGCTGCGCGCGCGGATCATGGACCCGATCGGGGCCTCCGCTGACTGGCGGTGGGAGGGCTATTCGACCTCATGGGTCGAGCTGGATGGCACCCGAATGCAATCGGTCACCGGCGGCGGGCATTGGGGTGGGGGCCTCTTCATCTCTGCCGAGGATCACGCAAAATTTGGCCAGTTCATCTGCCAGAACGGCGCGTGGAACGGCGAACAAATTCTGCCCGAGGACTGGATGCAGCGGTCCCTGACGCCAACGCCGACGCTCGACAAATACGGCTTCCTGTGGTGGCTGAACCGCGGCGCGGAGGCCGATCCGAAACTGCCCGAGAGCGCCTTCAGCGCGCAGGGCGCGGGCGGCCATACGATCTGGATCGCGCCCGAGCACGAGATCGTAGCCGTGATGCGCTGGCTCGCCCCGACCGCCACGCCGCCATTCCTCCGCCGGCTCTTCGCCGCGCTGACCGAGAGCTGACACGAAAGGAAACCCCATGCATATCAAGACCTTCGGCGTCGAAATGTGGATGAACGAATTTGAGAACCACTGCCGTTACAACCTCGCCGAGACCTGTGTGGACTCGATCACCCTAGGTGAGTTGATCGACATGGCGGACGTCGACAATTCCGTGCTGGGCGAATTGCGCGAGATGCGCATGGGCTATGGCGCGATCGAGGGCTCGGACCGTCTGCGCGACGCGGTGGCGGGGCTCTACGAAAACCAAGCCCGCGAGAACGTGCTGACCACCCACGGCACCATCGGGGCCAATGCGCTGGTGCACCAGACGCTGGTCAGCCGCGGCGACCATGTCATCGCCATCGTGCCGACCTACCAGCAGCATTACTCGATCCCCGAGAGCATCGGTGCCGAGATCGAACTGCTGCACCTGCGCCCCGAGAACGGCTTTCTGCCCGACCTTGATGAGCTGCGCGCGATGATGCGGCCCGACACGCGGATGATCGCCACCAACAACCCCAACAACCCGACCGGCGCGCTGATGGATCGCACGATGCTGGCTGAGATTGCCGAGATCGCGCGCGGCAGCGGCGCATGGGTGCTCTGCGACGAGGTCTATCGCGGCACCGATCAGGCGGGGAACGGCTATACCGCCTCGATCTGTGATCTTTACGAGCGTGGCATCAGCACGGCGGGCATGTCCAAGGCCTATTCGCTGGCCGGGCTGCGCGTGGGCTGGGTCGCGGGGCCGAAAACCCTGCTGGAAGACATCATGATCCACCGCGATTACAACACGATTTCCGTCGGGCGGATTGACGAGTATTTCGCGGCCGTCGCCCTCGAAAACCGCGCCCAAATCCTCGATCGCGCGCATCGGATCACCCGCGAGAACCTCGCGATCCTGTCGGATTGGGTCGAGGCCGAGCCGCTGATCTCATGGGTGAAGCCGCAAGCGGGCACCACGGCGCTGCTGAAATACGACCTGCCGCTGCCCTCCCGCGATTTCTGCACGCAACTGCTGGAGGAAGAGGGCGTCCTCTTCACCCCCGGCAGCGCCATGGACATGGAGGGCTGGCTGCGCATCGGTTTCGCCAATTCGACGGCGGACCTGCGCGACGGATTGGCGCGTGTCTCGGCCTTCCTCGTGCGTCACGGCGCGGCACAGTCAAGCTAGATGGAGCCCGTCATGCCGTCAGCCTCAGACCTGATCGCTCAAAGCGCCGCACGTTCCTGCGTGGTTCATCGCAAAATCGCGGGCGCGGTTTACCGCACCCCGGTGATCGCCTCCCGCTTGCCAATGGCAGAGGGCTCGCGGCTGTTCTACAAAGCCGAGAACTTCCAGCATACCGGGTCATTCAAGCTGCGCGGCGCCAGCGCGAAACTGACCACCGTGCCGCTCGACCGGCCTGTCATCACCGCATCTTCCGGCAACCACGGCATCGCCTGCTCGCTTGCGGCCCAGACCACGGGGCATGAGTTGATCGTCGTACTGCCCGAAACCGTCGTCGCCAAGAAACGCAAGATCATCGAAAGCTACGGCACGAGGGTCGTGATCCATGGGGCCGATGCCTCGCTTTCAGAGCTGCACGCGCAGAGCTTGGCCGAGGCTGAGGGCTACACCTATATCTCACCTTACAATGATGCCGAGGTGATCGCGGGGCAGGGCACCGCCGCGCTGGAACTGCTCGACCAGATCGAAGGCATCGACAATGTCTTCATCTCGATGGGCGGTGGCGGGCTGATCTCGGGCATGGGATCGGTGATCAAGGAATTCTCCCCGCGGACCCGCGTCATCGGTGTAAGCGCTGCGAATAGCTGTGCGCTGGCCGCGTCGATCAAAGCGGGCAAGATCGTCGAAACGGAACATCTCGACACGCTGGCCGATGGCGTGGCGGGCGGGGTCGATGCGGACTCGATGACCCTACCGATCGCAAGCGCGGTGATCGACGAGATCATCCATTGCGACGAGGATCAGATCGCCGAGGCGCTGAAAGTATTGGCTTGGGAAGAGAATATGCTGGTCGAAGGGGCCGCCGCTTTGGCGCTGGCGGCCTATCTGGCAGGGCCGCAGGGCGACGCGGGCCAGACCTCTGTCGTTCTGCTTTGCGGAGGCAATTATGAGGTCGAGCAATTGCGCAGGATCATCTAACGGCCACCCGGCTCGATCCTGCGGACCGGGTCCGTTTCCCCCTCAGCGCATGTCGAACCGCAGGTCGACCCAACGGCCTTCAGGAATGTCCCGCGGCGCACCGCCCGCCCAGCCGTCCTGCCAGATCACCTCGCAGGTGCGGATATCGAGCGTCCCCGCATCATAGCGGCACGCGACATGAACCAGCCGGTTGCCATTCGCATCCTGCGGCGCTTCGATCTGCCAGCCGCGGCTGGCGAGCGGCGGCACATTCGACAATCGGTAATGGCCCGGCCCGATCCGTTCGAACCCTGCACCCAAAGGCACCGCAGGCTCTTCACGGCCATCGCGGAACAGGCGCACGATCGGGCTGGCTTCCTTGATGAATCCATTGGCATCCACGGTCGTATTCGCGCCAGACCACAAAGGCTGCCACGCGCCCCATGCCCCCGTCGCCCGCACACGAATGGCCAGACCCGGCGTGTCGATGCCCAGTGCGATCTGCCACAGATAGGCGCTCTGCCCGCCCAAGGTGCTATTGCCGCAGAGCAGGCCGAAGACCCCATTCAGCGCCGGGAACGGGTTGGCCCCGGCAGGCGCCTGCGCATGGGCGCCGCCATAGCTTGAAAAACTGCCCGAAAGATCATGCGCGTTGAGGTCCGTCACCAACGGCCCCGCGTCAGCGCCGATGCCGAAATCCCCCACCCGCAGCAAACGACCCACCGTCGCATCATCCACGCCCTGCGTCAGCGCCGCGCCTGAGGCGATGCCGCTCGCTGCGTCAAAGGCCAGTGCGGTGGTCCAACTGCTGCCATCGGCGCTGACCTTGATGGCGAAATCATCCTGCCCCGCCGTGCCCATTTCGGCCCGGCCAGACCAATCGGTTTGGAACAGCAGGCTCGCGGTATCGGCGGCGCTGGCCTTGTTGAGCTTCAGCTGATGCCCCGCCCCTTCGTGGGTAAACAGGCTCGCCGGGGAGGAGACCGACAGGCGATTGCCACTGTCATGATCCGTATTAACCCCCAGCCCGGAGAGGTTCGCCAGATCGGGGGGCGAGACCTCGGTCCACGCCCCAGCCCCCCAACGGTGCAGAATCCCTGTCGATTTATCCAAGGCAACCCAGCCGTCTTGCGGGGCGGTGAACTGCCAGGTCTCTCCGACCCACGCGGCGAGTTCACCGGGATGACCTGCCCAAACCTCTGTCGGCGCGTCACCGAGCGCATGAACCTCCCCCGCCTGCGGCAGGGCGGGCGGCGTGTTGGCCTCAAAGCCTTCGACCGCAAGCTGCACCAGAAGATCGAGCCGTTGCAGCGCTTCGTTATGGGTCACATGTTTTTGCGCCTGTGCGGGCATCAAATAGGGCAGGGATAGGCGCTCAGAGGTGTCGGGCATCGGGGCTCTCCGCGTTATGGGTCGCCTGAGACTGTGAGAAGGAAGTCTTGCCAGCCTGACAACCCACCGTTCGGGCCGCGCGCAACAATCGGCGGTCCTGCACCATCGCACGGCACGGGCGGAAGGTTCGCGCTGCGGCCTTCACTTTCGCCAAACCGCCCTAACTCCCTGTCAGGCGGTGCCTTTTCAAAACGAGAGCCGCAGTTTAACATCACGCCACGCCACGCCGCGCAAGAAAGGCCCACGCTTATGTCCAAGACCAAGATCGCCGTTGTCGGTATCGGCTACGTCGGGCTTTCGAATGCGGTGCTGCTGGCGCAGCACAACGAGGTAACAGCGGTCGATTTGAACGCAGAACGGGTGGCGCAGGTGAATGCCCGCCGTGCGCCAATCGTCGATCCGGAGATCGAGCAATATCTCGCGGAAAAGCCCCTCACCCTCCGGGCCACGACCGACGCGGAGGCGGCATATCGCGACGCTGATTATGTGCTCATCGCCACGCCGACCAACTATGACCCACGCAGCAATGTCTTCGACACCTCCAGTGTTGAGGCGGTGGTGCGTGATGTTTTGGCGGTCACGAGAACGGCCACCATCGTCATCAAATCCACCGTCCCGGTGGGCTATACCGCGGGCCTCTCCGCCGAGTTGAACAGCGACCAAGTCATCTTCAGCCCGGAATTCCTGCGCGAGGGCCGCGCGCTCTACGACAACCTCCACCCCTCGCGCATCGTCGTCGGCGAAGACAGCCCGCGTGCCCGGCGCTTCGCGCAACTGCTGGCCGAGGGGGCAATCGACGACGACATTCCCATGCTCTTTACAGGCCCGTCCGAGGCGGAAGCGATCAAGCTCTTCGCCAATACCTTCCTCGCCATGCGGGTGGCCTATTTCAATGAGTTGGACAGCTACGCGTTGACCAATGGGTTGGACACGCGGCAGATCATCGACGGTGTCTGCCTCGACCCGCGCATCGGTGGGCATTACAACAACCCGTCTTTTGGGTATGGCGGTTACTGTTTGCCCAAGGATTCCAAACAGTTGCTGGCCAATTACTCTGACGTGCCGCAAAACCTGATAAACGCCGTGGTCGAGGCGAACCGCACCCGCAAGGATTTCGTCTCGGAGCAGATTCTGGCGCTTGGCCCTCAGCGGGTGGGCATCTACCGGTTGGTGATGAAGGCCGGATCGGACAACTTCCGCCAAAGCTCGGTCCAAGGGATCATGAAGCGGCTCAAGGCCAAGGGCATCGAGGTGATCGTTTACGAGCCGGTGCTGCAAGAGGAACGCTTTTTCGGCTCCGAGGTCACCCGCGATCTGGAGGCGTTCAAGGCGCGCGCGGATGTGATCGTGGCCAACCGCAGTCACCCCGATCTGGCGGATGTCCCCGACAAGGTCTTCACCCGCGATCTTTTTGGCGCGGATTGACGCACCAACGTAATCCAAACTCTCGAAGGCAAAATGCGCAATACGATCGACAGCAAGAACTGGTGGACCCTGCCCGCGGGGCCACGAAGTACCATCTGCGATGTCGCGGGGGTGCGCGTGGGCAGCCAAGACCTACGCGGGGAGGGGCTTTGCACCGGGGTGACGGCGGTTCTGCCGCATGAAGGTGATCTTTTCCGCAATCCGGTGCCTGCGGGCGTCGCCGTGTTGAACGGTTTCGGCAAAAGCGCGGGCCTGATGCAACTGGCCGAACTGGGCCAGATCGAGACGCCGATCCTGCTGACCAACACCTTTGGCGTCGGCCCCTGTAGCACGGCGCTGATCCGGCGGGCGATTGCAGAAAACCCCGAGATCGGGCGGGGCCTTTGCACGGTCAACCCGCTGGTTTTGGAATGCAACGACGGCACGGTGAACGACATTCAGGCGCTGGCGGTGACCGAGGATCACGCGCAGGCGGCGATTGCCGCTTGCGGGCCAGCGTTTGCGCAGGGCACCGTCGGGGCCGGTAGCGGGATGAAGACCTTCGGCTATGCTGGTGGTCTCGGCTCCGCTTCGCGGCGGGTCGCCCTACCGGGCGGCGCAGGGTTCGACCTTGGCGCGCTGGTCTTGTCGAACTTCGGCCAGCAAAGTGCTTTGCGGGTCTTTGGCCAACAGTTGCCGCCGCCGGGGCCGGGGGATGACCCCGACAAGGGCTCGATCATCATCATTCTGGCGACCGACGCGCCGATGGGGTCGCGGCAGTTGACCCGCATGGCCCGGCGCAGCGCCGCGGCCCTTGGCCGGTTGGGCAGCCACATCGGCCATCAAAGCGGCGACATCGCGCTGGCCTTCTCAACCGCCAACCGCATCACGCGCGGCGGGGCCGACACGCAGAACGTCGAGCGGATGAACGAAGACCGGATGGATGCCTTCTTTATCGCGGCGGTCGAAGCGGTTGAGGAGGCGATCCTCAACGCGCTTTGGCATGGCGTCCCGCATCGGGGCTATGATGGTAGCCTTCTGCCCGCCTTCCGCGACCGGATGGCCGAGGTCTATCGCGGTTAAGCCGCGCTCACCGGGTTCATGGGGGCGAGGTCGAGTCCCCCGACCTGCGCCAGATGCGCCAGCAGCGCGTCGATCCCCTCGCCGGACCTTAACGCACAGAAGACCGTCGGCAGGTCCGGGCGCATCCGCGCGCTATCGCGCTGCATGACCTCGAGCGAGGCGCCGACATGAGGGGCGAGGTCGGTCTTGTTGATGACCAGAATGTCGGATTTGGTGATCGCCGGGCCGCCCTTGCGGGGGATCTCCTCGCCCGCCGCCACGTCGATCACATAGAGCGTTACATCCGCCAATTCGGGGCTGAAGGTAGCCGACAGGTTGTCGCCGCCGCTTTCGATCAAGACCACTTCCACATCCGGATGCCGCGCCACCATCTCCGCCACGGCGGCAAGGTTGATCGAGGCATCCTCGCGAATTGCCGTATGCGGGCAGCCGCCGGTCTCGACCCCGATGATCCGGTCTTGGGGCAGCACCTGCATGCGCATCAGCGCCTCGGCGTCCTCTTGGGTGTAGATGTCATTGGTGATCACGCCGATGGACAGCCGATCACGCAGCGCGCGGCTGAGCGCGGCGGTCAGAGTGGTCTTGCCCGCGCCCACCGGGCCGCCGATGCCGACGCGCAAAGGGCCATTGTTGCGTTTCATGTGCGGAAAATCCTTGAATATTGGGTTTCGTGTTTCATCGCGGCGATGTCGCTGAGAAAGGCGGTGGAGGAGAGATCGTCGAGCGTGCCCTCCTCTGCCGCCGCGGCAACCTCAAGGCAAATCGGCGCAAGGTCGCGGATGACGATCTGCCCCTCGGTCTGCCCCAAGGGGATCAGGCGCATGCCCGCGGTGGCGAGGTTGGCGGTAAAGGCGTGCAAGAACACCTCAAGCGTTTGACGCAGCGGCAGCCCTTGCAACCGCGCGGCGCGTCCGACGGCCACGGGATAGCAAAGCGGCGGCATCTCCTGCTGCCAGATCGCGGCGCTGGCGCGGGCAAAGGCTTCGCCCTGTAGCACGGTCTCTTTCAACCGCTCGGCAGAGGCGGCAAAGGCGCGGGCCTGCGCGTCGATCTCCGATGGGTCATCCGCGTGATAAGCCGCCGCAAGGAAAAGCGCATCCGCCTGTCCCGCGCCGTGCCGCAGCACGCCGCGCAGCCAATCGGCCAAGCTGTCTTGCCCCGTTACATCCCCGTTCTGCACCGCCCATTCCAACCCATGGCTATAGGCGAAGGCCCCCACCGGGTAGGAGGGCGACAGCATCTGCACCAAGGTAAGAAGCGCGTCGGCCTGTAGGGTGTCAGCCATGCGCATGGTCATGCGGGTGGTCGTGATTGTGAACAGCGTGGTGAACATGGCCGTGATCATGCCCATGGGTGCGCCCATGGCCATAGGCACCGCCCTCGGGGCGGAAGGGGCCGGTGATCTCTCGCGTGGTGGCACCGATCTGGCCGAGCATCTTGGCGATCACATGGTCGCGCTGAATCACCAGCCGGTCGGCGTCGATTTGACAGGGGGTGTGGCGGTTGCCGATATGCCACGCGATGCGCGGCAGGTCGGGGCCGGTCACCTCCAGCAGGGCTTCGTCGGCGGCCACAACTTCGACCAAACGCCCGTCGGCCAGCACGAAGGCATCGCCATGGTCGAGCGAGGTGGTCTGTGCAAGATCCACCAGAAACGCCAGCCCGTCCGCCGTGGTCAGCACCTTGCGGCGCAGAAAGCGCCCGTCATAGGTCAGCTCGACCCGGTCACTGGCCTCGGACCACGCTCCGGCGCGACGCATCTCTTGGCAAAGAATTGGGGTCATCTCGGTCTCTTCAAAACAGGAAATAGCGCTGCGCCATGGGCAGCACGGAGGCAGGTTCACAGGTCAGCAATTCACCATCCGCGCGCACCTCATAGGTCTCGGGGTTGACCTCGACCTCGGGCAGCGCGTCGTTCAACTTCAGATCGCGCTTGCCGATCTCGCGGGTGTTGCGCACTGCAAGCGTCTGTTTGGCAAGGCCGAGGCTACCGCCCACTCCCGCGGCCTCTGCCGCTTCGCTGACAAAGACCACGGCGGAGTTTTCCACCGCCCGGCCATAGGCGCCGAACATGGGCCGCGAATAGACCGGCTGCGGCGTGGGGATCGAGGCGTTGGGGTCGCCCATCTGCGCGCAGACGATGCTGCCGCCAAGCAAGACCATCTCGGGCTTCACCCCGAAAAAGGCGGGGTTCCACAGCACCAGATCGGCACGCTTGCCCTCTCCAATGCTGCCGATATGGGTCGAGATGCCATGAGCGATAGCGGGGTTAATGGTGTATTTCGCGATGTAGCGGCGGACGCGATAATTGTCGTTGTCGCCCGTCTCTTCGGGCAACCGTCCGCGCTGCTTTTTCATCTTGTCAGCGGTCTGCCATGTGCGGATCAAGACCTCTCCGACCCGGCCCATGGCCTGACTGTCGGAGGCGATGATCGAGAAAGCCCCCATGTCATGCAGAATGTCTTCGGCGGCGATGGTCTCCCGCCGGATGCGGCTTTCGGCAAAGGCCACATCCTCGGGGATCGATTTGTCGAGGTGGTGACACACCATGAGCATATCCAGATGCTCTTCCAACGTGTTGACCGTGAAGGGCCGCGTGGGGTTGGTCGAGGAGGGCAGCACATGCTCTTCGCCGCAAATCTTGATGATGTCCGGGGCATGGCCCCGCCCGCGCCTTCGGTGTGGAAGGCGTGGATCGTGCGGCCCTTCATGGCCTTCACGGTATGTTCGACAAAGCCGCTTTCGTTCAGCGTGTCGGTGTGGATCATCACCTGCACGTCCATCGCATCGGCAACGCCAAGGCAGCAGTCGATGGCCGCCGGGGTGGTGCCCCAATCCTCATGCAGTTTCAGCGCGCAGGCGCCTGCGTTGATCTGCTCTTCCAGTGCGGCGGGTTGCGAGGCATTGCCTTTCCCTGCAAAGGCGAGGTTCATCGGAAAGGCATCGGCGGCCTGCATCATGCGCCCGATATGCCAGCCGCCCGGCGTGCAGGTGGTGGCCAATGTGCCATGCGCGGGGCCAGTGCCGCCGCCGAGCATGGTGGTCAGCCCCGAATGCAGTGCGTCTTCGATCTGTTGCGGGCAGATGAAGTGGATATGGCTGTCAAAGCCCCCGGCAGTGAGGATGCGCCCCTCGCCCGCGATCACCTCGGTGCCCGGCCCGATGATGATATCGACCCCTGGCTGCGTGTCTGGGTTGCCCGCTTTGCCGATCTTGGCGATGCGCCCGTCTTTCAGCCCGACATCGGCCTTGTAGATGCCGGTATGGTCAACGATCAGCGCATTGGTGATGACCGTGTCCACGGCGCCGCCCGCGCGGGTGACCTGCGACTGGCCCATGCCATCGCGGATCACCTTGCCGCCGCCGAACTTGACCTCTTCGCCATAGGCCCGGCCCTCCCCAGTGGTCAGGTCACGTTCGACTTCGATGATAAGGTCCGTATCGGCCAGCCGCACCCGGTCGCCCACTGTGGGGCCGAACATGGCGGCATAGTCACCGCGTTTGATCTGTGCAGGCATCAGAGGTCTCCCATCACCGCGCTGTTAAAGCCAAAGACACGCCGCGCCCCGCCGATCGGGATGAGCGCGACCTCGCGCCGTTGGCCGGGCTCGAAACGCACCGCAGTCCCCGCCGCGATGTCGAGGCGCAGGCCCCGCGCGGCGGCGCGGTCGAACTCAAGCGCCGGGTTGCTCTCGGCGAAATGGTAGTGGCTGCCGACCTGCACCGGGCGGTCGCCGGTATTGGCGACCATCAGCGTGATCGCCGTGCTGTCGGCATTGAGGGTCAACAGGCCCTCCGCCGGAATGATCTCACCGGGGATCATGCTTTGGATGTCTTCAGACGCCGCAGGACGAGGATCCCCCCCGACAGCGCAAAGGCCGCGGCGGCGATCAGGTAGACGGCGAGCGATCCGTCGCCCTCTCCGCCGTGGCTGTGGGGGAGCGGCGCGCTATGGGCGAAGGCCGCCATGGCGAGCGACATAAGCGGCAGGGCAAGAAGGGGGGCAAAACGCGGCATGGGATATCCTATCTGATGGGGTTGTGCACGGTGACCAATTTGGTCCCGTCGGGAAAAGTGGCTTCGACCTGCACCTCGGGGATCATCTCGGCCACCCCCTCCATACAGTCGTCGCGGGTGATGACATGGGCACCGGCCTGCATCATATCGGCCACGCTGCGGCCATCCCGCGCGCCTTCGACCACGGTGTCGGTGATGAGGGCGATGGCCTCCGGGTGGTTCAGCTTGACCCCGCGCGCAAGGCGCTTGCGGGCGACCTCGGCAGCCATGGAGATCAGCAGTTTGTCTTTTTCTCGCGGGGTCAGTTGCACGTCAGGTCATCCATGATCGGGGAAGGGTGTCACCGCTCAACGTGCCCAAAATCGGGACGAGCGATTGGCGAAGATCGAAACTATCTGCGGCGAGGATCCGAGCAACCAGCAGGTCAGGGCCGATCAGGCTGGCCCCGGCGATGTCGGGCAATTGGGCGCGGAGCCGGGGCAGCCGCGCTTCGGCATCGGGGGCCACATAGATCAGCGTGGCAAGGGCACCGGCCCCGGCCGCGATGTGCGGGGCCGCCAGATGCGCGGTGACATCGCCGCTGAGCGTCATCGCGTCGTGAAAAAGCGGCTGGCCCGCGCGGTTGACCTCGATCCGGTCGCGGAAATAGGCATGACGCAGCGCTTCACCCATAGCGGCGCGGCCAAAGACAAGTGGCTCCACCAGCAGGAGAGAGGCGTCTTGCGCCAGATCGACGGTCAGATGCCGCCGCAGGGCGCATCCGTCGTAGAGAATGGTCTCTTGCGGCAGCCAATGCAGCGTCGCGC
The DNA here is from genome assembly GCF_005068605.1 of Sulfitobacter sp. 15WGC. Classification (NCBI taxonomy): domain Bacteria; kingdom Pseudomonadati; phylum Pseudomonadota; class Alphaproteobacteria; order Rhodobacterales; family Roseobacteraceae; genus Sulfitobacter; species Sulfitobacter sp. 15WGC. The sequence continues at coordinate 30,568 of NZ_SZNL01000007.1, read as the reverse complement.
CGGAGTCGACGGTGAGGGTATTGCGCAGCGCCGCTACTTGCCCCGGTTGCGCGCGATAGGCGCGTTCGGCGGCCTGCGTGGTGAGGCTGAGCGCCGCTTGCGCCTCGGCACGGGCCGTCAGGGCAAAACTATCGCCGCCGGTGATGCCGCCTGCGGAATTGATGACGATTGCTTGCAACAGCGCGGGGTCGGGGCGGGGGAAGAGCAGCTTCATCGCGCCCGACTGGCGCAATTCGCCGATTGTCGAACCGCCCCGCGCAGCCTTGGCCGAGACCATCGCAGCACCGATGGCGCGCGGCTGCACCGGGGTCGCTTGGGGGCTGTTTATGCTGCTGTCGATGAGGATGAGGAACGCTCCGCCCTGTAAAGTCTGATGATTTTTTAATCACCATAGAGACGGGGGAGAGTCATCGCCGAGGCGGTTCAGAGCCGCCTGCACGGCGGGCTTGCCTGAAAAATGGGCAGCAAATCGCGGTGCTGTCCGAAACTTGGGCATTCCGCGCATGGGGCGGCGACCCCGGGGAGGGAGGGCCGCCGCTGTCGTCAAATCCCGATCACGGGCGCAGCATGACCTTGCCGCCACGGCCCGTGGTCAGCGCGGCTTTCATCGCCTCGGTCACCTCGGCCAGCGGGTAGATGCCGCCGGTGTCGAGGGGCAGTTGGCCCTTTGCAGCCAGTTGCACCAATTCGCCAATCAGGCGGCCCCGCGTCTCTGCCGCCATCTCGCCGCTGACGCGCGAGCCCCAGAAGCCTTTGACGGTGATGTGCTTCATGATCAATTCGCCCGAGGACATGGAGAGCGGCTGGCCTGTCGCCGTGCCGAAGACGATCAACTCACCGTCCTTGCCCAGTAGTTCGACCAGTTGACCGCCCAACTCACCGCCGACGGAATCGATGGCCGAGACCGCGCCGTCTTTGCCGATCAACTCACGCGCTTTGCTCTGCCAATCCGCATCTTCGGTGGAGAGGACATGTTCCGCGCCGGTGTCGCGCATCTCTTCGGCGGCGCCTTCGCGGCGGACGAGGTTCAGCAATTTGACACCGCGCGCCTTGGCCAGACCGACCATGATCTTGCCGACCGCGCCATTGGCGGCGGTTTGGATCAGCCAATCGCCTTCGCCGACTTTGAGGGTTTCCAACAGGGACAGGGCGCTGAAGGGCATGGCAATCAACTGCGCGCCCGCTTCGTCCGAGATCGCCTCAGGCAGGGGCAGCAGGCCCGCGGCAGGGGCGGTGAAATACTCGGCCCATGCGCCGTGGAAGCCAGCGGCGGTGACGCGTTTGCCGATCAGCGCCTCATCAACGCCTTCGCCCACGGCCTCGACGATGCCAAGCGCTTCGGAGCCGCCGATGGCGCCGGGCAGTTCGGGCTTGTAGCCATAGTTGCCGCGCACGGTCCAAAGGTCGTGGTTGTGGATGGGCGAGAGCACCATGCGCAGCAGCGCTTCGCCTGCGGCGGGCGCGGGCTTGTCGGTTTCGCGGGTGGTCAGAACCTCGGCGGGCTCGCCGAATGTGTCGTGGATGGCAGCGAACATGCTGTTTCCTTTCAGGTTGGGAATTGGTCCCCGGTGGGGGAGAGTTGGGCAGAGGTTTCAGCGCGCGCCATGCGCAGCGGCGCATCGCTGCGTGCCAGTTTGGCCAGCACCGCAGCGCCGAGCCATTTGGCATAGAGCATGCGGGCTGTGGTCTCGGGGTCTTCGAGCACCCGAACGGTCCCATCCTCTGCGCCTTGGCGCAGCAATTGGGCAATTCGGGCGACCAAAGCATCGACACCCTGATCGAGGGTTTCGCGCATCGTTTCCGACAGGTCGGCGACTTCGGATCCGAGTTTCACCACCAAACAGGCGCTGGCGATCCCCGGGGCGCTGGATTGGCTGAGCCATGCATCCCAGAAATTGTCGAGCTTGCCGCCCGCCGTTCCCGGGGCCGCGATCAGCGCATCGACACGGTCGAGATAGGCCTCGACGTAATCTGCCAGCATCGCGGTGCCAAAAGCCTCTTTCGACGCGAAGTAATAGTAAAACGAGCCCTTGGGCACGCCGCTTTCGCTCAGAATGCGCGACAGGCCAACGCCAGAGAACCCGTGCCGCAGCACGAGGCTGCGCCCTATGTCCAAGATGCGTTGCCGCGTCTGATCTGATTTCTTTGCCTCTGTCATACCGGGGCATCTAAGGAATAATAGACCGGTCGTCTAGTGCGCTCGCGCGAATGTGAGACAGCCAAGTTGAACGAGGCGCCAAATCGGAAAAATAGCGAAAAAACCTATTCTTGCGCGATCATATATATTAGATTCCACACAACGGCCCGCAGGGCGATGACAGGGATGGAATGGTAAGATGGATCAAAAGATTGCTCTGATAACAGGGGCCGGAAGCGGGGTGGGCCTTGCCTGTGCGCAGCGTTTGGCGAAGGACGGTTTCACTCTCGTGCTGACGGGGCGGCAGCAGGATAAGATCGACGCAGCCTGCGCGAGGCTCGACGGGCAGGGGCATATCGCCGTGGCCGCCGATGTGGGCGTCGAGGCGGAGGTCGATGCGCTTTTCGAGCGGGTGGAGACGACCTTTGGGCGGCTGGATCTGCTGTTCAACAATGCCGGGCGCAATGGCTCGGCAGTTGAGGTAGACGCGCTCAGCGTGGCGGAGTGGAACGACATCGTCGCGACCAATCTGACCGGGTCATTCCTCTGCGCCCGTGCGGCTTTCGCCCTGATGAAACGGCAGAGCCCCAAGGGCGGGCGAATCATCAACAACGGCTCGATCAGCGCTCATGTGCCGCGCCCTCTGTCGGTGCCCTATACGGCGACGAAACACGCGATCACCGGGTTGACCCGCGCGCTGTCGCTCGACGGGCGGGCGCATGACATTGCCTGCGGGCAGATCGACATCGGCAATGCGGCGAGCGAGATGACCGAGCGGATGAAGGAGGGCATTCTGCAACCCAATGGCAGCCGCATGTCCGAGCCGCGCATGGATGTGAACGATGTGGCCGAAACGCTGTCTTACATGGCGAAGCTGTCGCTTGACTCCAACGCCATGTTCGTCACCGTGATGGCCACCAAAATGCCCTTCGCGGGGCGCGGTTAAGCGGTCAAAGCACCTTGCCCGGGTTCATCAAATGGCCCGGGTCGAGGGTGGCCTTGATCTGCTCCATCAACTCCAGCGCGACCGGGTCTTTATACCGGCGCAGCTCGGCGCGTTTGAAGGTGCCGATGCCATGTTCCGCCGAGAACGAGCCGCCCATTTCGTGCACGATATCATGCACGATTCGGTTGAACGCCCCGTATTCGGCAAGGAACGCCGCATCCGCCATATCCACCGGACGTGACAGATTGAAATGCAGGTTGCCGTCGCCGAAATGGCCAAAGGGGCAGGGGCGCAGCCCGGGCATGTGATCCATACAGGCTTGGGTCGCCTCGCGGATGAAATCCGCCACGCGGGACACCGGGACCGAAACGTCATGTTTGATCGACGCGCCTTCGGGTTTCTGCGCCTCTGACAGGTTCTCTCGCAGCGCCCAAAGCGCGTCTTTCTGCGCCTCCGAGGCGCCGATCACGGCGTCGATGATTTCCTCCGCCTCGAAAGCGGCTTCCAGCGCGGTTTCCAGCCGGGTGTCGAGGTCTGTCTGCGCGCCATTGCCGGTGAGTTCGATCAGGCAATAGGCGGGATGCACCTCGGCCATCGGATCGCTACAGCCGGGCGCGTGGTCGATCACCATTGCAGGCCCAGCCGGTCGATATACTCGAATGTCGAAAGCGTGTCGGCGGTCTGGCCGCGCATCCGCGCATAGAGCGCGAGCGCCGGATCGGGGCCGGTGCAGGCCACTAGCGCGGTGGCGCGGGCGGTGGGTTTGGGAAAGAGTTTGATCACCGCCGCCGTGATGATGCCAAGCGTGCCTTCGGCGCCGATAAAGAGGTGTTTGAGGTCAAAGCCGGTGTTGTTTTTTCGCAGGCCGTTCAGGTCATTCAGCACCCGGCCATCGGGCAGCACCGCTTCTATCCCCAGCACGAGGTCACGGGTATTGCCATAGCGCAGCACCGCCGTGCCGCCTGCGTTGGTCGAAAGGTTGCCGCCGATCTGGCATGACCCTTCGGAAGCGAGCGAGAGCGGAAAGAGCGCGTCGACCTCATCCGCCGCCGCTTGGATATTGGCAAGGATGCAGCCCGCCTCGACCGTCATCGTGGCATTGGTCGGATCGACCGCGCGGATACGGTTCAGCCGGTCTGTTGTGAGGATAATGCCGCCATCGGGCACGCCGCCCCCCGCAAGGCCGGTGTTGCCGCCCTGCGGCGTGACCGGCACCTCGGCGGCATGGCACAGACGCATGCAGGCGGCGACCTCTTCGGTTGAGCCGGGGCGGATCAGCGCCAGCGCCGTGCCGCGCCGCAGCCCGCGGTCTTCGATCAGCCGCGCGTCGAAATCCTTGGCGTCGGTCACCACATGGGCAGGGCCGATGGCATCGCGCAGCGCATCGAGCAAGGCGGCGTGGTCTTGCGCGTCCGTATCATCTGCGCGGGGCGGCGCGGTCAGGGTCGTCATCTGGGTCATCCTTCAGCGCTGGTCAGCGTCGACTTTTTTCTGGGCCGCCGCGCGCAGCTTGCTGATCGTGGTGCGGGTCGAGATCTGCTCAGGGTCGGTCACCAGTTCGATCAGGGCGGGACGGCCACTCTCGCGGGCGCGGGTGAAGGCGGCGGCGAAATCCTCGGTTTTGGTCACCCGCTCGGCATGGGCGCCCAGACCTTCGGCCATCTTTACGAAGTCTTGGTTCTGCAAGGTGGTGCCCGAGATACGCTCCGGGTGGTCGCGTTCTTGGTGCATGCGGATGGTGCCGTAGATGCCGTTGTTGAACAGCAGCACGATGGGCCGCCCGCCATATTGCGCGGCGGTGGCGAGTTCGTTGCCGCTCATCATAAAGCCGCCATCGCCGACGAAGGAGAGCGTCAGCCGTTCAGGGTCTGCGATCGAGGCTGCGACGGCGGCGGGCACGGAATAGCCCATCGCGCCACAGGTGGAGCCGACGATCCGGCCCGGACGGCCAAAGCGCAGGAACCGCTGCGCCCAGCCGGTGTGGTTGCCCGCGTCGAGCGTGACCACCACGTCGTCGGGCAGCTCATCGCGCAGTTGCGCAAGGGCCACCCCCATGTCGAGGTCCCAGTCCCCGCCATTGGGCGCTTCGGTATCGGTGAGGTAATCGGCATGCAGCTTGTCGCACCAATCGCCCCATGCCTCTGCCCGGCCAAGATCGACGCCGTCCAAGGCCGCGGCCACAGCGACGGGCGCCGCGGCGATGCCCAAATCCGGTGAATAGACGCGGCCGATCTCATCCGCCTCCGGATAGAGATGCACCAGACGGGTCTCGGGGTTGGGTGATTGCATGGTGGTGTAGGTCTTGGTCGTCATCTCGCCCAAACGCGCGCCGATCACGATGAGCAAATCCGCCTCGCGTTGATGCGCGTAAAGACTGGGCGCGGTGGAGGTGCCGAAATCGCCTGCATAGACCGGCGAGAGGTTGTTCACGATGTCCTGTCGCCGGAAAGAGGTGGTGACGGGGATCTTGTTGGCCTCGGCAAAGCGGGTGATGGCCGCCGCACTTCCATCCGACCAGCCGGAGCCGCCGAGCAGCAGCAGGGGCCGTTCGGCTTGCGCGATCTCGGTCTTGAGCATATCGAGGCTATCGGGCGACAGGCCGGCATGGGTGGCCGTATAGGGCCGCGCATCGGCGACGGAAACCACCTCGGTCAGCATGTCTTCGGGCAGGGAGATCACCACCGGGCCGGGGCGGCCCGAGGTCGCCACGCGGAAGGCGCGGGCCATATATTCCGGCACCCGCGCCGGGTCGTCGATCTGGGCGGCCCATTTGGCGATGGGGCCGAACATGGCGCGGTAGTCGACTTCCTGAAAGGCTTCGCGGTCGGTGGTGTCGCGGGCGATCTGGCCCACGAGCAGGATCATCGGCGTGCTGTCTTGCTGCGCGATATGCACGCCGATGGCCGCGTGGCAGGCCCGGGGCCGCGGGTGACCATGCAGATGCCAGGCTTGCCGGTGAGCTTGCCATAGGTCTCGGCCATATTCGCGGCTCCGGCTTCGTGCCGGGCGTTGATCAGGTTGAAACGGTCCTGCACGTCATGCAGCGCGTCCAGCACCTCAAGGTAGCTTTCGCCGGGCACGCAATAGGCGGTGTCGGCGCCGTGGATCAAAAGCTGATCCACAAGGACCTGTCCGCCGGTCCGCGCCTTGAGGGATGTTTTTTGCAGCATGGAGAAGGCTCCGTTTCGTTCTGAGATTTAAGTATGTGTGGCCGCTTGGCTTTTCGGGTTGGGGTTCCTGGCCTTTTGGAAGGCCAGGATAACGCCCGCGATGACCAGCCCCGAGGCAGTGAGCCGCAGATCGGGATAGATCAGCAAGAGCGACGCCGCGAAAAGCACCACCGACAGCACATTCGACAGTTGGCCAAAGTAGTAGCGTTGCAGGGCCGCGGCCAGCAGGATGACGCCAATGGTGGCCTGCAACAGGACCAAGGTGATCTGGGTGGCCGAACCCTGCATCAAGATCGCCGGTTCATAGACGAACATGAAGGGCACGATAAAGCCGGTGGCCCCGAGTTTCACCGCAGCCCAGCTCGCCTCGACGATCTTGGCGTGGGACAGGGTGTTGGCGGCATAGACCGCCATGGCGACGGGGGGCGTGATGGCCGACAGGATCGCGAAGTAGAACACGAAGAGATGCGCCGCTTCGACTTGGACGCCCAGTTTCACCAATGCCGGCACCAGCAGGGCGACCTGCACGATATAGGCCGGTGTGGTCGGCATCCCCATGCCAAGGATGATGCCCGCGATCATCGACAGGAAGAGCGCGATGACCAGCGTGTCTTGGGCCGCTTCGATCACGAAGTTCGAGAAGGTCAGGCCAAGGCCGGTGATGTCGATCACGCCGACGACGATGCCCGCACAGGCACAGGCCGCGGCAATCGCCAGCACGTTACGCGCGCCGCCTTCGAGCGCTTCGAGGATGTTGTCGACGGTGACGTAATGCCGTGTCGTCTTGCGCAGCGCCGCCACGGGCACGACCGAGACGATACCGCAAAGCGCCGCATAGGGGGCCGAATAGCCCAGCATCAGCACGCCCACGATGATCGCCAGTGGCAAGAACAGGTGGCCCCGCTCGACAAGAACGGTTTTCAGCGGCACTTGATCCTCTTTCGGGACCGAACCGATGCCCTTGCGCTTGGCCTCGAAATGGACCGCGGCAAAAAGGGCCACATAGAACAGGATCGCGGGCGCCAGCGCGTATTTCGCGACCGTGAGGTATCCCACGCCGAGGTATTCGGCCATGACAAAGGCCGCAGCCCCCATGACGGGCGGCATGATCTGCCCCCCGGTCGAGGCCACGGCCTCGACTGCGCCGGAGAAGGCGGGTTTGAACCCCATGCGTTTCATCAGCGGGATGGAGAAGGTCCCGGTCGTCATCACATTGGCCACGGCAGAGCCGGACACCGACCCGAAGAGGCCCGAGGTCACACAGGCCACCTTGGCCGGACCGCCGACCTGACGCCCGGTAAGCGCCACCGCGAAATCCATGAAGAGTTGGCCCACGCCCATCCGCTCGACCAAAGAGCCGAATAGGATGAAAAGCACCATATAGGTCGCGGAAACCGCGATCGGGATGCCGAAGATGCCTTCGGGCGTCATGAACAACTGCTCAAGGATCACCGAGGGCAGGGTCGAGGTGAAGGCGAGGCCGTAGCCGAGAAACAGCAGCGCCGTGATCGGCAGCATCGGCCCCAGCATCCGGCGCGTGGCCTCAAGCAACAGGACAACCAGCGTGATCCCCACCACAATGTCCATCGGCATCAGCGGATCGACGTAGAGAAAGCGCTGCGTGATGTAGTTGAGGTTGAAGGACGGATAGAGCGCCGCGCCCAAGGCAACCAGCCCGAGCACCACGTCATACCAGCGCGGCACATCGTTGCGCAGCCCCTTGCGGTTGACGGTCAGGAAGATCAGCAAAAGCGCCAGAGCGACGTGCACGCCGCGCATGATATAGGGGTTGGGCGGGCCGACGAAGGCGACATAGAGATGCCAAGCAGCCATGCCGATCAGGATCAGCCTTGCTATGCGGGTAATCAGGGGCATCTTGTCCAGAAAGATCGACAGTTGCATGGGGGTTCTCGCGTCTAGAGTGGAAAGCGGCCCTTGTGCGGCGGCGCATGCGATGCACGGGCGGTAGGGCCTATGGGGATGTGGGTCGGGCGGAGCGCTTGGCCCCGGCCGACCCGTTTCTCGTCAGGGGGAAATTACATCCCCGAGACGCCACGCTCTGCGTAGAACTCTTTCGCGGCGGGGTGGAAGGGCACGCCGATGTCGGTGGCCATTTCCTCGACCGTCAGGTTCGCCATGGATTTGCTGATCGCGGCGAAGCTGTCGTTGTTGTCGGCAATCGCGGCGAGCACGGATTTGACGATCTCACCGTCATAGTCGCAGGGCGCGACCATATGGGTGTCGTAGCTGATCGCATGCACGGTCTCATCGAAACCGGGGTAAGCGCCTGCCTTGACTTCGCGGCGCTGGAAGGCGGCGTTCTTGTCTTTGAAGTACTGGAAGGTCTCTTCATCCACGTCGATCAGGCGGATCTTGCGGGAGGAGGCCAGATCCATGACCGAACCTGTCGGCAGCGACGACCCGAGCGTGAAGAAATCGGCCTGACCGTCTTTCATCTGCGAGGCGGAGTCGGAATAGGAGGTGTTGGCGACGCTGTCGAGGTCATCAAAGGTCATGTCGGCGGTCGACAAAAGCTCGCGTGTCAGGAATTCGCCCGTGTTGCCAAGCTGCTGCGTGGTCAGGCGTTTGCCCTTCATGTCGGCGATGGTCTTGATGCCCGAATCCTCAAGCGCGACGATCTGGAAATACTGCGGATAAAGAATGCCAAGGTTGCAGACATTGGTCGTGGCCTTGCGGAACGGCTCTTTGCCCGACAGGCTGTCCACGGTCGAGATCGAGTTGGCGAAGGCGATGCCAAAGCGGCCCGCGTCCACGCCGACCACATTCGACACGCCCGCACCCGGCGTGACGGTGATGTCCATATCTGGGTTCTCACGCTCCACGATCGCCTTGATCGCGCCGCCCACGGGATACCACGAGCCGCCCTGCTGGCCGGTCGCCATGACAAAGCTCTGCGCATGGGCGGCGGCGCCTGCGACGGCGAAAAGGATGGTGGCCGCTGTGGTGCGGCGGATCGATTTGAAGAACGGTGACATAGAAACTCCTCCCGAGTTTTGACTGTGTGTCGGCAGCTACTGGATGGGTTCCGGGCTCCCCCCTGACATCCTCTTGCCGTGATCCGCAGACTGCGGGGGAATCTCTAGCCTGTCAATTAAAAATACAAATTTACGGGGATTTCATCTTACTTGTAATGTTGTATTCTGGTTGTAATGCTGGGAATGACCCTACCTTCTGATTATTGACAGCTTGTCATACAGGTGGTCCAATCGGCGAAAGGAAGTTGTTATTATGGCTGCAAATCTTCAGGCGACCGCGCCCCTCGTCGATGGTGCCACGCTGAGCGATCAGGTGACGGAGGTGCTGCGCCACAACGTGGTGAACGGCGTGTGGAACGTGGGCGATGTGCTGCCCTCCGAAACCACATTGGCCAGCGATTTCGACGTGAGCCGCACGGTGATCCGCGAGGCGGTGTCGCGCCTTAAGGCCGAAGGCATGTTGTCGAGCCGTCAGGGCCGGGGGGCCTTTGTCGCCAGCGACCGGCCCCGTCAGGGCTTTGCGATTCCCGAACGTGATATGGAAAGCCAGCGCAAGCTTGAACAGATCCTAGAGCTGCGCATGGGGCTTGAGATCGAAGCCGCTGCCATCGCCGCCGCCCGCGCCACCCCCGAGGCCCGCGCAGAGATTGAGCGTGCCGCCGCCGCCTATGACCAAAGCAACAAGATCGGCGGCCCGGCAGTGGCGGCAGGGGTCACTGCCGACCTCGATTTTCACCGCGCGGTTTGCGAGGCGACGGGCAACAGCTATTACCTCAGCCTGTTCAACTACCTTGTCGCCAGCCTGCGCGAGACGATGCTGGCCGGGCGGCTGCAAGCGCTGAAACGCGGTGGAGAAAGCCGTGACGCGATTCAAGAGCATTACGACATCGCCGCCTCTATCGCCGAGGGTGACGCGGAACGCGCCCGCCAGCGGATGCGCGACCACCTCCAGATGTCAAGCGGGCGGCTTTTGGCACAGCTCAAGACTGAGGACGGATTGGCGGAGTGACCGTTCCTGCCGCCCTCCACGCCGCCCTTGCGCGCCCCCCTTCACTGACCATCGCGCTCAGCGGGGGGATCGACAGCCTGACGCTCTCGGCCGCCGCGGCCAAGGTGCGCGGCGCGGCGGGCGTGACGCTTTGCCATGCGGTCTCACCCGCCGTTCCGGCGGCGGCAACCGCGCGGGTGAAGGATTTCGCCGCCACTTGGGACCTGCCGCTGAAGCTGGTCGACGCGGGGGAGTTCGCCGATCCCGCCTATCGCGCGAACCCGGTCAATCGCTGTTATTTCTGCAAATCGAACCTCTATGGCACCTTGGCGCGGATGGGGCCGCTGGTGGCGGCGGGCACCAATATCGATGACCTGTCGGACTACCGTCCCGGCCTACAAGCCGCGGCGGAGCACGGCGTGTTGCACCCTTTCGTCGAGGCGCAGATGTCCAAGTCGGATGTGCGCGCCTTGGCCCGCGCGCTCGGGCTGGGGGATCTGGCGGAACTGCCAGCCGCCCCCTGTTTGGCCAGCCGGATCGAGACCGGTCTGCGGGTGGAGCCGGCGGATCTGGCGGTGATCGACCGGGTAGAGACCCTGCTGCGTGAGGTCATGGGCAATATCACCCTGCGCTGCCGACGCCTGCGCGGGGGTTGGGTGGTCGAGCTTGATCCGCTTGTCTATGAGGGCCTCTCCGCCCAGAAACGTGCAGCGATATTGACGCAGGTTCGGCAGGCCACGGATGACGGGCGCGCGGTCGATCTGCGGGCCTATTTAAGAGGAAGTGCATTTGTCCATCACTAAGACCGGCCCCGACGGGCATCCAGACGTGACCTTTGACCGGGGCCGCGGGGGGCGTATCGGCATCGAAGAGGCCGTGCTTTGTGAGCATAAATCCGTGGCGCAGATCGCCGCCATCATCGGAGACGCGGCAGCAGAGGAACGGCGGCTGTTGCTGACCCGGCTGACGGCAGAGCAGTTCGCCGCGCTGCCCGCCGACGCGGCGCAACGGGTCGATTACTGCATGGCCTCGCGCACCGCCATTTTGGGAGAGATCGGGCCCTTGGCCAGCACCCCGCGCATCGCCCTCGTCAGTGCGGGCACCTCTGATTACGCTCCCATGGCCGAGGCGCGGCGCACGCTGGCCTATGGCGGGATGGCGGCGACCGAGGTTTCGGACGTGGGCGTCGCCGGGCTGTGGCGTCTGCTCGCGCGGGAAGAGTTGCTGCGCGAGATGGATGTGGTGATCGTCTTTGCCGGGATGGACGCGGCGCTGCCCTCGGTCGTGGCCGGGCTGGTGCCGGGGGTGGTCATTGGTGTGCCGACCTCTGTGGGCTATGGTGTCGCCCGCGGCGGGAGGGTCGCGCTCGATTCGATACTTGCCAGCTGCGCGCCGGGGGTGACCGTGGTGAACATCGACAACGGCTATGGGGCTGCAACATCGGCGCTGCGGCTGGCCAATATGATGCGCCGCGCCGCGGCGGGAGGGTAGCCGGTGACAGCACCGAAACTGAAGATCAAGAAGCGCCAGACTTTGGCTGACCAGCTCTACGGGCAGGTTCTTGAGCAGATCGTGTCGAACAAGCTGGTGCAGGGGGAAAAGCTGCCGTCGGAGAATCAGATCGCCACCGCCTTTGGCGTGTCGCGCCCCGTGGTGCGTGAGGCGCTGCGCAAGCTGCAAGAGGACGGTCTGGTCGAAGCGCGGCGCGGCGTGGGCACCTTCGTGCGGCGGCGGCCTTCGGAAAAGCTGATCGAATATGCCACGGCGGGTTCCGTCGCCGGGCTGATGCGCGCCATGGAGGCGCGGATCACGATCGAAAAGGCCACCGCCCGCATGGCCGCACAGCGCGCCAGCCCCAAGGATATCGCCCGGATCGAGGCAGCCTTACAGACGCTGGAGGCATCGATGCAGGCGCGCGATCCTTCCTTTGACGCCGATTACCAATTCCACCGCGCCATCGCGGCGGCCTCGGGCAATGAGGTCTTCGTGCAGATGCTCGATTGCGCCCGCGGTTCGATCGAACAGGGGATCGACGTGGCGCAAAAACTGACCCGTCAAGGCTCCCAAGCCCGGATCGACGTGGTGATCAGCGAACATCGGCAAATCCTCGAAGCGATCCGCGCGGGCGACAGCGAAGTCGCAGGCGTGTCGATGGCCTATCACCTTTTGCAGGCGCGGGCCCGGATCACCGACCACGCCGGTATCGCATGACCCAAGCAAGCAGAAAGACCACCCCATGATCTACGACCACCGCACCTATTGCTGCCGCCCCGGCACGATCAAGAAACACCTCGCGCTCTATGCCGAATTCGGCTTCCCGGCGCAGCGCCGCATCTTGGGCGAGCCGGTGATCTATGCGCAGGTCGAGACGGGGGACGTCAATTCCTTCGTGCATATCTGGGCCTATGAGGACGCTGCCGACCGTGCGGCCCGTCGGGCGCAGATGGCGGCGGATCCTGAGTGGCAGGCCTATCTCAAGAAAAGCGCCGAGGCGGGGTATTTGGTGAGCCAGACCAATAAGATCCTGTTGCCCGTACCGCTTGAGGGTTAAGCCGCGCCCCGGCCTGAGGGGTCAGGCCGGGGGTTGCCTTCAGGTCACGAGGCAGGCCTCGTCGATGCCGCGCCCTTCGTGGAAGGCGCGGATGTTGCCCGCCCAATGGCCGACCATGCGTTTGAGGTTGTCCTCACTATGGCCACCGATATGCGGCAGCGGCAGGACATTATCGAGACGCAGCAGCGGGTTGTCCGGCTCCACCGGTTCTTGGGTAAAGACATCCAATGCGGCCCCGGCGATGCGCTTGTGGGTCAGCGTGTCGATCAGGGCCGCCTCATCGATCAGCCCGCCGCGCCCGGTGTTCACCAAAAGCGCATCCGATTTCATTCGCGCCAGTTCATCCGCCCCGATGGTGTGGTGTGACGCATCGGTCAGCGGCATGTGCAGGCTGACAATATCGCAGGTCTCAAGGATTTCATCGCGGTCTGCATAGCGGGCGCTGGTGCCTTCGGCGGGCCCCGAGCGGCGGTAGTAGAGCACCTCGCAGTCAAAGCCCGTCAGCCGTTTCGCGACAAGCTGCCCGATGGCGCCAAAGCCGATCAGCCCGACCTTCTGACTGCTGAGATCCCGCGCCCCGGGGACGATCTCGGGCACGATCCATTTGCCCGCGCGGGTGTTGTTGTAATGCAGCGGGATGCGGCGTAGCGCGGCGATCATCATGCCGATGGTCAGATCGGCGATGGTGGGCGCGTTGACCCCGGGGCTGCGCGCGACCGGCACACCCATCTCGCGCGCGACATCCAAGGGGATTTTGTCATACCCGGTGCCCCATTGATGCACGAGGCGCACGCTATCGGCCCCCCGCAGCACCTCAGCCGGAAGCCCCCGCCCGCGTGGGACGATATAGGCTGCCCCCTTTACCGCTTCGGCAAAGGCTTCTTCCGAGAAGGAGGCCGCAAAGCGCAGGTCGAGCCCTTCGGCATAGCCGCGCACCTTGTCTTGCATGTCCTGCGGCATCGCGTCGAGCACGGCGACGGGGCCGATCAACCCGCCGCTCATGCCGAAGCCCCGCGCAGGTCTTCGGGCAATAGCGCCTCGGGCAGGTTTTGGTAGGACACGGGTCGCAGGAAGCGGCGGATCGCCATGGTGCCGACAGAGGTCGCGCCGAAGTTGGTGGAGGCCGGGTAGGGGCCGCCATGCACCATGGCGTCACAAACCTCGACCCCGGTGGGGAAACCGTTCACCAACACCCGGCCCGCCTTGCGCTCAAGAATGGGCATCAGCGCCTTGGCGGCGTCGGTGTCGCCTTCGTCCATCTGGAGCGTCGCGGTCAATTGCCCCTCGAACCCTTTGGCGAGCTCTTGCATCTCATCGCCCGAGGACACCCGCAGCACCAGACCCAAGGGGCCAAAGACCTCCTCCCCAAGCGCGTGGTCTTGCAGGTAGGTATCGGCGTCGGTTTCAAACAAGTTCGGCTGGGCGGCGCGGCCTTCGCTGTCGTTGCTGACCAGTGCGCGGACGGCGTTGCGCCCGGTGAAACGTTCCTTGCCGTCGCGGTAGGCTTTGGCGATGCCGTCGGTCAGCATGACCTGCGGGCCGACCTGCTCAAGCGCCTCTTTCGCGGCGGCGACGAATGCATCGCCTTCGGCCCCTTTGGCCACGACCGCGATGCCGGGGTTGGTGCAGAACTGCCCCGCGCCCATGGTCAGCGAGCCGGCCCAGCCCGCGCCGATCTCAGCGCCCCGATTGCGGGCGGCATCGGCCAAAACGAACATCGGGTTCACCGAGCCCAACTCGCCAAAGAAGGGGATCGGCTCGGGGCGTTGGGCGCAAAGATCAAAGAGCGCGCGCCCCCCGCCGAGCGATCCGGTAAAGCCCACGGCCTTGATGAGCGGATGCTGCACCAGCGTCTGCCCCACCTCGCGGCTGTTGGCGTGGATCAGAGAGAAGACGCCGGGGTGGATGCCGCATTTCTGGATCGCCGCGTGGATCGCTTCGGCAACGATCTCCCCCGTGCCGGGGTGGGCGGAGTGGCCTTTGACCACGACTGGGCAGCCCGCCGCCAGCGCCGCGGCGGTGTCGCCGCCCGCGGTAGAGAAGGCCAGCGGGAAGTTCGACGCGCCGAAGACCGCGACCGGCCCGATGGGGCGCTGGATCATGCGGATGTCGGGGCGCGGCATTGGTTGGCGTTCGGGCAGGGCGCCGTCAACGCGCCGGTCCAGATGCGCGCCTTTGCGGATGTGATCGGCAAAGAGGCGAAGCTGCCCGGTTGTCCGCCCCCGCTCGCCCTGAAGGCGGGCTTCGGGCAGGCCGGATTCGCGGGTGCCGATCTCGGTAATGGTCTCGGCTCGGGCCTCCATCTCATCCGCGATGGTGTCGAGGAAGGCGGCGCGGGTCTCGCGGCTGGCATAGGCGTAGGACCAAAAGGCCTCCTCCGCCGCTTGGCAGGCACGGTCCACATGGGCCGGGGTGCCGCTTTGGAATTGGTCGCTTTCGCCGGTGGCGGGGGAATTGGCGAAGGTCTCTCCGCCGCCGACCCATTCGCCGGCGATCAGATGTTTGCCGTGGGGGTGAAATCTCTTGCTGTCCGCGGTCATGATCAATCCTTATGGGTTTGCTGTGTCAAAGTGGGGGAGGGCCGCGCCATGGTCTGCACCAACGCATCCATCTGCCGCGTGAGCAGCCAAGCGTCGCCCGCGATGGCGACGAATTCGATACCCTCATCAAAGTACCGTTGCGCAAGATCGGCACCATAGCCGAGGATGCCCGCAGGCAGCCCGGCGGCATGGATGGCCGCGACCGCCTCACGGATCTTCTCTTGGACATCGGGGTGCATCGGGTTGCCGGTATGGCCCATCGCGGAGGATAGATCTCCCGGCCCGATAAAGATCGCATCCACCCCCGGCACGGCGGCGATGGCGGGAATTTCGGCCACCGCTTCGGGGGTTTCGACCTGCACGATCACGCATTGCGCCTCTGCATAGGTGCTGAGGTAATCGGTTTGCCGCGCGTAATCATTGGCGCGGATCGTGGCCGAGATGCCGCGCAGCCCTTCGGGCGGGTAGCGGGTCCATGATACGGCTTGGCGGGCGGCCTCGGCAGTCTGGATCATCGGGAACATCAGATTGCGCACGCCGATATCCAGCAGCCGTTTGGTCATCGTCTGGTCCGAGGACGGCAGGCGCACAATCATCTGCGCATCGGGATTGGCACTGCCTGCCGCGCGCAGATGGTCGGTGATTTGGCTGAGATCGTTGGGCGCATGCTCCATATCCAACAACAGCCAGTCGATCCCGCTGCCCGCCGCGATCTCGGTCACCGTAGGAGAGCAGAGCGAGAGCCAAAAGCCCGACAGGCGGCTGCTGGGGCGGAGCGTTTGTTTCAGTGGTTTTCCCGACATTTTCGCGGCTCCTCCCTCAAATGGTATCGACAATTGGGGTGATACGGTAATATATCAATTCGAGCAAGATGTGTTTTCCAACCTTTTTGTGATGATGTTTTAGCTGGCGAGGAATCCATGACCGAGACCAAGAAAACCGCCGATCAGCTGCGCAGCGCGCGCTGGTTCGCCCCCGACGATCTGCGCAGCTTTGGCCATCGGTCGCGCATGATGCAGATGGGTCTGGGCCCCGAGGATTGGGAAGGCCGCCCGGTGATCGGCATCCTGAACACTTGGTCCGAGATGAACCCCTGCCACCTTCATTTCCGCGACCGCGCGGAGGACGTGAAGAAGGGAATCGCGCAGGCCGGCGGGCTGGGGCTTGAGATCCCGACGATCTCGATCGACGAGAGCTTCACCAAGCCGACTTCGATGCTCTACCGCAATATGATCGCGATGGAGACCGAAGAGACGATCCGCTCGCACCCGCTTGACGGTGTGGTGCTCATGGGGGGCTGTGACAAGTCCACGCCGGGGCTGACCATGGGCGCGATCAGCGCAGGCGTGCCGTTCATCTTTTTGCCCGCGGGGCCGATGCTGCGCGGCAATTACGCGGGGCGGGCGCTTGGCTCTGGCTCGGACGCCTGGAAGTTCTGGGACGAACGCCGCGCGGGCACGATCTCGGCCGAGGAATGGGTTGGCGTCGAAGGCGGCATTGCGCGGTCCTACGGGCATTGCATGACGATGGGCACCGCCTCCACCATGACCGCGATTGCCGAGGCGATGGGGCTGACCTGCCGGGGGCGACCTCGATCCCCGCTGCGGATGCGGGGCACAAACGGATGAGCGCCTCTTGCGGGCGGCGCATTGTCGATATGGTTTGGGAGGACCTGACGCCCGACAAGATCATCACCCCCGCCGCCGTGCAAAACGCGGCGACGGTGGCCATGGCGACGGGCTGTTCGACCAATGCGGTGGTGCATCTCTTGGCCATGGCGCGCCGCGCCGGGGTGGCGCTGGAGTTGAGCGATCTCGACGCTCTGGGCCGCATCACGCCGCTGATTGCCAATATCCGGCCCTTGGGCAGCAGCGAATATCTGATGGAGGATTTCTACTTCGCGGGCGGGCTGCGGGCGCTGATGGACCAGTTGGGCGACAAGCTTGACCGGTCGGCCATCACCTGCACCGGCAAACCGCTGGAAGAAGGGATCGCGAATGCGCCTGTCTATAATGACGACGTGATCCGGCCCCTGTCGAACCCGGTCTATAAGGAAGGCTCGCTTGCCGTGCTCAAGGGCAACCTTTGCCCCAATGGCGCGGTGATCAAACCGGCGGCCTGCGATCCGAAGTTCCACCACCACGAAGGCCCGGCGTTGGTCTTTGACAGCTACCCCGAGATGAAAGCCGCCATCGACGACGAAAACCTCGATGTGACGCCCGACCATGTGCTGGTGCTGCGCAACGCCGGTCCGCAGGGCGGGCCGGGGATGCCGGAATGGGGGATGCTGCCGATGCCCAAGGCGCTGCTGAAACAGGGGCACCGTGACATGCTGCGGATCTCGGATGCGCGGATGTCGGGCACCTCTTACGGCGCTTGCATCCTGCATGTCGCGCCGGAGTCTTTCGTGGGCGGGCCGCTGGCGCTGCTGAAGACGGGGGACATCGTGCGCATGGATCTTGAGGCGCGGACCCTCGACATGCTGGTGGATGAGGACGAACTCGCCGCCCGCCGCGCTGCGTGGAAAGCGCCCGAGCCGCGGTTCGAGCGGGGGTGGGGCTATATGTTCCAGCGCCATGTGGGGCAGGCCGATCAGGGCTGCGACTTCGACTACCTCACCGCGGCCTTCGGCCAAGCGGCGGGCGAGCCGGATATCTTCTGAGAGGGGCTGGCAATGACACATGATCTTTCGAAAGCGCTTACCGGCATCTCGGGCATCCTCGTGACGCCCTATGACCCGGGCGGAGAGATCGCGCCGCGCAAGCTGGGGCCGATCATTAACCGCGCGCTTGCCGCCGGGGTGCATATCCCGGTGGTGAACGGCAATACCGGCGAATATTACGCGCTGACCAATGACGAGGCCTGCACCATGGTGCGCGAGGTGGCGCAGATGGTCGATGGGCGCGCGCCGCTGCTTGCAGGGGTCGGGCGCGGCATTCGCGATGCCTGTGCGCTGGCCAAGGCAAGCGCCGAGGCGGGGGCGGATGCGCTGATGATCCACCAACCGCCCGATCCCTTCGTCTCTCCCCGTGGTACGGTCGACTATGTGCATGCGGTGCGCGATGCCTCGGGCGGGCTGCCGGTGATGCTGTACCTGCGCAATGACGCGATGGGGCCCGAGGGCATCGCGCGACTGTGCGAGGTCGACGGGGTGAAGGGCGTCAAATGGGCCACGCCGAACCCCTTGAACCTTGCCCGCGCGATCGAAGCTGCGCCAAAAGATATCGTCTGGGTCGGCGGTCTGGCCGAGGTCTGGGCGCCGCCGCTCTATGCCGTGGGGGCGCGGGGCTTCACCTCGGGCCTTATCAACGTCTGGCCCGAGCGCTCGGTCGCCATCCACGCGGCACTCGACGCAGGCAACTACGGCGAAGCGAACCGCCTCATCGCCGGGATGCGCGCCTTTGAGGACATCCGCGCGGAAGAGCATAACGGCACCAATGTCACCGGCGTCAAAGCCGCCCTTATGGCCATCGGACAGGATTGCGGCCCCACGCGCCCGCCTTCCGCATGGCCGCTGACGGAACAGCAGCAGGCGGTGCTGGATCAATTCTTGAAAGACAATCAACTGAAGGGAGAGGCGGCATGAGCCCCGAACTACGCGAGAAACTTCAAGCGGTCTCGGTCGCGACATTGGCGACGGCGCTGTACAAGCGCGGGCTGCGCAATCAGGTGGTGCAGGGGGTCGGTCCGGTTGCCGCCAAGGGGCGCAACATGGTCGGCCCCGCCTTTACCCTGCGCTATATGCCTGCCCGCGAAGACCGCAACCAATTGGTCGAATTCCGCAATCCCGAGCATCCGCAGCGCGTCGCGATCGAGACCTGCCCCGAGGGCCATGTGCTGGTAATGGACAGCCGCAAGGATGCCCGCGCGGCAAGCGCCGGTGACATCCTGATCACACGGCTGATGATGCGCGGCGCGGCGGGTGTGGTGACCGACGGGGGCTTGCGCGATGCGGCGACCATCGGCGCGCTTGAGATCCCCGCCTATCACGCGCGCCCCTCCAGCCCTACGAACCTGACGCTGCATGAGGCGATTGAGATCAACTGCCCCGTGGGCTGCGGCGATGCCCCCGTCTTTCCCGGTGATATCGTGGTGGGCGACGACGACTGCGTGATCATCATCCCCGCGGATATCGCCGAAGAGGTGGCAGATGAGGCTGTCGAGATGACCGCCTATGAGGATTTCGTGGTGGAGCAGGTCAAGGATGGCGCCGGGATCATCGGGCTCTACCCCGGCACCAAGCAAGAGAATCTTGATAAGTTCGCCGCGTGGCGCAAGGCCAACAACCGCTGAATCAGGGCTTTTCCGGGGTGAAATACTCCGGGAAAGCCGCCCGTTTCTCGGTCATCCGGTCGACGGTGCGTTGCAGGTGCTGGCGCAGTGCCTCCATCGCCGCGGGCGCATCGCCCGCTTCGATCCCATCGAGGATGCGGCTGTGGCCGGCGATCACGTCCTTGTTGTTCAGAATGCGCCCGGCCTCATCAATGTCGTCCAGATGCAGGCGGCGCAGGCGTTCCAAGTGGCCCGCATGACTGCGCATGATGCGCTGGCTTTGCACATGGCCCGCCGCCACGAAGAGGGTCTGGTGAAACACCTCGTCCAATTCCTGAAAGGTCGGCACATCGCCGGGTTGGTCCGAGATGCTGCTTTGCAAGGCGACGATGCTGCGCAGACGGGTGAGGGCTTCGGGCGCGATCTCATCGGCCAAACGGCGCACGACCTCGGTCTCAAGCGCGATGCGCATGAACTGCGCCTCGCGGATCGCCGACATGTCGATCGGTGTGACCAGCGTGCGCGATTGCGGGTAGATCTTGACCAGCCCTTCTTTGGCCAACTGTTGCAGCGCATCGCGCAGCGGCGTCAGGCTGACGCCATGGGTCTCGGCCAGTTCGGCGCGCAACAGCGGCGTGCCGGGCGGCAGGTCCAGCCTCACGATCTGATCGCGCAGGGTGGCGTAAACCCCGCGTCCCGTCGGCCCGCCCTCAAACATACCCAAGTCGGCCCCACCGCCAAGGATGCTTTTGGCAAGGGTCTGTGCGCTCTGCGCGGCGGGTTTCTTCGATGCGGTCATGCGGGCTCTTCCATAGCTGTTAAATCTAATATATCAGTTAATGACATCTTACCGAAGCGGTTTTTTCGACACCCGAGGGAGGGGGAGCATCCGATGGACAGCCAGACCATGCAAGAGGACAGACGCGCAAAGGTGATGCTGCTGTCACCGACGGATAACGTGGTCGTGGCAACCGCGGCGGTTCCCCGTGGCGCGGTATTGCCGCAAGACGGGCTGCGTGCCAACCACGATACGCCCCAAGGTCACAAGATCGCGATCCGCCCGATCCAACGCGGCGCGCCGATCCTGAAATTCGACACGGTGATCGGCTATGCGGCAGTAGAGATCGCCGCAGGCGATTGGCTGCACAGCCATAACATCAAGTTCGACGCGGTCGACAAAGACTATGCCTTTGCCCGCGATTATACCCCGACCAAGCTGCTGCCACCGCAAGAGCGCGCCCAGTTCATGGGCATCCGCCGCGCCAATGGCCGGGTGGGCACGCGCAACTACATCGGGCTTTTCGTCACAGTGAATTGCTCGGCCACCGTGGCGCGCAAGATCGCCAATTACTTCGACGAAGAGCGGATGGAGGCATGGGAGAATGTCGACGGGGTGATCCCCTTCATCCACGAATCCGGCTGCGGGATGGAGCTTACGGGCGAGCCGATGGACCTGCTGCGCCGCACGCTCTCGGGCTATATCCGCCACCCCAATCTGGCCGGGGCCGTGGTCCTCTCGCTGGGTTGCGAGCGCAACAACCTCGCCCAATTCTTTGAAGAGGAGGGGTTGGCCGAGGGCAAGATGCTGCGCTGCGTCACCATGCAACATGTCGGCGGCACGGCCCGCGCGATTGCCGAAGGCAAAGAAGCGGTGCGCGAAATGCTGGATCAGGCCAATGCCGTCCGGCGCGCGCCCTGTTCGGCGGAACATATCACCATCGGGATGCAATGCGGCGGGTCGGACGGGCTTTCGGGGCTCTCGGCCAACCCCGGACTGGGGGCGGCGGCGGATATCCTCGTGCGCAACGGCGGCACGGCGATCCTTTCGGAAACGCCCGAGATTTTCGGTGTCGAACACCTCCTGACCCGGCGCGCCCGCAGTGAAGAGGTGGGGCGCAAGCTGGTCGAACGCATGGATTGGTGGCTGGACTATACCAAGGGCCGCGACACGCAGATCAACGGCGTTGTCAGCCCCGGCAATCAGGCAGGCGGGCTGGCGAATGTGCTGGAAAAATCGCTCGGCGGGGCCAAGAAAAGCGGCAGCACGGGGCTGATGGAGGTCTACCGCTATGCCGAACCCGTGACGCAAAAGGGGCTGGTCTTCATGGATACGCCCGGCTTCGATCCCGTCTCGGCCACCGGGCAGATCGCGGGGGGCGCGAACCTGATCTGCTTTACCACCGGGCGCGGGTCGTGCTTTGGCTCTTACCCCTCACCGACGATCAAACTCGCCTCCAACACGCCGATGTTCACCAAGATGCAGGACGATATGGACATCAACTGCGGCACCGTGATCGACGGCGAGCAGAGCCTAGAGGAGTTGGGGCAAAGGATCTTCGAGCGCATCCTCGCCATCGCCTCGGGGGAGCAAAGCAAGTCCGAAGCGCTCGGCGTGGGCGAAGAGGAATTCGCACCTTGGCCGATTGGGGTCACGGGGTAACGATGTCAGAGGGGACAGCGCAGATGAAACCGAACTATGTGAAACTGGTCGAGGATACGCCGCTGCCGCGCATGGCGCTCTGCCGTCAGACCTTTGCCGCGACCCAGATCGACGACCCGCGCGCCGCCGTGGCGGAGGCGATGCAGGCCGATTGCGCAGGCAAGATCAAACCGGGCATGTCCATCGCCATCACCGCAGGCAGCCGCGGGCTGGCGAACCTGCCGGAACTGCTGGCCGCCATCGTGGCCGAGGTCCGCGCGCGCGGGGCGCATCCCTTTGTCGTGCCCGCCATGGGCAGCCACGGCGGCGCCACCGCAGAGGGGCAGACCGCGCTGCTGGCGAAACTGGGCGTGACCGAAGAGAGCCTCGGTTGCGAAATCCGCTCTTCGATGGAAACCGATGAGATCGGCGTGCTCGACAACGGCATGTCGGTGCGGATGGACCGCCACGCCAATGCCGCCGATGGGATTATCCTGTTCAACCGGATCAAGCCGCATACCTCTTTCCGCGCGCCGAACGAAAGCGGGCTGGCCAAAATGCTCTCGATCGGGCTGGGCAAGCAATCGGGCGCCGAGACCTGCCATTCGCGCGGCATCGACAACGTCGGCATCTTCGTGGCCAAAATGGCGCGGATGAAGCTGGAACGTTGCAAGGTGCTTTTCGGCATCGGCACGATTGAGAATGCCTATGATGGGCTGGCGCAGGTTGTGGCGCTCGACAGCGACGGGATGCTGGAGGCCGAAGCGCCCTATCTGCAAGAGGCGATGCGCAACATGCCCCGTCTGCCGTTGGGGCCGCTGGACGCGCCTTCGGCCTCGGGCGATCTGGACGTGCTGGTGGTGGATGAGATCGGCAAGGAGTTCTCTGGCACCGGGATGGACCCCAATATCACCCATCGGTTTTCAAGCGAGAAGATGCAGGTCCATCTGCATATCTCGCGGCTGGTGGCGCTTGGCCTGTCGCCGCGCAGCAATGGCAACGGCAATGGCGCGGCGCGGGCGGATGTGATCACGCAGCGGTTGGAGCAGGACTTCGACCGCGAGGCGGTCTATGCCAATGCCATCACCTCACAAGTGTTGAAGCAGTCAAAAATCCCGATGGTCATGCCCTGCGACCGCACCGCGATCCAGACGGCGGTCAAGACCTGCGGGGCCGAGGATATCACCAAGGTCCGGCTGCTGCGCATCCCCAACACGCTGAAGCTTGAGTATCTCTATGCCTCCGAGGCGATGCTGCCGGAACTGCGCGACCGTCCGGGGCTTGAGGTGATTGGCGATCTGCAAGAGATGCAGTTCGACGACGGCCTGCTGCGCAACCCTTGGCCGGAGGGGCATTGATGCGGGGGCAGGGGCTTCACCTACACCTCGACCCCGTTGGCGGGGCGGCGGGGGATATGTTCATCGCCGCAATGTTGCATGCCTTCCCCAATCTGGCCGAGCGCGCCTTGGCCGATGTCGCCGCCGTCCTCCCCGCCGAGGTGGGCCATGCGGAACTGAGCGAACATGTCGCCTCGGGCATCACGTCGCGGCGGTTTGAGCTGGTGCTGACAACACCCGACGCGGGCAGGCGGCATGGGGCCGAGACGACCTATCGCGCCATGCGCAACTTGCTGGAAAACGCAGCGCTGTCCGAGGGCACGGCGGAGGCCGCCTGCGCCATCCTTCACCGGATCGCCGAGGCCGAAGCGCAGGTGCATGACATCCCCATCGACCGGGTGCATTTTCATGAGATCGCGGATTGGGACGCGCTGATGGATGTGACCGCCGCGGGCAGCATTTGCGCCGCGCTGAAGGGGGCGACATTCTCGCTAGCAGCACTGCCCCTCGGCGGCGGCTTGGTCGAAACGGCGCATGGCAAACTGCCGGTGCCCGCGCCCGCCACGGCGCTCATCTTGCAAGGCTATGATTGGCATGACGACGGCGTGCCGGGCGAGCGGGTGACACCCACCGGGGCCGCGATCCTTGCCCATCTCACCTGCGGCAGCCCCATCGCCAGCCGTCCACCGGGGCGGCTGCGCTGTACCGGATCGGGCGCGGGGATGCGGGTGATGAAAGGGCTGCCGAATATCCTGCGGGTCAGCGTCTTTGACTCCGCCACGACGGGCATCGCGCAGGACAGTCTCGTGCAATTCGCCTGCGATATCGACGACATGACGGGCGAAGAACTGGGCGCGGCGGTGGATCGGTTGCGCGAGATGGAGGGCGTGGTCGATCTCATGATGCTCAGCGGGCAGGGCAAGAAATCCCGCCCCGTCACGCGGCTTGAGTTGCTGGTCCAGCCGCAAGAGGCTGAGGCGGTCGCCGCGCGGGTCTTCGATCTGACTTCGACCCTCGGCCTCCGCCGCACTTTGGTCGACCGGTTGATCCTGCCGCGGGAAAGCGATGATAGCGGCCCGCTTCGGCGCAAGCGTGCGCAGCGCCCCGGTGGGCATGAGACGGTTAAGGTCGAAAGCGACGATCTGGCTGAGGCCGAGACCCTGCACGCCCGCCGCAGCCGCGCCCGCGCGGCGGAGGGGTAGGGGCCGGTGATCTAACTTGCTTATCACCGGCGCGCGTGTGAAAACCCTCTGACGTCAGTTCAGGGGGCCGCATGGAAACGCCACTCACCGCCACGTTGCGCCAGTATGAGGTCTTCGTCGCCATCGCGGAAACGCTGCATTTCGGTCAAGCGGCAGCCGCGCTCGGCGTGGCGCAACCGGCGCTGACGCAGCAGCTGAAACATCTCGAAACCGCCTTTGGCGGTGAGCTTCTCTTTGACCGCAACCGCCGCAGGGTGATGCTGACCGACTTCGGCAAGTCACTCCTGCCCGAGGCCCGCGCGCTGCTGCAACAGGCCCGGCGGGTCGAGACATTGGCCGAAGCGGCGCGCAGCGGACAGCGCGGGCGGATCGAATTGGCCTATGTCGGCTCGGCCTCCTACGCAGGGATCCTCGGGCGGCTCCTGCGCGAGTTGCGCGCGGGCGCGGCAGAGGTGGATCTGATCCTGCGCGAGTTGGATATGGACCTGCAAATCGCTGAGATCGTGGCCGGCAGGCTCGACGCGGGTTTCGTGCGCCTGCCGCTTTCCGGCGTGCCGGAGGATTTGGCCACCCGCACGGTTCATACCGAGGATATCCTGCTGGCCGTGCCGCCCGATCACCGCCTTGCCGAGGTGCCTTCCGTTGCCATGGCGGCGCTGCGCGAGGAGAGCTTCATCTTCAGCCACCTTGGCCCCGACATGGGCTTTGCCGCCTGTGCCTATCAACTCTGCGCCGATGCGGGTTTCGCCCCCCGCGTGGCCCATCGCGCACCGCAGTTCACCGCCATCGTGAATTTCGTCTCGGCGGGTCTCGGGGTGGCTTTCGTCCCCGCCTCCGCCGCGCGGATGAAGGATGCGGGCGTGTCCTTCCTGCCGATCCGCGACGCCAAGGTGCAAAGCCGGATCGGGCTGGCCTATCTGCGCGATGCGCGCAATCCGGTCCTACGCAGGTTGCTTGAGGCCCTCGCGCCCGAGGGCTGATTACCCGACCGCCGTGCCACCACAGACAAAGACCGTCTGCCCGGTGATAAAGCCACTGCGCGGATCGGCAAAGAAGGACACCGCCTGCGCCACATCTTCAGGTGTTCCCATCCGGCCCATCGGCACCGCATCGACGATGGCGCGGGTTTCCGGCGCGTCTTCGGGGTTGTTCTCCCAAAAGGCGGTTGTGGCGATGGGGCCGGGGGCGACGCAGTTCACGGTGATCCCGTCGCGCGCCAGCTCCAGCGCCCAAGTCCGCGCCATCGACTGGATCGCACCCTTGCTTGCGGAATAGAGCGTGCGGTCGATCTTGCCCTTGGTCACGCGGCTGGTGTTCATCACGATCCGCCCAGCCCCCGCCGCGCGCATCCCCGGCACGACCAGTCTCGCCGCCAGAATGCTGGTGCGCAGGTTTAGATGCATGATGGGGTCGAAATCGTCGAGGGCGACAGCGTCGAAAGACGCAGGTTTCACGATGCCAACGTTATTGACCAGACAGGTGACCGGCCCCTGCGCGAGGCTGTGTTGGAGGGCAGCCGTGGTCGCCGCGATGTCCGTCAGATCCACCCGCTGCGCATCCGCCCGAAGTGCTGGGTCTTCGGGCTCTTCGATATCGAGGACGAAGACACGCCAGCCATCTTCACGCAGCCTGCGCGCGATGCCGAGGCCGATGTTGCGCGCCCCGCCGGTGACGAGCGCATGGCGCGGAGAGGGGTCTTGGGTCACGGGGCGGCATCCTTTTTCCTATTCGCTGTTTACTTATCACTACGCACTGGTGATAAGTAAACAACTGATATCCGGGAGGGGGATCACATGGCCAAAGGCATCATCATCG
>NZ_SZNL01000007.1:0-4100 GCF_005068605.1 Sulfitobacter sp. 15WGC | reverse complement strand
CGCGGAGAGGGGTCTTGGGTCACGGGGCGGCATCCTTTTTCCTATTCGCTGTTTACTTATCACTACGCACTGGTGATAAGTAAACAACTGATATCCGGGAGGGGGATCACATGGCCAAAGGCATCATCATCGTGGGGGCGGGCACGATGGGCCAATCCATCGGCAGGCTCTTTGGCCAACACGGCTGGAGGGTCCAAGCGGTCGACCCGACCAAGGCCGCGCGGGAGGCATTTTTGACCGCGGTTCCGGGGTCGACCGCCTGCGCTGCCTTGGAGGAGGCAGGGCAGGCCGATGTTGCATTGGAATGCGCGCCGGAAGACCTCGCGCTGAAACGCCGTGTGCTCGCCGCTTTGGAGGGGGCCGTGCCGGAGGGTGCGCCGATCTTGTCCAACACCTCTGGCCTAAGGTTGGAAGAGATGACGGCGAATATGGCCCGGCCCGAACGCGCCGTGATCACGCATTTCTTCAACCCCGGCGATGTAATCCCCGCCGTCGAAGTCGTCGCAGCTGAAGACGCGCCCGAAGGGCTTTGTGCCGAGGTCATGACCCTACTGCGCGGGCTGGACCGGCGACCCGTGCGGCTCGATCACGCGCCGCCTGGTTTCGTGGCCAATCGCATTCAACATGCCATCATGCGCGAATGTCTGCATCTGGTGGACCAAGGGGTCGCCAGCCCGGCGGAAATTGACGAGATCGTGCAATGGTCCGTCGGCGTGCGCATGGCGCTATCCGGCCCGTTCCGCCAGCGCGATTTGAACGGGCTGGGCACCCATCTGAGCATCGCCGAATACCTCTACCCAGACCTTTGCGACCGGCACGACCCTTCGCCCAGTCTCACCGCATTGGTCGAGCGGGGGCAGCTTGGCAAGCGCAGCGGCAAGGGGTTCTACGACTGGCCCGAGGGGGACGATAGCGCAGCGGCGGAGACCGCGCTACGCCGTGTCATCGCCCTTGCCCGCGACAGCGCCGATTGATTTTCCAGAAAACCGAGGACACCCATGACCGATACTCCTGCCATCATCTGCGTGGCCATCACCGGATCGCTGCCAACCAAGGCCGACAACCCGGCAGTGCCGATCGACATTAGCGAACAGATCGAAAGCACCCATGCCGCCTTTGAGGCCGGGGCGACGATCTGCCATGCCCATGTGCGCACCGCCGATGGCACCCCCACGGCGGACCCCGACCGTTTCGCGCGGCTGCAAGAGGGGCTGCGTGACCATTGCCCCGGGATGATCGTGCAATTCTCGACCGGTGGGCGTTCGGGCGCGGGCAAGAACCGGGGCGGGATGTTGCCGCTGCGGCCCGACATGGCCTCGCTTTCGGTGGGGTCGAACAACTTTCCCAATCGCGTCTATGAGAACCCACCCGAGCTTGTCGATTGGCTGGCGGAAGAGATGATGACCTATAGCGTGCTGCCCGAGATCGAAGTCTTTGACCTCAGCCACATCCTACAGGCCAAGGCGATGGCCGAGGCGGGCCAGATCCCGGCCCGGCCCTATATCCAATTCGTCATGGGCGTAAAAAACGCCATGCCAGCGGATCGGGAGGTTTTTGATTTCTATATCAAAACCGTCAAACGGCTCTTCGGCGATATCCCGTGGTGCGCCGCCGGGATCGGGCGGCATCAGGCCGAGTTGAACGCATGGTGCGCCGCCGCGGGGGGCCATCTGCGCACGGGGCTGGAGGATAACATCCGGCTGGACAAACAGACCCTCGCCCCCTCCAATGCCGCCCTCGTGACCCGCGCGGCCGAGATCTGCGCAGAGGCCGGTCGCCCCGTCGCCACCGCGCAGCAGGCGCGTGAGATTCTGGGGCTGGCCTAAGGCCGCCCGGTCCACCGTGATAGATCAAGGAGATTGAGATGAAGAAACTGACATTCGCCCTCGCCACCTTTGCCGCACCGTTGGCGGCGCATGAGGGCGCGCATGTGCATCCCCATGGCAACGATCCCTTCTGGGCGGTGGCGGTGCTGTCGCTGGCGATCGTGATCCTTGCCGCGGCGGTGCTGCGCCGCAAGTAAGGCGTCAGCGCCGATCAGCCACCAAAGCCGCGCGATCCGCCCGCCCGGCCAAAGCCGCCGCGCGATGCCGCGGTGGCACGGGTCATCGGGGTTTTGCCGATGGTGGTGCTGGGGCGGGTAAATTGCGAGGTGCTGAGCTTGGCCGCGCCGCGATTTGTCGAATAGGTGCTGGAGCGCGCCGCATTGGTGAAGCGCCCATCGGAGGTTTTGTAAAGCGGTTGCGCCGCCGCCATGCCGGCGCGGTTGCTCATCATATTGCCGATCAGATAGCCCGCCAGCAGGGGCATGAAGATGCCACCCGATCCGCCTTGGGTCGCCGCCTCTTCGGAGCCGCAGGCGCCTTCGCCATGCTGCTCTTCGCAGACCTCAAGACTGTCGTAGCGCGGGGCGGATTCCACATGGAGGGTTTGCGCCGCGTCAAAGGCGGTTTCGCATTCCTGCTCGCTGTACATCCCGCCACGCGCGGCATCGGCAAGACAGCTTTGCAGGTCGGGGAAGGCGGCGGCGTCGACCTTTTCTTCCTCACAGCCAGCAAGGGTGAAGGCGGCGGCGCCGACGATGGCGATGGAAACCCGTTTCGAGCGTTTGGTCATGATGGTCGTCTTTCTGCCAAGGGGCGGCGGAGCGGTGGGCTATGCCAGAATGTAGTGCGGTTTGAAGCGTGACAAATCCTGCGTGATGCGCGATCGGTCTTCGCGGATGCCGATGCCCGCGCAGGTCTCTCCCACGATCCAAGAGCCGATCACCGGGCGGAAGCCGTCGAAGGTGGGCAGCGGGGCATAGGCCTGCACGATGCGCGGATGCTCGGCGTAATCAGAGTTCTGCGACTGTTCGATCACCTTGCCAGATTGGTGGATCGTGACCGACGCCCCCTCGCGCGAGAGGATCGGCTTGCGCACATGCGCCTCGGCCAGTTCCGCCGCCGCCCGGTCAAAGGCGTCGGCGCAGGCGGGGGCGGCGGGGCCGCGCCCGGCGAGCGCATCGGCTACATCAGCCTCGAAAAACGCGGGCAGCAGATTGGGGTGGCCTTCGAACATCTGCCACAGCACGGGCAGGAGGCCCTTGTTTGACAAAAGCGCTTTCCACGCAGGCTCCAGAAACAGACAGCCCGAGCCTTGGATATGGGCGGCGTAGTCGTCGCGCAGCATGTCTTCCCAAGGGTAGAGTTTGAACAGGACGGCAATGCGGCGGTCTTGATCATCAAGGAAGTGGCCATCGTCGCTCAGCCCAATCTTATCGAGATCGCAGTAATGCGCGCCCAGCCCCGCCTCGCGTGCGGCCCAGCCCATGGCTTCGACGGTGCCGTAGTCTTCGGGGTTGTCGGCCACGGCGGTAAAATGCAGATCGCTGTCCTGCTCGAAGACATCGCCAAAACGGGCGACCAGCGCCTCATGAATGCCGTTGAACTGATCCGTGCCTTCGGGCAGTGCGCCCGCTTTCAACTGGTCCTCAAGCCACTGCCACTGAAAGGCCGCACTTTCGTAAAGTGAGGTCGGCGTATCTGCGTTATATTCCAACAGTTTGGCGGGGTTCGTGCCGTCATAGGCCAAATCGAAACGGCCATAGACCTCAGGATCGCCCCGGCGCCAGCTCTCGGCCACAAGGTCGCAGTGGGCATCTGGAATGGCGAGGCGGGTCATCAACTCTTCGCTGGCGAAGATCTCGGCCACGGCTTCACGGCACATGGCGTGAAGCTCGGTCGAAGGGTCTTCGATGTCATTCTCGATCTGGGTGAGCGAGAACGCATAGGCCGAGGTTTCGTCCCAATAGGGTTCGCCATGCATATCGGCAAAGGTAAAGCCCACCTCTTGCGCATGGGCGCGCCAGTCGGGTCTTTCGGGCAATAAGATCTTTTGCAACGGTTCGCTCCCCCGGTTTCGCCCTCGTTTCTAATCGGCTTTGTGCCAAGCGGCCAGAGGGGGCGGCGGTTGGACGCGGCTGCGCAGTCAATGTAAACACCATTCAGAAATGTCACTGGGTTTGCAAAGCAGGAATGTCACTACTGGGCGCGACGGTAGCAAGGCTTTGCAGCCCGGAGACCCCACATATCGAAGGGCCGAAAAGCCTTGCGGGGATT
>NZ_SZNL01000079.1:0-389 GCF_005068605.1 Sulfitobacter sp. 15WGC | reverse complement strand
GTGTCAAATATCTCCTCGTTCAGCAGCTCGTCGCGCAGGCTGCCGTTTAATGACTTGATAAAGGCGTTCTGCTGCGGCTTCCCTGGGTCGATATAGTGCTACGGAATTGCGTTCTGATCGGCCCACCCCAGAATGGCCCGGCTCGTGAACTCCGTCCCCCTCGCCATTGTCTCTCGGACCAATGGCGTTCCAATGGCTCGATCGCTGACTATGCATCCGGGTTTACCGTAGATCCGCACCAGCGCATCCAGCTCACGCGCAATGGACGTGTCACGGTTTGATGCCGCTCCTTTGATAGCATTTATTGCAGCAAAGGAGACGAACTATGGGAACGAAACGCACGGACGAATTCCGCGCTGATGCGGTGCGGATCGCGCTGACAAGCGGGC
>NZ_SZNL01000078.1:0-434 GCF_005068605.1 Sulfitobacter sp. 15WGC | reverse complement strand
TCTGAGGCAGCAAAGAAAACTGCAAAGGAGGCCAAAACATTGACCGCATCATAGACCACGACGCATAACTGAGGGTGGGTCAAATCTCGGTGAAAATACCGGGTCAGTTCTCAGTGACAATCAACAGTGCCGGTTGCCGATCGTGATGCCCCAGGCGTTATGGACCATAAGGAATCCAGTCTTTGCCACTTTGATCTCATCACCGGCCATGGCGATCACCGATGCGGCGGACGCGGCAAGGCCCAGCACATTGACCGTGACCTTGGCTTTGTGTTCACGCAGCATGTTGTAAATCGCCACGCCTTCAAAAAAAATCGCCACCGGGGCTGTTTATATCGACCCGAACGTCGCGCTCACCGATCGATCGCAGCGCCCCGGCGATCCGCTTGGATGTGACACCGTCGCCATAATCGCCGCCGCCGATCTCGCCGAGA
>NZ_SZNL01000077.1:0-460 GCF_005068605.1 Sulfitobacter sp. 15WGC | reverse complement strand
TGATAGCATTTATTGCAGCAAAGGAGACGAACTATGGGAACGAAACGCACGGACGAATTCCGCGCTGATGCGGTGCGGATCGCGCTGACAAGCGGGCTGACACGCAGGCAAGTTGCCTCAGATTTGGATATTGGCTTATCGACGCTGAACAAGTGGGTGACGGCGCATCGTGACACCAATGTGGTGCCTGACAAGGACTTGGAACTTGCCCGGGAGAATGAACGGCTTCGGCGAGAGAACCGCATTCTCAAGGAGGAGAGGGAGATTCTAAAAAAGGCAACGCAGTTCTTCGCGGGGCAAAAGCCATGAGGTTTCGGTTCATCGAAGAACACCGTCACGCCTTCTGCGCCAAGCGGATGTGTGACGTGCTGGGTGTCAGCTCACGCGGCCTGCGCGCCTATCGCAACCGCCCTGCCAGCCAAAGACAGAGGACTGACATGGTCGTGCTGGCCCACATCAA
>NZ_SZNL01000076.1:0-485 GCF_005068605.1 Sulfitobacter sp. 15WGC | reverse complement strand
CCGAAGTCGGTCTGGAACCGTATTCCGCAGGACCGGCGGGATGATCTGATCGAGTTTGCGCTGGAACATGAGGCGCTGACCACACGCGAACTGGCCGTCAAATATACTGATGAGAAGCGGTATTTTACATCTGAATTGACCTGCCCCCCACTGGTCCCTCGTTCATGACGAGAGTCTGCGGGTTTGATTTTGGTAGCCGTCGGTTTCGGTCTTGGCAAGCGCGCCGGGCGCGGAGCACTCAAATTGCTCAAGCGTCCAGCACGCTTCGACCGGTGTTTTGTTCCCGAGCGATGAGTGCGGCCTGACGGTGTTGTAGTCGTAACGCCAGAGCGCCAGCTTCCGGCGGGCGTCGTCCAGGGTGTCAAATATCTCCTCGTTCAGCAGCTCGTCGCGCAGGCTGCCGTTTAATGACTTGATAAAGGCGTTCTGCTGCGGCTTCCCTGGGTCGATATAGTGCTACGGAATTGCGTTCTGATCGGCCCACC
>NZ_SZNL01000075.1:0-507 GCF_005068605.1 Sulfitobacter sp. 15WGC | reverse complement strand
AGTTAGGGCGCATCTCAGTTTCTTTTGTCTCAACGCTGTTTGAAAATTTGATATCTGAAGAGATATGTGGGCGGTTTGGTTCATTCGATGGATCAACGTCTGTATATCGCGCTCTTAGGGTTTCGGCCCGATGATAGAGTGTCAGCTTCACTGTTTGGACGGCTTTCGCTACTTTGTAGCTGAAGCACAACAAACAGAGAATGGTCTGCATCTTTCAGTAATGGATGCAGGTCGATGTGCAGAGGTTCGACGTCAAGGATACGCAGTAATGCGTTTCAACTTGAGAGTTTGATCCTGGCTCAGAACGAACGCTGGCGGCAGGCCTAACACATGCAAGTCGAGCGAGACCTTCGGGTCTAGCGGCGGACGGGTTAGTAACGCGTGGGAACGTGCCCTTCTCTGCGGAATAGCCACTGGAAACGGTGAGTAATACCGCATACGCCCTTCGGGGGAAAGATTTATCGGAGAAGGATCGGCCCGCGTTAGATTAGATAGTTGGTGGGGTAA
>NZ_SZNL01000074.1:0-535 GCF_005068605.1 Sulfitobacter sp. 15WGC | reverse complement strand
AAAAACGCGACAGGTCCAGTCTTTGTGAACACCACAATGGCGCAGGACACTCCGGCATAGGGACGGAACACGCCTGAGGGCATCTTGATGATCGCGTCGAGTTTGTGATCCTCGACCAGCATGCCGCGGATGTCTTTGTGGGCCTTAGAGGAGCCGAACAGCACGCCATCCGGCACAACCACAGCCGCCCGTCCGCCAGTGCGCATCAGGTGCAAGAAAAGACCCATGAACAGCAGCTCGGTTTTTTTTTGTTTTGACGACCTTCAGCAGGTCCTTTGCCGTCGTGTCATAGTCCAGTGAACCGGCAAAGGGCGGGTTGGCGAGGATAAGGGAATAGCGCCCTGCGTCCTCGCCGTGCTCCTCGGCAAGGCTATCGCGATAAGAGATGTCGGGGTTCTCGATCCCGTGTGACCTGCCCCCCGCGAAATCCCTCACCATGATGTAGAGTCTGCCCAACCCTGAAGGAGCAGACGAATGCGGAAAAGCCGTTTTACCGAGGCGCAGATTATTGGGATGATCAAGGAGCAAGAGGCAG
>NZ_SZNL01000073.1:0-550 GCF_005068605.1 Sulfitobacter sp. 15WGC | reverse complement strand
GTCACGCCTTCTGCGCCAAGCGGATGTGTGACGTGCTGGGTGTCAGCTCACGCGGCCTGCGCGCCTATCGCAACCGCCCTGCCAGCCAAAGACAGAGGACTGACATGGTCGTGCTGGCCCACATCAAGGAGCAATCCCGTCTAAGCTTGGGCAGCTATGGACGACCGAGGATGACGGAAGAATTGAAAGAGCTGGGCTTGAATGTCGGCCATCGTCGGGTTGGCAGATTGATGCGTGAGAATGGCATACGGGTCGAGAGATCGAAGAGATACAAGGTGACA
Source organism: Sulfitobacter sp. 15WGC (assembly GCF_005068605.1). Lineage (NCBI taxonomy): Bacteria > Pseudomonadati > Pseudomonadota > Alphaproteobacteria > Rhodobacterales > Roseobacteraceae > Sulfitobacter > Sulfitobacter sp. 15WGC. The sequence goes on along the minus strand of NZ_SZNL01000073.1, from coordinate 269 downwards.
ACGGATAGTAATCACGCCTTCAACATTGCGCCCAACCTGCTGAACCGTGACTTCCAGGCGGAGGGACCCAATCAGAAGTGGGCAGGTGACATCAGCTATGTGTGGACCCGTGAAGGGTGGTTGTATCTCGCGGTTATCCTCGATCTGCATTCACGCCGGGTGATCGGTTGGGCGGTGAGCAACCGGATGAAGCGCGACCTGGCAATCCGGGCATTGAAAATGGCTGTTGCGCTGCGGCAGCCGCCCAAGGGCTGCATCCATCACACCGA
>NZ_SZNL01000072.1:0-592 GCF_005068605.1 Sulfitobacter sp. 15WGC | reverse complement strand
GCGTCAAGTTCGGCCCCCTGATCGCCCACGTTCTACAGCGACGGCTGCCGCGCCCCGGCGATGTCTGGCATCTGGACGAAGTCGTTGTGAAGATCGCGGGTCGGTCATACTGGCTCTGGCGCGCGGTCGACCAACACGGCTTTGTTCTTGAGGAAATTCTCCAATCGAGACGAGACAAGCGCGCCGCAAAGCGGCTTTTGGTCAAGCTGATGAAACGTTGGGGCTTCGTGCCAAAAAGGATCATTACGGACAAGCTGCGCTCCTATGGTGCCGCAAAGCGCGAGGTCGCGCCTGGCCTTGATCATTGGTCACACAAGGGACTCAATAACCGCGCAGAAAACAGCCACTTGCCCTTCCGAAAACGAGAGCGGGTGATGCAAGGCTTCCGATCGCCGGGTGGATTACAACGCTTCGTATCTATGAAGTCTGCAACCCGCAATAGTTTCTCTGTCCCAGCCCGCCGCCGCTCTGCGCTCACCATCCGCTACCATCGGCTCGAAGCATTCGAGGCGTGGAAATCCGCGGCACAGGCCGCTTGATCAACGAACAGCTTGCCAACTTGCAAATTCGGCGAGTTAACGTGACAACACCC
>NZ_SZNL01000071.1:0-599 GCF_005068605.1 Sulfitobacter sp. 15WGC | reverse complement strand
TTTTTTTGGCTGGCGCGTTGGTTAGCCTATGGCCAGTCGAGTTGTCTAGGTTGCGCCAAAGGACATAGCTTGCGCCTTTCATCCCTTCCGGCAGATACTCACGATCATCGTCGTTCAGCTCAAATTCAGCCTCAACCACGCGAACGCCCGCAGGATCGACTTCACCCAACGTGATTTTGTTGTAATGAGCTCGCGGATAATCCCTTAAAGCGCTAAGTGGCTTGATGCCGTCCGGGGGGTTGAGGTGCTGGATAGCTTGAAGTAACGCTGTTTTACCGGCCTCATTTGGTCCGACTAAAATGGTCTTATCGCCGTTGACCTCAAATTCTTCGCTATCGATAACTGAGCGATAATTTTGTACGTGTACCTTCTTAATTTTCATAAATACTTCTTTTAAAGCTGACCCTTAAGTGCTTTGTCAGTGCCCTGTTGGCAAATGGCTAGGCAGTTCTACTTTTAAACTAGCACAACTTATCCGTTTGTTCCTTAAGTAATTTGTAGCCATACTAGAAACGTCTCAATGCATGGGATCGGATAGCAGGATTTGCACCATTTCCCACACAGCGAATGAGCGGCCGCCTCTTTCCCGACCGTTTTTT
>NZ_SZNL01000070.1:0-617 GCF_005068605.1 Sulfitobacter sp. 15WGC | reverse complement strand
TCGGGAAGAAAGGCGCAAGTTTGCCCATTTGCTCATCGGTCAGCCAGAAAAGTTCACTCATGTCACCACTCCTTTTCCGAGCCGTGAATCATGCAGAGAGACCGAAATCAATGCATCCTGACCCTAGTCAGGGGGCGATTATCACCGGTCTTATCTGGGGTGCGATTGTCGCCGACACGATTGACGGGCGCTTCAAAATGGCAGGCGGCTTTGCAATCGCAGCCTCTTTGATGTCCTCGGTGGGGATCATTCATTCCTACAAGCTGCAGATGCCCCAGCTCGATCCCATCACGATAGGCTACCTGATCGTTGGTGCGTTCATGTACCTATATCCGATGGTCGCGCCGAAAGAAGACCTCACGCGCCGTATCGTCGTGCCCGACGAGCCCGACCTTATGGACGAAGATATGCCCACCCAACAGGCCTGACCCGTCACGGGCGGCATCTCGCCGCCCGCCCAAACCTTCCCAGACTTGAGAACCCTATGACCAAAAAACTGCTTCGCTGGCGCCTTTTGACGTTTCACCGCGCCCCGCAAGATGGCTCTGATACTGACTCTTACTGCTACCATGAGGATGCCGGTCTGTTGATTTGCGACGGCATCATTAAGGACAGTG
>NZ_SZNL01000006.1:205275-212573 GCF_005068605.1 Sulfitobacter sp. 15WGC | reverse complement strand
CGCGGACGCTTTCAGGCGAATTGATAATAGCGCCAACCTTCATAAGGAGTTGCACCAGCCGATCGGTGACATTTTGTGCGGAAAGTTGTCCGCCGACAGCTTCTCCGGGCAGAAGATCGATTGTTTAAAAGCGTTCGTTGAAACTCTGGAGGCAGATATAGCCGCTGAGACGCAGACATCGATCCACTTCGACGAATGCTGCATGTCAGGTGCTTGGGAGGAGACTCACGTTAGCAATCGTGGTCACGCAATTTACCGGCTCCAATGCGCTTTGGCTAAATTGGCAAACAGCATTTCGGACGTCATAAATCTGAGAAAGGCTGAAATATTGCGCGGCGAATTACTTAAGTAACTGGTTCGGCCGGGGTTCTCCTGGCCGAACCACTTTGCAGCAAGAGGTCTGGCAAGTAGCACACCGCTGAGAGACCGAGCGGTTTCTCCAAGGGGAAATGCGCTTCATAATCCGCGTTTTCCAGTTGTATGACGGGACAAGCGTGTTCAAGACGAACATTCACCCTACCCTACCACCCGGTCAAACCATTCAGGACTATAGATTTGCATCGCCAACACTTTAGCGATCATGTTGGCGATGTGACCATGGCGTCTTATGGTGCGCACGAAAACGAAGTTGGCAAACAGCCATGCACGATGTCAAAAACAATATCGGATGAACTGTTTACTCCCGGCATTACCCACATCGAGATCCGATGTTGGGATTGCGGACATACGGTGACCCGCAGGCCCAGCGAGCTGCCTGAGGGCATTACCCAGCACGAATTCGAGCGCCGGTCTGTCTGCAAGTGCGGCACAGGCTGGCCGCAGGTGGCGCGGTTTCCTCGAAAGAAATCGACATCGATGTGATAAGCATACCTGAGGGAGACAACATGAAACCAAAGGTGCCCAGATTCTCATTCCAAGAACGCGCAGCGGAGAAAGCCGCCGCGCGCGAACGCGATGAAGAACTACTTCGCTCTGGTCGGGTTTCACACGCTGATATGGCGCGCGCTAACGGCGGTTTCGTCCGAGGGGCGCGTTACAAAGGCCCAGCAAAGCGCATTCAGGCACTCGCTGCGTCCCAGCCGTCAGATGACGACAGCGCCTGACCTGTGGTGACATGACGATGAAGAGGAAGAGGAAGAGGCCGAGCTTAATACGCTCTGTCATGCCCGGCAGTGCGAAATGCCGTTCGAGGTCGATATCCATAAGATCTGAAGGATCACCGGCACGAGGGTTGTCAATTCTCTACTGCGCCAACTTGGTCCAGCCCTTAAAATTTCGTGGTGCAACTCGTGACCGGCCTCGTGGACTCGACGCTATGTCTAACCAAGGCTGGAGGTCGGCTTGGCGGGACCTTCCGGACCTTCGCTGCACTTGCATGATCTCCGCCGCATCTGCGAGGACTTTAATAATGGGCGGAGAGCCGCCGTTCGTCGCAAAACGCGCGAACGGCAGCTCTGCGGACAAAGCTGAGACAAGCATTTTTGCTTCAGTTGACCATTTCCGCCCTGCGAACTCTTGCTAAGCGCAAGATGCTGCGCCCGACCTTCAGGTAAACATCTTGGCCAACATCACTATGGCCATGCCCATCATCATCAGATTTTCGGACAGGCTCACAAATCCGAGAGGCACGTTCGAATTGCCGCCAACGCAGGCGCATTTTAACTCACGCTTGTCGATGTAGACGGCCTTAAACACGCTTACTGCGCCAACCGTGGCTATGAAGAGTGCGGCTGGGGCGGCAATTGAGGTTAGCAACATCCCGGTCATCAGCACGCCCGCCCCGGTTTCAACCCATGGATAAACGTAGGCATATGGCACCCATTTGCGTGCCAGCAGGTCGTAGTTGAGGAACATCGTCGTGAAGCTTTCAATATCACGCAGCTTCTGCATTCCCAATAGGATCATCGAGACTGAAATGAACCAACCGAGCGTCTGCCACGTGATCGCGCCGAGAAAGCCGATGGACAGAGCAAGCGCTGTCGCCGCAGCCACGGCAAAGAGATAGATCACGGGATTGTAGGTGGTCGACGCAGGGTCGTAGTCGGTAAGTTCTTGGCGCAGGGCGTCATAGCCGCCAATGCGCTTCCCTTCGATCCAGACTTGCGGGGTCGTGGGAACATCGTATTGCGCCTTGAACGCGTCGACTTCGGACCGCGCGCGGAACAGGCGGTCATCGACCTCGTAGCCCTTGCGCTCCAAAAGCCATCGCGCCTTCTGCCCTGACGGGCACAGGTGGTTTGGCAGGGCCATGCGGTAGAGCACGGCGGTTTTCCCTGTCGCGGATGCGGCTGGGTCAGCTGTTACGTCTGCGACATCGCGGGTGTCACATGGCATGATATGCTCCTTTATCTTAGGGTTTGGTGCGGGGCGTGCCAGGCGCTGCATCCCCGTTGGCTTCGATGTCTTCGATATATAGCTTCATCTCTTCGATCTCGCTGCGCTGTGCCTCGATGATCGCGTCGGCCAACTCGCGCACGCGCGGATCGGACAGGTTTGCGCGTTCGCTGGTCAGGATCGCGATTGAATGGTGCGGGATCATGGCTTTCATCCAAGCGGTGTCGCCTACCGTATCTTCGACCGGACCAAGTAGACGCCGGCCGCAAAGGCGATGGCAGCCCCAGTGAAGATCGCAAAATTCGTCTTTCGATTGGAATACATGCCGAGCATGAAGGCGAGCATGATGATTGCCATTACCCCGCCCATATAGAGCGCCATCCACATCCGCGTCTGCGAGAAGAAGACATGGTCAAGGGCATAAGTGTTAAGATACATCAGGCCATACATCACGACCGTCGAGGTGCCGATCATCGCAAAGAACCGGCCATAGCCGCTGCTTGTGCTATCGTCGTGCTTATTCTTTGAATCCATTGTATTGCCCTCCTAAATTGCCAATGTGTGCCATCGTTTTATACCCATATGGGGTATATTATCCGATCGGCAACAAATCCCGAATGGAGCGACGCCTCATGAAGGCTAACAAGGAAAAGACGCTGGATCGCCTGGCGCGGCTCGAAGGACAAGTGCGCGGCATCGCGAAAATGGTTGAGGCCGACCGCTACTGCATGGACATCTTAGCACAGACTGCGGCAATCCGATCCGCCGTTCTGGGGGTCGAAAAGCTTGTGCTGGAGAACCACGCTCAGCATTGCGTCGAGGCTGCGATTGCCAGCGGCGACCCGGAAGAACAACGCGCCAAGTTTGACGAGTTGATTGGTCTTTTGCAAAAGGCGTCGAAGTAGGCGTTTCGGACCGAATGCCCATCGCGCTCTGGCACCGTAGCCAGCGCCTCTGACCTCTTCTCTGGGTCGGAACGCCAATCCGCCGCCCCGCACTTTAGGCCGGTTTCCGCCAGAAAACCGCAATCCTTCCAGCGCTGGACGCGTTGACAGGCTCTGCGACTTACGACACTGCTAACACCTATGCGTGCTCTGGAAGACATATCCAACCTCTGTCGCGTCCTTCTCGGCGTGGTTTTGGCCTGTGGTCTGTTGCTGCTGCCGCCCTCGTCGGTTCATGCCGAAAGCGGGATGCATGACAGCGCGCAGGCGGCGCATCACGCGGGTCATCAGATGACCACAGAGTCCGAACTGCATCCGGACGCAGCGGCCATGCCCGACCAAACAGAAATATCTGACAGTTTCGAAGGCGAGCCTTGCTGTGGTGGAATTTGCCTGACGGGAGCGCTGACCTCCTCGCAGGACGCCAAAATGACGGCTGTGCGATCCGTTGAATACACCAGCGTGTCCCATTCTGTCGCCTCTGGCCAACCCGCTGGTCAATTGCGTCCGCCTCGAGCCTGAGTTGATCCCGGCCGACTAACGGCCTTTGCATCCGCGGCGTCTGGCTGCGGGTAAGATCACCTTATTCTCAGGCAAAAAACCAATGAAATTACCACTGATTGCAGGGGCGATGTCCCTGACCCTTGGGGCTTGCGCCACGACGCTCCCCCCATTTCCAGACGTCACTGCCGCCTATGTGCAGCAGCCCACGCCTCTGCCCGAAGTCGCCGCGATGACCGCCGCCGACAACAGCACGCGCGGCAGTGCCACGACCGCCGAAGAGCAACCCTTTGCAGGCTACCGGCGTCGCGGCGTGGTGGAGCCGCTCGATTGGCGACGGTTGAACGCTGAACAGGCACCTATGCAAGGGATGGATATGCAGGGGATGAACCACTGATGCGTTGGAAATTGAAAACCGCCGCCGTCATTACACCACTGATCTTGGGCGCCTGCACGGCAACGGACCTGCCGGTGAGTTTCTCGGCCCGTGATGCTGGCTTTGCCACCGTGGAGGCACGCACCTCCAAGGCCATCGGCAAGCGCACCGTCTGGGCGCAGTCGCAGGCCGAGACCGTCGCGGCCTCCAAACAGGTCCGCGCCATGGTGCAGGGTAAAACGATCAGTGCCGAAACCGCTGTGCAGGTCGCGCTTTTGAACAACAAGGGGCTTCAGGCGTCCTATGCGCAGATCGGCCTCTCGGCGGCCGAAGCATGGCAGCAGTCCACGCCAGAAAACCCCGTCGTCTCCATCGGCTTGCTGGGCATCGGCGCGCCCGAGGTCGGGCTTTACCGTGCCTTGGAAAGCATGATCGCCGTGAACCTGCTGGACGCTCGCACCCGCAAACAGCGCATCGCCGCTGCCGAGGCGGAATTCCAGCACGCGCAGATGCAGGCGGTGAGCGACACGCTGGCACTGGCCAATGAAACGCGCGAGGCATGGATCAACGCGGTCGCCGCCTTTGAGGCGGTGGGCTACCTTAAACGTGCTGCCGTCACCACCGATGCGGCGGCGGAACTGGCGCAGCAGCTGGGCAAGACCGGCGCGCTCAACAAGGCCGCACAGGCCCGCGAGCAGGCGTTCAATGCCGAGATGGCCGGACAGCTGGCGCAGGCGCGGCTGGATGCGCAATTGGCCAAGGAACAGCTGACCCGGCTCATGGGGCTCTGGGGGCAGGACGTGGCCTATTATGTGCCCGATGCTCTGCCCCGCGTGCCCAATACGGTCAGCAGCCACAAGGGCATCGAACGGCTGGCGCTCGCCAATCGTGTTGATTTGGAAGTCGCCCGGCTGGGGTTGGCAGCAACGGCCAAGGCCTATGGTCTGACCGATGCCACCCGCACCCTGACCGACCTCGAAGTCATCGCTGGTGCCGAGGTCGAGCGTGAGGAAGAGGACGGGGAAGTCGAGACCAGTATCTCACCTCAGGTCGAGTTCGAGTTCGTCATCCCAATTTTCGACAGCGGCAAGGCGCGAATGCGCAAGGCCGAGCTTAGCTATCTTCAAGCCGCCAATGTGCTGGCCGAACGGGCGGTGAACGTCCGCTCCGAAGCCCGGGCGGCGGCCACGGCCTACCGCTCAAGCCACCAGATCGCACGGCACTACTCAGACGTGGTGCTGCCTTTGCGCCGCACCATCGATGAAGAGGCTCTGCTCAGCAACAACGGCATGATCACCAGCACCTTCGATCTGTTGAACGACGCCCGCGAAAAGATCGGAAGCCAGCTTGAGGCAGCCAATGCCAAGCGTGAGTTCTGGCTGGCCTCTGCCGGTCTGACCGCCGCGATCTACGGCGGTGGCAGCGGCGGCGGCGGTGCCGGCGGAGAGACACAGATCGCCGCCAGTGGCGGCGCAGGACATTGAGACAAGGAAGCAACCAAATGATTAACAGACGTCAACTGCTGGGGGCCGGCGCTGCGGGTGCAACGCTCGTGTCCTCCAAAGCATGGGGCCAGACCATGAATATGGGCCTGCCCGAGGCCGCCGAGATGGATTCGGCCCTCACCCAAGCGCCGACCCGTCCCACCAGTGGGCCGGACTATAACCCCGTGGTCACGCTCAACGGCTGGACCCTGCCGCACCGGATGAACAATGGCGTGAAGGAATTTCACCTCGTTGCCGAGCCGGTCGAGCGTGAACTTGCTGATGGTATGGTCGCGCGCCTCTGGGGCTACAACGGTCAGTCCACCGGTCCGACCATCGAAGCCGTCGAGGGCGACCGGGTGCGCATCTATGTTACCAACCGCCTGCCGGAACATACGACGGTGCATTGGCACGGGCTGATCCTGCCCTCGGGCATGGACGGTGTCGGCGGGCTGAGCCATCCGGGCATCCCGCCGGGCAAGACATTTATCTACGAGTTCGACCTGACCAAATCCGGCACCTTCATGTATCACCCGCATGGGGATGAGATGGTGCAGATGGCGATGGGCATGATGGGCATGTTCGTGGTCCATCCCAATGACCCCGATTTCATGCGCGTTGATCGGGATTTCCTGATTATGCTGAACGCTTTCGACATCGATCCGGGCAGCTACATCCCGAAAATCATGACGATGACGGATTTTAACCTCTGGACATGGAACAGCCGCATCTTCCCGGACATTGACCCCCTGGTCGTCAACCATGGCGACAAGGTTCGCGTGCGCGTCGGCAATCTCACGATGACCAACCACCCGATCCACATGCATGGCTATGACTTCAAGGTCACCTGCACGGATGGCGGCTGGGTGCCGGAATCGGCGCAGTGGCCCGAGGTCTCCATCGACATTCCCGTCGGCGCCATGCGCGCCTATGAGTTCGTGGCCGAGCATCTGGGCGACTGGGCGATCCACTGTCACAAGTCGCACCACACGATGAACGCTATGGGCCACGACGTGCCCACGCTGATCGGCACCAACAGTTCCAACATGACACGTCAGGTCCGCCGCGTGCAGCCTGAGTTCATGCCCATGGGCACGGCGGGCATGGCGGATATGGGCGAAATGTCGATGCCGCTGCCCGACAACACCGTGCCGATGATGGCCGGCTGGGGGCCGCATGGACCCCTTGAAATGGGCGGCATGTTTTCGGTCGTGAAGGTGCGCGAAGGCGTCGACGCGGACGACTACGAAGATCCCGGCTGGTATGAAAACCCTCCGGGCACCGAGGCGTATGAATGGACCGGGGAACTGCCGGACTTCGCGCAGAACCACAGCCCGAAAACCCAGATCACGCCGAAACCAACCTCCAAGGGCTAAGCGGCTCTTGGACTATAATCACCTCTAAAACCATACAGGAAACACCATGAACAAATTTCTTCTCTCAACCGCCCTCAGCCTTCTCATCACCTCCCCGGCCTTTGCCGCAGGCACCCATGGCGGCGGTCACGCCGATGACGGCCATGGCGACATGCACAAGGAAATGGCCGCAGGCATGCCCGGCAAGGCCGAGGCGGTTGACCGCACGATCGAGGTGACCATGCGCGAAACCGACGACGGCGAGATGATCTTTGAACCCGCCGAGTTCGACATCAAAAAAGGC
>NZ_SZNL01000006.1:198749-205178 GCF_005068605.1 Sulfitobacter sp. 15WGC | reverse complement strand
CGCCCTCAGGACCAGTCTGCAACGTGCGCGGCTGGCCGAAGATAAGATGCGCCGCTGCACCTCGGAGTTCTCGATGGTGATGACGCAACATTTCACGGATTGGCGGCTGACCCCCGCAGAGCGGGACGTCGCGGTCTTTTTGGTCAAAGGACTAAGCACCCGCGACATTGCGGAACTGCGCGGCACCTCAGAAGGGACAATCAAGGCGCAGACAAACGCGATTTATCGCAAGGCTGCCGTCACCGGGCGCACACAGTTGCTCAGCACCTTCATTGAAGATCTGATGGATGACGCATTGATGCCCGCGGAGGCCCTGCAAACTGTGGCTGTGAAGGGTTCGACTATAGGCGCTGCAACCAGAACAAACGCCGCCCCCGCTTAATCGCCTGAGGAAAAGCCCCCAACAAAGCAGGTTGCCCCTTCATGATCCAAGCAATTCTTCTATCAGTTCTGGTCGTCAGCATCTGCACGGCGATCCACTATTTCGTGCTCAAATGGGTTTCCGATACCATCGCGCAGCGCAAAAGAGCTGCGCATGGCCAGAACCTTGGCTTGGCCATCGGCGCAATCACAATCGCGCATGTCATCGAGGCTTTCATCTATACGCTGTTCTTCCTTTGGGCTGTGCAGGGTTTGCAAATCGGCGCGCTGAACGTCTCCGGCCCGGCGGGCAAGCCCACCACGATGATGGATTATTTCTATTTCTCGCTGGTCAACTTCACCACCTTAGGGCGGGGCGACTTGACCCCCGTGGGGCACCTGCGCTTCCTTACCGGGATAGAAGCATTTCACGGCTTTCTCATGATAACGGCGTCAGGAAGCTTCGTGCTACAGATCATGGGGGGACGCGCCCCCCTGTCGGACAAGGGATGACCCAAGTGGTTCGACTCATTCTCTTTCCCGATAGAGAGCGCATAGGCGGCCCACCTCCAACCCGTCATCGGCAGTTGGGATCGGCCCCGGCAGGACATACCTACACGCCTCGGACATCGGCGCGCCCTGTCCCCCGTGGCAGCATCAATCGCAATTTATCCCGATAAGGCATGACATGAACAGAAGACAATTCCTTGCCAGCGTCTCAGCCGCGACGGTCCTGCCACTGCCGGGCCTCGCTGGTCAAACGCCCCTGAAGCTGAGGGCCGAGGCCGTCACGCGTCAAATTCTTCCCGAAGGGGAAGGCGCCACCGCGATGCTGGGGTTCAACGGGTCGATGCCTGGGCCGGAACTCAGGGTGAAGCGCGGGGAGCGGGTCTCAATCGAGGTCAAGAACGGGCTCGAAGAGGGCACCGCCGTGCATTGGCACGGCATCCGGTTGGAAAACCGGATGGATGGCGTTCCGGTCCTGACGCAAGACCTGATTAACCCCGGTGACAGCAAGACCTACAGCTTCGTCCCGCCCGACGCGGGGACCTACTGGTATCATTCGCACTACATCTCGCAAGAGCAGGTGGCGCGGGGTCTGATGGGGCCGCTGATCGTCGAAGACGACGCCCCCCTCGATCTGGACCATGACATCACCGTGATCCTGTCCGATTGGATCATCGACGAAGATGGCAGCCTTGTTGATGAATTCACCGACATGCATAGCGTCGCACATGCGGGCTATATGGGCAATTTCGCCCGCGGCTTCCTATCGCTAAGCGAGGTGCGGCAAGGTGATCGCATCCGCCTGCGGCTGATCAATGCGGCGACCAACCGTATTTTCCCCCTAAGCATCTCTGGCGTCTCTGGTTCGGTTGTCGCCTTGGACGGCATGGCACTGAGCCAACCCCGCGCGGCCACTGACCTCGTTCTGGCACCGGCCCAGCGGGCCGATCTGATCGTTGATGTCACCGGCCCGGTCGGCTTTGACATGCCCACGCGGCAGGAGCCTTACCGTCTGGCCGAATTGTCCATCTCCGGCGAGAATACGGATCGGCAATCTGGCCCTCTGCCGACACTGGCGGCACCGGACCGCCCGGCACCGGGCACCCCCTCCCAGCACCTGACGCTGACCATGATGGGCGGTGCCATGGGCGGTCGGCACGGCGGGGCCAATATCTGGTCCTTCAACGATGTCTCGGACCTGCCACAGGACCCCTTTGCCGCCATCGAACGCGGCGAAACGGTGCGGATCACCTTGGTTAATGAAACCGCCTTTTCACATGGCATTCATCTGCATGGGCACCACTTCTATGAGATGGCGCTTGACGGCCGCCTCGGCGATCTGCGCGATACAACCTTGGTCGCTGCCGGGGAAAGCCGCGATGTTCTCTGCGTCTTCGATAATCCGGGGCGCTGGTTGATCCATTGTCATATGTTGAGCCACGCCATCGGGGGAATGCGCACATGGGTAGAAGTCGCATGAAACGGATCGCTTTGATTTTCTGTGCCGTCGCATCTGCCGCGCAGGCCGATCACGAACTCGACGGCCGCGATCTCGTCGCGGGACGCGCGCTCTACGCCGAGAACTGCGCCGCCTGCCATGGCGCAGACCTCGAAGGACAGCCCGACTGGCGAACGCCAGACGAAGATGGTGTGCTGCCCGCGCCGCCGCATGATGCAACGGGGCATACTTGGCACCATGATAATACGCTGCTGTTCGACTACACCAAGCTCGGGGGCGAGGTTGCGCTGGCGTCCCGGGGCGTGAAGGGTTTCAACAGCGGCATGCCCGCCTTCGGTGAGGTAATCTCAGACGAAGATATTTGGACCATACTGGCTTATATCAGGTCGACCTGGCCACCGCGCTCAAAGGCTGCTCAGGCCAGCCGAAATCGACCCCATTGAGAGCCGGCAACTTTGCTGGGGCTCGGCCCCCAAACTGACACCGATAAGCAGTAGGGGCTAAAATGTGCCACCTAAACGACCAGAAAATGCGACCATTCGTCTAAGCCTCGGCATCGGACGAAAGAGAGCGCTTCGGTCATTCGCTGAAACCTTGTCGAACGACCGCTAAGGGCCGTCCTCTGCAAAGAATGCGATGCTGCGACTGCGAATAGCTTCAAGCTCGGCACGGTCACAACGGGCTCAAAGCGGACGTAGCGCTTCGAGGCTCAGAAACGCTCAGCCGTGGTGTAGCCGTCGAGAGATCGACGGATGTTGTTCAGAGGCTAAGAGCCTTCTCTGCCTCGCTGTGTTCAAAGGCATCTGCGAGAGATTTCAGATCTTCTCCACCAACACCGAATTGCCGCATGAGAGGTCTCCACCGGTTGGCGATGAGTGAGGCCATCGCACGCACCCGCTTGCGCGCCTCGTGCTCCGATAGATCGAAGAACTCCGCAGCGGCCACCGCAAGATCGAGTGACGCCTTAAATGGCCCTCCTTCTATGATCGCCGTCTCGAGATAGCGATGGCGTCCCGCTTGTGGGTTCACATCAAAGAGCGGAGAGAGCCGCCAAAGGCCGTTGTCGGCATAGATGAAGCCGTGGTTCTTCAGGTGATCATCCGTGTTGGTGACAAGGACGTTGAAGGCCATTCGTGCCCAAAGTTCATGCAGATCTGCCCGCCCAGCCTTACTGATCATCCGGATCGCCTCTGCAATCTCTGTATAGGAGCCTGGCTTCGCTCCGGATCGATTAAGAGCTGTGCGGGCTGAAAAATATGGGACACGCGCGCCCGCTCGCCGATCGAAGCGCCTGATCAGGGCCACTGGATGGTCCGAGTTTTCCAACATCAACTGAGCGTCTGGCGCGCGCAGGCCGCATTCCCGCGCCAACTGTAAGGTCGCGACCTCGATGCGCTCCACAGGGCTCTGGTCTCTCAAGGATGAGAACTTAGCAATCCAGAGCGCGTCGCGGTCTTGCACATTTACCTTGGGTCGGGCGCCGCCAATCGAGCCGCCAGCGCCTGCGATCAGGCGCAGATCCTCGCTCGACACCTCGCGTCGCTGCTCGCCCCTGACCGCAATGTTCCGGAGTGCGTCAAGCTGGTTGATGTTCGGCACCGGTGCGCGATGTCCAATGATGATCCCGCCGTCTTCTCCAGTGAAGCGGAGTGCACCCTGACGCGTGGTATCATCTAATAGGGTAAGCATGTCGAATTCACTGAGGTCCGCGCCGTGAACGCGCGCCATTAAGAGGCGCCCCCATGCATCAGGCGTTGCATCTTGAAGGACGGAAGGCAGGCTGTCGCGCTGATCGCCTGTGGATGCCTTAGACACATAGGAGGGCGTTAATCCGAGCGGCAGCTGAGGTGCGATCGCGAAGGCACGCGCATCGTTCAGCCATCTCTCGAAATATTGAAACTCGGAATGATGGCGGCGCGACCCTTGGGTGAACCGCAGCTTACCGACCGGCAAGAGTGCGCTTCCAAGACAGACATGGGTGACCTTCTGTTCCGGGGTGCCCGGGGCCATCAGAAGCCTACGCCTTCGTCATCATCATCAACGTCGGCCTCATGGCGGCTATCCGGAGCTCGTGCGCCGCCACGCTTTACATAGGATGTCCCCCGCTTAGGAATTGCGTCGAGTGCGAGGGACAGGCCCACAGCATCCTCTTCTATTCGCAGGATCTCCGCGAGGGCATCGGGCTCGCCGAGCGCCGCAAGCACCCCGGCCAGTTTCCCGATGCCCACGCCAGCATCGCCCCGCTCCAGACGCTGTATCGTCTTTTCTGACACGCCTGCGCGTTCGGCGAGATCGAGCATGGCAAGACGACGCGCGAGGCGCGCCTGCTTGATGTTACGGCCAAGGTCTACCAAAGCCCTCTGGGCACGAAGATTCGACATTACTGGTCTTATGTGGCTTATAAAAGATGATTAAAGGTCATATATGACCTATTAACCCGTGAACTTCAACTAACAAGGTCAAAGCTGGCCGATGCGCGGCGTATCGGTGCCAGATATGGACGAGTTCTTGCCGCTGTCGGCATCCGCACCGCCACTGCGGGTGGGGGTTTTTCCAGAGATCAATAACACTACGGCGCCGTGGGCAGGGTCTAATCTCCAAGCCTGTTCTTGGCTTCGGGAAGGTCTTTATCATAGACAAGGTTCCCGTCCTCATCGAGGCCAACTCCAAGCCCAAGGCGCCGCAGTCGTTCGAAAAACGCTTCCTCATCGGGCCCAGGCTGGCCCATCTTCTCTATAAACCATTCCTCCCACTCGGGGTCTGATTCATCCGGTATTGGGTCTGTCATCCCGGTGCTCCTACTCTGCTGAACCGAGTTTATCACAAAATTGACGCTAAAACCGGCCGGCGCTAAATCCGCCCGAGTGCCGTCTTAGCTAAGTTGGTTAAAGCGCTTGATTGTGGATCAAGGGTTCGCAAAATCGAGATTAACGGATGCCGCCCCCCCCCTTCTGCGACATGAGTGCTACATTAGCTGTAATGCACAGGAGAGGGTATGTTGACGTGTCATTCGATGCGGCTGAGCCGCGGGACCCAAAAGATCATAACGCGAAAGAACGCCGACCATGCGATCTGGGTAAGGAGATAAAGGATGGTGCACGTCGCATCGAAGATTCTCGGAACAGTGAACGCGCCATATGGTGCGAACCTATCCGCTTGTCAGCTTGCCACCGCAATCTCTGACATTGAGGCCGCTCAGTCCTTCATGGGGCCGGCCTTCTCCTTCTTCTCTGAAGTCTCCCCGGATCTTCAGCTTTCCTTCGTGTCAGAGATGGGACTGCCCCATGATAAGGTGCGGCAGGTCGCGGAGCACTTTCAGACGCTTTGCCCGTTCCCGTTGGCACTCGCTAAGTAGGAGCGGGTCTTCGTCACAAGCAAAAGGACCCCCTGTAAAACGCGTGGTTCGGTATGAACTGCGACAGAACTGTGCTATGCTCTATAGTGTTCAGTGTGAACCTGGGCGACGGCTCAAAGGAGGGGCAATGGCTATTTTTGACATCATCGTGTCGATCGCGTCGGTTGTTCTGGCTGGCGTGGCCATCGCCTATATGGCCTACTTGGCTCGGGTGAGCGGCCGAGATCGTCCGCACGATCCTGAGCGCTTGCGTCGATTTATCGCGAACGCGCCATACAACCTCGACGGTGAAAGACATAGCCAGAAAAGATGATCGGCTTTCTTGCAACTAAACTCTCCTCGGACGTCATCGTAACTGCAGAGATATCTTCTGCTTTCGGTAGCTAATCCAAGCAAGAAAATTTCAGACTGAATAATGACCAGTCTCTTCCTGGCATTCGAGCGCCGCAAAGATCATTCGAGCCGAGTAGGGTTTGAAATAGGAACTTTACATGTTCCTTTTGCGGTAGTGGCCTTCAACTCAATAGGCGCCGCAAGGAAACAAAAAGGCATTGTGGCGGCTGGATGACGTAAAATGAGACACGTTGGAAACAATCCATCAATAACCTTATCAGTTAGTCAAATTTCATTAGATAGAAGCTCAGACATGTCCTCGTTGCCGCCTCGGACGCCACTGCAATCGATATCAGCTGTGAGCCTGACTGACCGTCTTGTGCGTGAGTAGCTTCACACTCGCGGTCTGGGCGCG
>NZ_SZNL01000006.1:179465-198652 GCF_005068605.1 Sulfitobacter sp. 15WGC | reverse complement strand
CGTTTTTTGCACCGTCTTTATGGCCAAACAACGCGGCACCATCATGGGCATTATCTGAGGTTTCAAACTCAAGGCTCGAGTGGGTAATGCCGAAGTCATCTTCGAGCTTTGTCTTGAGCGCCCGTTTTACTGTTTCAAAATCCGCCCAATCTCGGCTCACCAACACCACATGACAATCAAGCGCCACTTCATGCTCCTGCATCTGCCAGAGATGAACGTGATGCACATCCCCGACGCCCTCGACGCTGGTCATGGCCTTTACAACCGCCCCTGCATCCATGTCAGGCGGGCTGCCCAACATCAGCATACGAATCGGGCCGCCGATTTCAGTGAGTGCCAGATAGAGGATATAGACCGCGATACCGATGGTGATCGCCGGATCAACCCAGCGAAGGTCGTAAAGGATGATGAGCGTGCCGCCGATAATCACCGCGACCGAGGCCAGCGCATCGGACAGGTTGTGCAAAAACAACGCCCTAATATTCACGCTGCCCTTCTGCATCGAGTAGGTCAGAAGCGCCGTCAACGTATCGACGACAAGCGCGACCCCGCCCAGAATGACCACCGTCCAGCCCGCCACTTGCGGCGGATCAATCATGCGCATCCCGCCCTCGTAGATCAGATAGACCCCGACAAGAATAAGCGTGGTGTAGTTGATCAGCGCGGCAATGATTTCGATCCGGCCATAGCCGAAGGTCATCCGCGCATCTGCCGGACGCCGTGCGATCTTGCGGGCAACAAAGGCAATGACCAATGAGGCCATGTCCGAAAAATTGTGCAGCGCGTCGGCGATAAGGGCGAGCGACCCCGCAAAGACACCGCCTACGATCTGCGCCACCGTCAGAAGGGCATTTGCCCAGATGGCCAGTGATACTCTGCGGTCCCCGCTTTCGGGGTCAATATGGGCGTGATCATGTGCCATGTGTGCTTCCTACCGGTTTAGGGTCAGAACCGCTGCGTTTTAGGCAGCCTCGTAGTGTGTGAACACCTCGCTGCTGCCATCACGGACAATCAGATAGACGTCATATGCATCGCGTTCGTTCTCCGGTCCCATCCCCGGCGAGCCATAGGGCATCCCCGGCACGGCGAGACCGATGGCATCTGGGCGCTCGGCCAGCAGTTTACGGATGTCGGCGGGCGGGACGTGACCTTCGATCATATAGCCCTCGATCTTTCCAGTGTGGCAGGAGGCCATACTTTGCGGGATGCCGTTGTCTTGCTTGTATTTGATCAAGAGCGTTCCCAAGCTGCGTTCGGTCGTTACGGCAAAGCCCTCGTTCTCCAGAATCTCGATCCAAGCCGAACAGCAGCCGCAGTTGGGGTCTTTCATCACGTGGATGGCGGGCTTTACTTCGGCCCATGCCGCAAATGGTGCGGCGGCGGCAAAACTTACAGAACAGGCCAGCAGACTACGTCGTGTGAGGGTCATGTGAAGTCCTTCCAAAGGTTCAAACTGTCGTTTCATTTGTCGTATGTGTTGTAGGGTGGCGGCCAGGTTCGGCCACCCGCTCAGCGGTGGTTGGCCGGAAAAACAGCAGCCGGAGGGCGTTAAGCGTTACCAGAACAGTTGCCCCGGTATCCGCCAAGATCGCGATCCAGAGGCCAGTGATGCCAAGCACGGTGGTGACAAGGAACACGGCTTTCAGCCCGAGCGCGATGGCGATGTTCTGCCGGATATTGCCCATCGCTGCGCGGGCAAGACGGATTTGGCCAGGCACGTCTGTCACCCGATCACGCAGGATCGCCGCATCGGCGGTCTCGAGCGCTACATCGGTGCCGGAGCCCATTGCGACGCCCACATGGGCCGCCGCGAGCGCGGGGGCGTCATTGATGCCGTCGCCGATCATCATGACCTTCGCCTCAGCCGTGAGGTTTTGAATGGCCGCGACCTTATCTTCGGGCATCAGCTCGGCGCGGTGCTCGATGCCCAGCCCCACTGCGATGGCCGAGGCCGTGCGCCGGTTGTCCCCGGTGAGCATCACCGGGGAAATACCCAAAGCATTCAATTGCGCCACCGCCTCCGCCGCATCGGCGCGGGGTTCATCGCGCAGGGCGATAAGACCGTGGGCCACATCGCCGCGCAGCACGATCACCACGGTTTTGCCCTGCGCTTCGAGCGTCTCGACTTGGGTGCGCAATGTCTCTGACAGCGCCCCGCGTTCTGCCGCCAAACGCGGCGAGCCAACGTAGATGGTCGCCCCTGCGATCACCGCCTCGGCCCCTTTTCCAGGTAAGGCACGTGATTGTGTCGCGGGGGCAGGATCGATCCCGCGTGTTTCAGCCGCGCCGCAAATTGCTTGGCCGAGCGGGTGGCTCGCGCCGTTCTCAACCCCTGCGGCAAGGGCCAGAAGGTCAGCTTCATTCCCCACCAGCACCTGCACATCGGTCACCCGCGGCTTGCCGTGGGTCAGCGTTCCGGTCTTGTCAAAGGCCACATGGGTGACCCGCGCCGCCGCTTCGATCACTGCGCCGCCCTTCATCAGCAACCCGTTGCGCGCCCCGGTGGACAGAGCCGAGGTGATCGACGCAGGCACCGAGATCACCAGCGCGCAGGGGCAGCCGATCAGCAGCAAAGCCAACGCTCGATACACCCATTCGCCCCAAGCTCCCCCGAAGGCGAGCGGCGGCACCACGGCCACCAAAACGGCCATGCCGACCACGGCGGGCATGTAGACGCGGCTGAACCGATCAATGAAGCGTTCGGTCGGTGCGCGGGCGCTTTCGGCCTCTTCCACCAGCCGCACAATGCGGGCGATGGTGTTGTCCGCCGCAGCCTTGGTAACGCGGACGCGGAGCAGCGCTTCTGTGTTGATCGATCCGGCAAAAACATCCGCGCCCAGCTCCTTAAGGCGCGGCACGCTCTCGCCGGTTACGGGGCTTTCGTCCACGCCCGAGGTGCCGCTGACCACTTCGCCGTCACAGGGCACCCGATCCCCGGGGCGCACCTGCACAATCTGGCCGACGCTGAGCGCCTCTACCGCCACCTCCCGCGTCTTGTTGCCCACCTCAAGCCGCGCCGTTTTCGGCATCAGCTTGGTCAGCGCACGGATGCTGTTACGCGCCTTCCCGGCAGAGACACCCTCCAGCAATTCGCCCACGGCAAAGAGAAAGACCACCAGCGCGGCCTCTTCCGGCTCTCCGATCACGAGCGCGCCACTGGCGGCGATGGTCATCAGCATTTCGATGGTAAAGGGCATGCCCACCCGCGCCATTGCAAAAGCCCGGCGGGCGACGGGGATAAGCCCGATCAGCGTGGCGATGACAAAGGCCCAATGCGAAACCTCAGCCGGCAGGACAAGCCGCGATGCCCATGCCGCTGCGAGCAACGCGCCGCTGCCGAGGACCAAGCGGCCTTTCATGGTTTGATACCAAGCGGGATCTGCTGTCTCTTCGGGCGCAGTGTCCTGAGGCACGGCCCCTGCCCCACCGATCACCGCATCGTCCGGCAGGATGAAACCGCCCTTGGGCCTCTCTGCCTTTGTCCCCTTCGGTGAGATGCCAAAACCAATGCCGCGCACGGCTTTCTCGATACGCTCGGGCGAAGTCTCACCCTCATCCAGCGTTAGGCGCAGCCGTTCGGACATCAGCGCGACATCTACATCCGCGACCCCCGGCAAGCGCTCCACCGCGCCGCGCACCTTGGCCGCGCAGGCGCCGCAGTCCATCCCCGTGACGCGCCATTCCCGTTGTGCGGTGTTTCCGTCCGCCATCTCTGTTTCCAATCCGATTCACAGTCAGGAGCAGAGATACGACCTACAGCAACTGTAGCTTCAAGCGCTTTTTGAAAATTTTTTTTTAGCCCAGCCAAACGTCAAGAAACAGCATAAGCACCAGCCCAATCGCCAAACCGAGCGTCGCCTTGTTCTGATGCCCGCTGCGATGGGTTTCGGGAATGATCTCATGGCTGATAACGTAAAGCATCGCCCCAGCGGCAAAGGCCAGCCCCCAAGGCAACAACGGCTCAGACAGTGCGATGATCCCGGCGCCGAGCAGACCGCCGATTGGTTCAACCATCCCGGTGAGGGCCGCAATGCCCCATGCGCGGCCTTTGGAGTAACCTTCGCCTAAGAGCGCCACCGCCACTGCGAGCCCTTCGGGTGCATTTTGCAACCCAATACCAAGCGCCAGTGGCATGCCGCCCGACAGCCCATCCGCGCCGAAGCCCACACCAACGGCCAGACCTTCGGGGAAATTGTGGATCGTGATCGCAATGATGAAAAGCCACACCCGTCGAAGCGATGCCGCCGCTGGCCCCTCTCGGCCCGTCCTGAAGTGTTCATGCGGCAGAAGCTCGTTCATGAGTGCCACAGCCCCCATGCCAAGCAAGATCGCCACACAGACGATCGCGGCAGGCGCGGCCTCGCTGTCAAACCGCAGACCTGCTGCATCCAGTGCCGGGATGATGAGCGAAAAGAAAGACGCCGCCAGCATCACCCCTGCGGCAAAACCCAACGACAGGTCGCGCGTTGCCCGCGACGGGGTGCGCCCAAAGAGCACCGGCACGGCCCCCACTGCGGTCATAGCCCCCGCAGCCAGACTGCCGAGAAATCCAAGCATCAGAGGTGACATCGTCTCCAAGGGGAATCCTTCCTCAACATTTGCTATGTGCAGCCGTGGACGACGTAGTCCGCCGGGCCAGTCGGCCAAGCCTATGGGAAGGATTGTGCCCCGTCCACTTGCGCCAAACTACCGAGCAACCTACAGAGACTATAGGTTATAGGAGGCTCAGACATGCTTGCCATCGGCACACTCGCAAAGCGCACTGGCACCAAAGTGCAGACGATCCGGTATTACGAGCAGATCGGCCTTATGCCTAAACCCGGCCGAACCGAAGGCGGACAGCGGCGCTATGGCGATGCCGAGTTGGACCGTCTCTCCTTCATCCGTCATTCCCGCCAGTTGGGCTTTTCGCTGGAGGCGATCCGAGAGTTGCTGGACCTCTCTGACACGCCCGACCGGTCCTGCGCTGATGTGGATGCCATTGCCCAAAGGCAACTTCGTGAGGTCGAGGCACGACTTGTGCGGCTCGAAGCCCTCCGCGTCGAATTGCAGCGCATGATCGGGGCGTGCAATGCGGATCGGGTGGCCGATTGTCGCATCCTTGAGGTGCTGCGCGACCATGAGGAATGTCTCGCCGACCACGGGGCCACCGCCTGATGCCCGCTGCCCGGCTCTATCCGCTTGCGGCATTGGCTGAGATCGTCGGGTGTTTCGCGGTCTGGGCGTGGTGGCGCGGCGCATCGCCGCTTTGGCTGGTGCCGGGGCTGCTGAGCTTGGCGCTGTTTGCGGGGCTGTTGGCCTTGGTAGAAGCTGGGTTCGCCGGGCGCGCTTTTGCGGCCTATGGCGGTATCTATATCGCGGCTTCGCTGGTGTGGATGTGGGCTGTAGAAGGGCAGCGGCCTGATCTTTGGGATGCTGCCGGGGCGGGCCTCTGTATTCTTGGCGCAACGGTGATTATTCTCGCGCCCCGCGCCGGATAGGCTGCCGACCCTTCTGAAAGGACCGGCAGCCATAAGGTTTAGCTGGCGTCTTTGAATTCGTCGTATTCGCCAAGCACCTGAACGGTCACCGTCACCTCGGTCTTGTCACGGTTGCGCCAGAACCAGCCGTGCTGACCTGCGAAACCGGCGGTGATTTCGCCTTCTTCCCCGATTTTGGCGGCAGACTTATGCACCATCACCTCGCGGGTCTCGCTAATTCATTGTTCCTTTTCCTCTCATGCCGTGCGGGGCGTGTAAGCTTAGTTGCTGGTGAGTAGCAATCTGCACCAAACCGTCTTCATCAGTGAGGCAACTCATCGCGTTCGCCAGAAATGCAGCTGCGTGCTCAATGATTGAAGCATCCCTAATAGTCTCGAGCTGCTCATCATTCAGATGCCAGACGTCAAGCGACTGAGGGCGCTCCCCCTCCCCTTGCAATCAAATCTACCTCGATATCTTTCTGTGGCGAATAATTCTCGTTAGTCATAGCAGTTTCCTTTCTTGTAGCCAGAACATTGGGTCGAAGTGGGTTTCGAAAAATCATTTGTTTGATTGCCCGGTAGCTTGCCAGCGCAGATGTTACCCGCGCGGCCCGGGAGCCGCATTCTCAGGCAGCAGCAGTTCGACCGACCAATTGGTTGCCGCATCAAGCGGAGGCCGCCTACAGTCTCTCAGACGAAGCTTCCCGCCCAAAGGCTTGGCAAACTGTTTGAAACGTCGGATCAAGTGCGCCGATGACTTCTTTTCTCCAAGTTCTCCCTTGAGCGCATCGATCGTGTCGAACACTCCGGGAGCGTTTTCGACGATCTCTCCCTGTTTGAACCGAGCAAATCCGTTCTCGACCAGAGAGATAGAAATTGCGGCGTCTATCCGGTCCCCTTTCAGCTCATTCCACGAGATCAACTCGTCCACAGGAAGACCAGGGATCGGAATATTGGAGACCAGAATGACACGCTTACGGTAGGGAGCATGGGCCAGTCGAAGACGCTCGACCAATTGGCGCGTGGCGAGTTCGCGTGACTGTAATTGCACCCGGCGGATTCTGTGGTCTGGATGGCAGGGCACTTTCACCGCCATGCCGCTACCGTCTGCCATTTCGTAGGGCAGTTCAACCAAGGGCAGCCGCTGCCCTCCCTTCATATCCATCGGCACGAAGTTCAGCGGTTCCCCATGTGTATCTCCCCACAGTGCGCGTCCCTGATCCTCCAGCGTCGAGACAGGCAACTCTTGACGACCAAGAACGATCACTGCGGAGTAGTCCTTGTAGCGGTTCGATCCCAACGACCTCCCTCCGAGCCAGAGCCATCGTGCCCCATGTAGCTTGGTGCCAAGCATGATCTGGTTGATCTCGGTCTCACTTTTCGAACTGAAATCATGGCCTGCGTCCTCGAAGAATTTCTGCACAACCGTTCTGGTTGCACCTACAAGCACGCCTGTGTTCTTCGCGAGGCGATCACGCAGCACTTCTCTCGCGATTACCCTTCTGCCCCCCTCGCGGTGGCTTTCGCTGTTCAGCAGTGCCGAGATGGACATCTGGTGATCGTGGACCTGCACGACATGGGCTCGAGGCCGCAGGGTCAGTTCATGCTCTGCTCGAGTATCACAGCCGAGAGCGGCCAAGATCTCGGTGTCTGCATCGGCATCGAGAACCAGCATAGGTTCCTTGTGCCGCAGCGGCTGCTTACGCATCACGCGCAGCACCTCTTTTTCACCATCTGTAAATAGGCGAAGCCGCTCGCACTCGGTCAGGCCCAAACGCTTTGCCTCGGCCAAAACTTTCCAGACCGCTGCGAAGCGTGAAACCTTCCGATGCGCCTGAGCGGCCTTCTCCAGTATTCTTTTCTGGGTCAGGGGGTCCTGGTCGGGGCGAATGTCAGAAGCGGGTGCCTGGCCCTTGTGCTCAAGCTCAGCAAAAGCAGTGAAATCGCCTGCAGAATAAGGCAATGCCAACGGGCTCTCCCCAGCACAAAGCTTCCCGACGACTTGCGCTGCCGCTTTTAGTAGATCCGCATGATCTGCGGCGCCTGACGTCGGAAGAAATGTCCGGGGGGCCTTGAAGGCGATGGGATCGATGTCTCGGATCCAAAGGAAGCTCTTCCAGAAGGTCTCGTCCAAGACCCTAAGTGTCGGATCTACACCTGGTTGCTTCGGCAGGGCGAAGTATGCGGTCGCAAGGAAGTGGCAGGCCGCATCCACTCTGAATTGGCCAAGATAGGCGCATTCTTCGAAGTGGGGGCATCGTGCAACTGTGCCATCCTCCAACTTCCTTTCGCAAAAATGCTCCTTTGCAGAGAGCCCAATTCGATTTGCTTGCTCGACCAGCTCAGCCTTGGCGCACATCGGACCATTTCCGTCAGGTCTCGGTGCAGACCTGCCGCGAATGGTTTGGGCAGAAAGGCCAAGGCACTCCGCTTCGCGTGTCGCCTCCGCAGCCAAGGCAAGCGTCGGCACATGGAAGGCCACGTTCCCAAGTTGCCCCTCAGATGCACGTTCGGCCATAAGCTCTCGCTCAAGTGTGCTTTTTCCGGCCCCGGGGCTGGCCCGGACGATGACACTGGGCACACCTTCGCCTTCGGATGCCTCGCGCAAGGTTCGGTTGGCCAGTGTCAACGCCGACCTCAACATTGGGCGCGCCTCAGATGCCGGGGTGAAAGTCGTCGGGCGACATGCGTGAGCCACGCGATAGGCACCAGAATTGCAGAACCGACCTGAGCTATCACGGGCCGGCAGGTTTCGATTTGTCAAAGTCATCACTCTCATCCTGTTGGTTCAGGAGGGAGGTGAGACCGGTTCGGAAGATCGAGAAGAAATTGGTTGGTTTCGGAAAGAAGGTGTCATCCCGGTAGTAAATACCTCTTAACGGAGTGACACTTTTCCTTCGCAAACCTCATTGACTTCGGATGCCGTTCCTCCGGGACCGCATAGCTCTTTTTTGCTTCGGAAATTTCCGAGAAAGCCGTGCGGAACCTAATTCCTCCATGACCCAATGGAGGAACATCATGAAAAAGCCTGTCTATTACACCGCCAACGAAGTCGCCGAGATCTTCAATCGGGACCCGCATACCATCAGAGATTGGATCAATCACGGCTGCCCGACACCGGAAGGTCTTGTGAGGCTTCAAGCCGCGAAGCTCGGCAAATCGTGGACGATCAAGGACGAGTGGCTGGCGATCTTCGAGCTTCGAGTCCGGCCTGACCCTGTGAGGCCGAACCTCGAACTCGAAATCCCCCGCGAACCTGAATGGGAAACTCCATGACACTCGATCGAATACTGCGCGATTACCTCGAAACCAGCGGTGAAAGCATGCGCGCGCTTTCTCTCCGCGCAGGGCTGAGCCCGAAAGCCGTCAGCGACATCCTGAACATTCCCGGTCTTCGGCCGCGCCACTCGACACTTTCGGCGCTATCTGCAGCTACCGGGATGGATCTGTTTGGAGCGCAAGCGATTTCCTGTGTGACCTATGCCGACCTGATCGAAAAAGCCCGACGCCAAGGAAAAAATAGTTTGGTTTCAAAACTACGTTGGTTGTGTCGACATGCTGGGTGGGCCCCCGAACTGAAACAAGTTTGCAAGCAGGATGTAATTGACTTTATCGATAGTAATGAGCCTGCACGGTTCAACCTGAGCAAAGGAAGCTATGCAACCTACCGCTCGGCACTGGTAAACGCCGCTGGGCGCGACCAGCCGCGGGAGCGCAAGCGCTCTATCAATGATATAGCCGGGCACTATCAGAGAGCTTATAAAGCCATTCAAGATAGTGACCTCCCATGCTCGGCAAAATACGCCTGCGGCCCGTTTTTCGTCTTTCTCCACGACGGAGGAATTGCCCCGGACGAGATCACCACCGCGACCCTCGCGGCTTTTTACAACTACCGCGTCGAGACATCCTCAAAGAGCGCTGCACGGTGCGAAAAGCAGGTTCGCGAGATCTCAACACTGCTGAGCCACCTCGCGTCTGGACCAAAGTTGACGCACCTCGACTTTGCGACCGCTTGCCACCCCTTTGACGACGCACGGGACAAATTCGGTGTCGATGACGCGATACTTGCGCCGCTAATGGAAGAATTCGACACCAGAGTGGCTCCCTGGGCACAGGGGAAGGCCTCACGTGATGGACTGTCCCGGGCCGAGTTCATTGCGCGAATGGATCAACAAGAGGCTACCGGTGAAATCAGCGACAAGAAGGCCAAATTGCGCGCCAAACGGCAGGAGAAAGCCGAAAGGCCCGGTCAGTCCACTAAACAGGATGCTCCAAGCCGGTCGGAATTGTTGCGCCAAGCGGGTTTCCTGGTCGGCAAACACACTTGGAAAGCCGAAACCTTAAAGACACGGCGCGGATACATTAAGTCGCTGGCTAAAGCTGTTGCTTCGTCGGCTGACGTCGTGCCCGAGACCATCGAAGAACTTACCGACCCGGAATTCCTCGACGTCGCGGCGGAGACCCTTAGCGAAGTCAACCAAGGCGATTTTCCGAGTGCTTACGTCACAAGCGTTCTCAAGACGGCGCGCAAGATCGCCCGGGACTATCTGAACCGGCCGCCGGAGGACCTCCGTGAAATCGATGATACGATCGCTCTGCATAAGGTGAACTATCAGGGCATCGCACCGCGGAACATGTCCAAGCTCAGGCTGTTTAATGACACCCGCATTCAGCAGACCATCGACCTGAGTGCGATGCTGCTTGCGGACATAGACGCATCGATCAAGGCGAAGCGGAAAGCCTGCCAGAAAAAGAACGGAGTGCTCCCACCGCCTGCCGAGGTGCTCGACCCTGACCTCGGTCGAGATATCATGGCCACCTTGGCCCACGATATCTTGCTGGCAAGAGCCCCTCGCAGTGCCAATGTTCTGCGTGCGCGTCTCGATTGGATCGCATGGTCTGATGGCCGCGCTCGTATCGTAGTGCCCGCTTCGGAAGTAAAGATGCGGAGTGCAGGTGATGCTGATTTGACAGTTCAGCTGGGCACGACGGCGAGCAGGCTCCTGAAAACGTATTTGGAGATCGTGCGCCCAACGATGCTGGCACCATTCCAGAAGGAAAATCCATATCTCTTTCCCGGACAGGGAAAGACGAACGCAGATGGCTACTACTCAGGCCTTCTGCATCGGGTGACAAAGCGGTTGCACCAGAAAGTCGGCGTTCGCATCAATCCGCATCTCTATCGCCACCTGATCGGATGGATTTGGCTGAAAGACAGCCTCGATAACTTACCGAAGGTGCAGCGCCTGCTGGGGCATAAGAAATTGCAGACGACAATCAATCACTATGCCGAGCTCGACGAGAGCCTCGTTTTTGACGAGTGGCTCGCGCGACTGGACAGACGCCCCGCCGCCTGAGGGCGCGAGGCAACCAAAGGAAAGCTTCAAGACATGAATGAACACCTCGCTCTATTGGCCCGTATTCGCTGCGCCGGCCCCGGTTCCTCCCCTCCGGGGCAGGATGACCTCAAGTGCCATCTCAGCGGCAGGCTGCAACAGATCGGAGCGCCTGCTTTGATGGAGTTTGCTTACGTCCATAAGGTGGCCGCTGAGGTCTGGGGCGCAGAACGCTGCGCCCATTTTGCCAGCGTTCTGCGCGAGGCGCGGGTGACCCCAAAGTCGCCTCGTCGGACCTCATGGCAAACGGCAAGAATGCGCCTTTCCGATCTTCCCGATCAATGGCAACTAATCCTCGCTGAACGGATCGAGGCTTCCGAAGCTGGCCTCCGCAAGAAGGGACAGGTTCTCTGGAGTGCCGCGCATACACAGAACGTCATTCGCGCGTTGAGCGGATGGGTTACTTATTGCAGAGCGCAGGATCTTCCGATGTCGCCGACCGGTGGAACGCTCGAGGGCTACGCAAGGGTAGTGACGCAAAAGGCTTCGGTAAGAACGGCGTCAGATTACATCAGCCGCATACTTACAGGGATCAAGCTCGTCATGCCGGGGTTCTCCTCGCAAGCCTGCGAGTTTGTGGCCTGCGATTGGCGTGAACGCGCGGCAGAAGCCGGCTCCACGACGAAAACAGGGGCCCAACTCGTTGGTGCTTCGCGGATCTATGATCTTGGCTTCGACCTTATGCAGCAAGCCCGGTCCCGTCGTCTTCGCGGCCTGCATGCCGCGAAGGACTTTCGGAACGGCATCCTTCTGAGTGTCGCGGTTGCATTGCCACAACGTGCCCGGGCACTGTCCGCACTTGCGTTTGGCCGGACCCTGGACATCCCATGTGAGGGAATGGTGCACATTCACCTCCCGGCCCGCATGCTGAAGTTGCGTGAGGATCAGAAGGCAGGTGGTCCGTTTGACCAGACCCTTTCCAGTCAGAGGCTCGCGTCTGCTCTGGAGGAATACAGGCATTCCTATCGCCCACTGTTTGACGATGGAGCCTCTCTATTTCCGTCCATGCACGCGCGTGGCGCAGCAATAAGCGAGGCTCAGATCGGTCGGCTTACTGGCGATTTGACAGAGCGCGCTTTCGGTGTGCGTGTCTCAGTCCATCGGCTGCGTGACAATGTCGCCACTGAAGCCAGCGAGCACCTCGCATCAGGCGGGCGTGCCGCCACAGTCTTGCTCGGCCAGCACGACGAGCAAACGGCCCAGCGGCACTACGATCACTCCACAGGGCTGGCGTCCGCTCAGGAATTCGTTGACATGATCGAGCGACAACGTAGCTTTCAAGTCGAGCTTGATCTGTGACGACAAGGCAGCAGCGATGGCGCATACCGCTGTCTTTCGCCGGAAATTCCCTTATTTCCGATGAGTGTTGAAAACGCCCAACCATCATCCGCACGGGATGGACGCTGGGCGTTTTCAACATTTTCCCGCCCTCGCCGAAATTTCCACAGCATCCTGAACACGGCTCGCTCTGACCTCAACAAGAGTTCGGACTGCCAACTATCAGCCCGAGGGTATGGGCGCTCGTCTTTTCCAGCGCTTGGCAAGAGGCACCCCGAAAAAACCGTTTCGCGTTTCCCAAAAAGTTCCAATTTCCCGTCTACCCAAACGGGCAAGCCACAAAAGGAACGAAACCATGACCACTTACATCGAACTTGAATGCATCGAACCCACGGAACTTAAGAGGATTGTTGGCGACCCGAAAGCATCCGCGGCGCTGAACTCCAACTACAGGGATGCCGAAGCCTGCCGTCAAGTTCTACTCGGCAAACAGGAAGCGCAGGAAGTAATGCGGGGAATGTCGACGAGCGAGGCAATTACGATCGCGCTTGCCTTCGGGCGTGATGACCTTCTGCCAATGTCCCATCGTGACTTCCGTTCGGCCTGGCGCCGCATCGACAATCGGCAGCGCCAACTGGTGGATGTCGCGGCAAGGGCGAAGTGGACGACGCAATACGAGAGTCCGGCCTGCAGCGGGTAACCTACACTTCCGGCGAGCCGAACCTCTCTGTTCACTTCCGTCAATTGGTGTGGAGGGCGGCTGGCCGCAATCCAGTCCAGCCTTTCCTAACTGCGCATTGCGAAATTGGTTGATCTCACAAAGGTCATAAGCGTTATCTACAGGCAAACGTCAAGTTAGCACTCGGATTGGGCCGAAACGTTGTTGCGAACGGCCCAGACCAGACCTTCGTCAGGGAGGTTTTCGCTGCGTCGCAACTTACCCGAAGGTGCCATTCATGTCGGTGCTGTTGACCCGACCAGGATTGCCTCTCATGGCTCGTCAAGACATGGCGTGAACATCCTCAGCAGCGAAGTCGATGAGGGTTCGTATCTTTCGAGGTAAGGTCCGACCTTCGAGATAAACGACGGTAACCGGTCCCCCATCCATGTCGAAATCCTCGAGCAATGGAACGAGGCGGCCAGTGTCCAGGATGTCGGCGGTCGCGAACCGCGGCGCATAGGCGATCCCCATGCCGGCCGAGGCCAACTCGATTGCCGCCCGGGCCGAGTTGACATGGAACCGGCCCCGCACCTGGGCGACGATCGCGGTGCCGTCTTTGCTAAACGTCCACCGATGCGGTTGGCGCCGGTTGGTATCGACAATGCAGGCGTGCTGAGAGAGATCATCCGGTGTTCTCGGTGCCCCGTGCTCATTCACGTAGTCTGGATGCGCAACCAGTGAGCTGTGAAACGTGCCGAGCTTGCGCGTCTTGAGTGACAGCGTCTCCGACACACCCATCCGGAACGCCAGATCGATGCCGTCGGCGGCCAAGTCGACGTAGCGATCGTCCAACCTGAGGTCGAAAGTCAGATCCGGGTGCGCTTCGGCGAACCGGGCCAACATGCCGGCCACGTAGACTTCGCCGAAGGTCACAGGCGCCGAGACCCGGATGATCCCGCTCAGGCCGCGCGACCCCTCTGACACAGACCCCAGCAGAGCATCGAGCTCATCGAGGACGGCTGGCGCCCGCGCGAGGAGATCCTCGCCGGCTGGCGTCAGCCCCACCTTCCGGGTCGTTCTCTGGAGCAGCCGCGCGCCGAGGCGCGCCTCCAGTTCGGCCACGTATTTCGAGGTCAGGCGGTTCGAGACCCCCAGTTGCTCGGCCCCTGCGGTGAAGGAGCCGGTCCGTGCGGTGGCCACGAAAGCCTTGAGTTCGTCGACAATATCCATGAGCGCCCTTTTGAGAATAAATTCGCGATAGTCACTCCATAACATCGTTATTTTATGGAATATGGGAAAGCCTTACTTTCGCTTTAGTGATCAACAGGCCGCCGCAGGGCGGCAAAGCGAAGGAGAATGCCATGCGTATCGCGGTTATCGGCAACGGAAATGTCGGCTCAGGGCTCTCGCGGATTCTGGGCGAGGCCGGCCACGAGGTGACAACCATCGGCCGCAACGACGCTCTCTCTACCGCCGTCGCCAAGGCGGAGGTGGTAGTCGTCGCCACGCCCTACGGGGCCATCGCGGATCTTGCCGGCAAGGCCGACTTCAGCGGCAAGACCGTCATCGACGTCTCGAACCCGGTGACCGAGGACTTCTCCGGCCTTCAAGTCGGGCACAAGACCTCGGCGGCCGAAGAGATCGCCTCCAGCCTGTCCGGCGCGACGGTGGTGAAGGCGTTCAACACGGTCTTCGCCCAGAACTACGGCACGGGCCTCAAGGTCAATGGCCAGCCCATCCAGACCTTCGTCGCTGGCGATGACGAGGCCGCGCGCGAGACGGTCAAGGCGCTGGCCGCCGAGATCGGCCTCGAGCCGGTCGATGCCGGCCCGCTCGCCAACGCCCGCTACCTCGAGCCCATCGGCTTCCTCAACATCCAGTTCGGCTACGTCTTCGGTCACGGCACCGGGATCGCGCCGCGCTGGCAGTTTTCCTGACATCCCCAACCCCACGGAGCATCTGACATGACCACGCAGACCCATACCGACTACGCCGCCGCCGCCCTTCGCATCTCGACCGGCGTCCTGTTCCTCGCCCATGGCTGGATGAAGGTGAGCGCCTTTACCATCCCCGGCACCGTCGCCTTCTTCGAAGGCCTCGGCCTGCCCGGCGTGCTCGCCTACTTCTCGATCTTCGCAGAGCTGGCGGGCGGTATCGCCCTGATCCTCGGTCTCGGCACACGCCTCGTCTCGATCGCGCTGATCCCTGTCCTCCTGGGCGCGACATGGGCGCATTCCGGTTTCGGCTGGAGCTTCTCGAACGAAGGCGGCGGCTGGGAATACCCGCTGTTCTGGGCGGTCGTGCAAGGCGTCGTCGCCGTCCTGGGACGCGGAGCCTTCGCGCTGCGCGTGCCGCAACTCGACCAACGCCTCGGCCAGTTCGCCTGACCTCCCTTGCTGGCCGCGGGTCACCTCCCGCGGCCGCACTCTTTCACAAGGAGACCTGCAATGACCACCGTCGACCACTTCTTCGACATGACGACCGCGCCGATGCGTATCGGGGCGGTCCGGCTCAAGGTGCGAGACCTCGATGCGGTCTCCACTTTCTACCAGATGGCGCTGGGGCTCAGCCCGGTCGCGACCAGCGAGCATCGCGTCACCCTCGGCACCGGCGACACGCCGTTTCTGGAGCTTCAGGGCGACCCAGGCCTTTCCCCACTCGACCCGCGGCAGGCCGGGCTCTTTCATACCGCCTTCCTGATGCCGACCCGATCCGACCTGGCCCGCTGGGTCGCTCACATCGCCGAGGCGGGTGTGCCGCTTCACGGTGCCTCGGATCATATCGTCAGCGAGGCGCTCTATCTCGCCGATCCCGAGGGCAACGGCATCGAGGTCTATACGGACCGCCCGGTCTCGGCCTGGCACGGCGAGGGCGGCGAGATCCGGATGAGCACCGACCCGCTGGATCTCCAGGGTCTGCTGCAAAGCGCCGCAGGCACCGAATGGTCGGGTTTCCCCGAGAACGGCAGCATCGGCCATGTCCACCTTCAGGTGGGCGACACGGGCGAAGCCGACCGCTTCTATCGCGACGTGCTCGGCCTCGATATCGCGGCGCGCTATCCTGGGGCCAGCTTCTACGGCAGCGGCGGCTACCACCACCAGCTTGCCGGCAATATCTGGAACAGCCGCCGGGCCAGCAAACGCCCCGAGGGTATGGCAGGTCTCGATGCCATCGAGATTGTTGTCCGTGATGCGGCGGACATTGCCTCCATCGCTGGCCAGGTTGAAAGCGCCGGGCTTGAAAGCATCAAGAATGCCAACGGCCTGACCGTTCGCGATCCCTGGGGCACCGCAATCACGCTCAAGAATTAAGGAGACGATCATGCTTCGAGACGGGAAATGGGTTGCCGACTGGCAGCCGGTCCAAGCCAAGGACGACAAGGGTGGCTTCGTCCGCCAGACCTCCAGCTTCCGCCACTGGGTGACGCCTGACGGGAGCGCCGGGCCGACCGGCGAGGGCGGCTTCAAGGCCGAGGCGGGCCGCTACCACCTCTATGTCGCGCTGATCTGCCCCTGGGCGTCGCGGACGCTGATCGCCCGAAAGCTGAAGGGGTTGGAGGACGTGATCTCGGTCTCGGTCGTCGAACCGGATCTCTCCGACCAGGGCTGGCACTTCGGCGATCCGACCGAGGCCGAGGGCGCGTCCTATATGCACGAAATCTACACCCGGGCCGACCCGACGATCTCGGGCCGGGCCACGGTGCCGGTGCTCTGGGACAAGAAGCGCGGGACCATCGTGAACAACGAGTCCGCCGACATTCTGCGGATGCTGAACTCCGGTTTCGGAGATCTGGCCGACCATAGCATCGATCTCTTTCCGGCGGACCTCCGCGAGGACATCGAGGCGCTCAACGACCGCATCTATCCGAGCTTGAACAATGGCGTTTACCGCGCGGGCTTCGCCACCACGCAGGTCGCCTACGAGGAAGCATTCTGCGAGGTTTTCGCAATGCTCGATGAACTCGAGGAGCGCCTCGGCGACGGTCGCGGGTTCCTTTTGGGAGGTCGCTTCACCGAGGCCGATGTGCGACTCTTCGTGACGCTGGTGCGCTTCGACGTGGCTTATCACGGCCTCTTCAAGTGTAACCTGCGCCGCATCGCGGACTACCCTGCCCTAAGCCGCTACCAGGCCCGTATCCTCGCTATCCCCGGGGTGCGCGATACGGTCAGCATTGACCACATCAAGCGCGGCTACTACTCGATCGAGGCGCTGAACCCCACCGGCATCGTGCCTGTCGGGCCGGAATGTTCCCTGGGCTGAGGGCCTCGGTCGGCCATCCGGATCAGGCCCCCTGACGCGCGCGGGGGGGCGCCAGCTCCGCCGCGCCGGACATTGATCACTCGAATCGCGAAGGCCGCAATGAGACCGGCGACGGCAATCCAGGAATGTCCGCTATTAGATCACCGACGTCGCCGTATCGCACTTGCAGCAAAGGTCAGCTCTCCGCCCTCTCTGCAGGGGGAGTTCACGGGCCCATTCCTGCCGTTCAAGAGGGACGTCACGCTGCAATGCCGTATTCACCAGACCTGCCATTCGAAACCCGGCGCCAATTTCCGACTGTCCGAGTTCCTACAAAGCCACAACTTGATAGAGGCGCCGTATGTCGGCGGACGGATCAATGCGATTGAGATTAGCTACCGTCGGGAGCGTGTCCATTTTCTGATCAGAATTGAACATATTGAGCGCACCTCACTCGTTTACCCAATTCAAGGTGGACATATGTGTTTCTACTATGTTCTACTTTTTTCTCGGTTAAGGTGAAACTCAGCAGGGGCACTCACCTCCATCGACATTTTTTTAGAGATCACAGCTTTCAATTGGAATTCATCTATAGGTTGACACATGGGTAAGAATATCTGCATCTTTTCGGATGGAACTGGCCAGATGGGTGGTGCCAGGCCAGACCAGCGGCTCTCAAATGTCTACAAGATGTATCGCGCAATGCGCCCGGGCCCGGATTCACCCATTAGCCCTAAAGATCAAGTAGCTTTCTATGATCCAGGCTTAGGAACAGGAGAAAGCGGCGGGATCTTCATTCGTATCAAGCCGATCCTGGAAAGCGCGGTCGGAACTGGCTTAGATCACAACATTGTCGATTGCTACGAGCAGATAATCGCACACTACGAACCAGGCGACCGTATCCTTCTTATTGGGTTCTCAAGGGGAGCCTACACGGTCAGAGCGGTGGCAAACGTTATGAACCTCTGCGGTGTCCCAACGCAGATGCCCGATGGTTCGCCGGTTCCGCGCCACGGCCCCGGTCTGCGCAAGATCGCCAAGGATGCTGTGAAATTCGTGTATAACCACGGCGCGGGAAAACCCCGCGGAAAAGACCCTTACTTCCAGAACCGTGAAGAGCTCGGCAGACGGTTTCGCACGAAATATTCAAGCTTTCCTCTCGAAGGCAAAGACAATCAAGGCAACGTTCAGCCTACTTTCATCGGGGTCTTCGACACGGTTGCATCACTCCGAACCGCAGTCGTTCGCACACTGGTCTGGGGCGTCACCTTTGCGGCCGGGGTTACTTTAGTTGCTGGCATTGCATTGGAGTGGTCCTTGCTTCTGCTCATCCCTGTCGGCGTTTTATTCAGTGCGCTTCTTTGGCAGCTTAGCTCACTGCTGCTCGATAACTTTAAATATTTCTCGGACGATCACGATCGCAAACTGAAGCTCTGGCGCCCAATGGATTGGCCGCAAATTCTCAAGACGGGGCATTTCGCGGCTTGGAACAAGCGCAACTACGACAAGTGGCTGGATCCAGACGTTCAACACGCCCGCCACGCTATGGCGATCGACGAAGATCGTGCCGATTTTCCAAGGGTTGGATGGGCTTCCAGGGCAGCTGCCATCGAAACCAAAGATCGAGAGCCGAAGTGGCTCAAGCAGGTCTGGTTTCCGGGGTGTCACAGCGACATTGGCGGAAGCTATCCCGAGGCCGAGTCGCGCCTGAGTGATATCGCCCTGGATTGGATGGTCGAAGAGTTGAACGAATGTGTGCCTTCGATTCAGATCAACGAAAATGTCCTGAATCGCGCACTTGATCCTCTGGGTTTGCAGCACCGCGAAGACGCTATCGTGGCATTTGGACCTTTTCGCATCCTCTGGAAGAAGGGAATTCGCGCAATTGGTGACGATTTTCCTATCCATCCCTCAGTCGAAGCGCGCATGCGAGCAAAGACCGTAGCCCAGTGCGGGGATGTCAAACCTTATCGGCCGGTTCAACTGAAAGGGCGGCGTGATTTGGAGTGCTTTTATGAGGATTAAAAAAAGTTCCTGGTCAAACCGTTAGTGCCAAATAACAGGTAACGACGGCCCGAGCCATGCGGCAAAGCAATTCCCAAAACCGGACGCTGCCGATTGTCCACGAATTATGGATCTTGGCTGCGGGTCA